>CAYLOP010000029.1:0-25925 GCA_964385305.1 uncultured Anaerolineaceae bacterium | reverse complement strand
CTGCCCTCCTGATGACTGGGGTTCTATGTTTGGGCCGGAATAGCGTTTGAAACCGCTACCGGTGGACACAACAGTCGAAGACCGCACACATGTTCATCTCCGCACTGAATTCCGCAGACTTCGGACCTGTCGTACCAAGATTAAATCGACATCAATCCACATTAAATTGCCCTCTAGCATTCCTTTAGGGCGTTAATCCTTGCGTTTTGTCTCGACTTCACGACCGCTCATACCCTCAAGGGCAGCGATGGCAGCGCCGTAACCTGCCATGATGTCTCGCTCTTCGCCGCCCAGATAAACACGTCCAAAACTGCCAAACGAACGTACCTCAAGGATATTGATAAGTGCGGCTTTTTCTGCCTCGTTGGCAGCCAGCGCGGCATAGCCTGCTGGCTCGACCTCTAAAACATACAAAGTCTGCCCTGCCAGAAGCATGTGCCCGTAGCGCATGCGGTTGATAAGCTGTACCTGGTGGGCGTCGATGTGGCGAATGATCTGACTGGAGACAACCTTTGGTTTAATGCGATCAGATTCCTCTACTCCCAGGGCGTCCAAAATCGCCGCACCTGCCGCCCGTACTTCAGCCTGCACTTCGTGATGCACCTCGAGTAAACCGTAGAGACGCTCCACAACTTGCATCCCAGGGCGAACCCGGGTGGCTTTCAGCGCGATATCCGTGATGCGATTGATCTCAATCCCTGGCGAAATTTCCACCCACAGCGAGGTGTCGTGCGGTAGCGGCAGGAAACCACGCGCCACCGTGCCCAGGTAAGCCGCATGCTGCGGCTGCAAGCTGTCAAGGAAAACGTACGTTCGCAAATCAACCGTCATCCAACGTCTCCTTTGCGATTACTTTTCGGACCCACCCACAATTTTCACGCTGGCGCTAGCGCCAAGGCGGCTTGCACCGGCCGCGATCATTTTCTGCGCGTCCTCGTAGGTTCGAATCCCGCCCGCTGCCTTGACACCCATTGTGGGTCCAACCACACGCCGCATCAAGGCAACATCCTCCGCAGTAGCCCCACCGGGCCCAAAGCCTGTAGACGTCTTGACAAAGTCTGCACCAGCAACCTTTGCCAGTTGGCAGGCGACGACCTTCTCTTCATCGGTTAACAACGCCGCCTCGATAATCACCTTGAGAATGGCATTGCCTGCGTGGCAGGCTCTCGCAATCGAGGCGATATCACGCTCAACCAGCTCGTAGTCACGCGACTTCAGCGCACCAACGTTGATCACCATGTCCACTTCGCTGGCACCATCGCGAATGGCCTTCTGGGTTTCGAACACTTTGACATCGGTCGGCGTGGCACCTAGCGGAAAACCAACAACCGTGCAAACCGGGATGCCGCTACCTTCTAAAAGATCTGCACACAATTTCACATTCGTCGGATTGATGCAGACCGAAGCGAAGTTGTACTTCCGAGCCTCGTAGCACAACTGAGCGATCTCATCTTGCGAAGCCTCGGGCTTGAGGATCGTGTGGTCGATCATATGCGCTAAGCGTCCATCCGTTGGTGCGACGCCTAGCGTGCTGGCGACACGGTCCGCTCCAGCGTTGACAACAGGCTGCACGTGTTCTACATAGTTATTTGCCGAGATGGTGGAAGCGCCATTGCCATTCGACTCTTGCTGCGTATCCTGTAAAAGAATTAACACATTGCGTGTGATCTGTTCTATGATGCGTTCTATCGTTGCTTCTTCTAATTTGTCCATTGTATTTAAATCGTTCTCTCATCTTTAAACATAGGTGGCCAACAGGGTCACCTCGTGAAACGTCGTTCAATCGCTGTTATTTTGTCTACTCTTCGCGCGTGTCTTCCACCGGCGAAGGGAGTTGTGAGCCAGGTCTTGACAATCTGCCGGGCTAGGTTGGAGCCAATCATCCCAGCACCCAGGGTCAAGACATTGGCATTGTTATGTTCTCGGCTATTGATCGCAGTCCCTTGGTCATAACACATCGATGCACGTACGCCAGGCACTTTGTTGGCTGCCATGCACGAGCCGATGCCCGCGCCATCAATCACGATGCCGTATGAGACCTGGCCCTGTCCGACCAATTGAGCTACCGCGAAAGCAAAATCCGGATAATCGACCGACTCTTTACTATCCGTTCCACAGTCGACGACCGTGTAGCCCAGCTCGGAAAGATGACTTTTTAGAACCTCTTTCAACTCGTATCCCCCGTGGTCAGCCCCTATGGCTACCTTATTCGAATCTTGGGTTACAGGTGCAGGGGCGGTACGCATCTCCTCAGTCGCCTGCGGTTGGGTTGCTGCTCCTGCTTCCACCAAAGTCACGCGCCGATCCATGGCTATTTGCCGGGCAAGAGGTGTAACAAGTGCTCCTATGGGAACCGCAAATTCCCCACCATACGGAATGTCATGGATGTCCCGTTCGGTCACAAGCGGCCTTGCTGGAGCTCGTTTCGAGCGCCCCTCAAGTCCGAGCGTTCGGTAAACCACTCGGCGCACCATTTGCTCTATTCGGTCCTTCGTAGGCACTCCGGCACTCTCCGTTGGTACTATGGATCGTCGGTCTCACGACCGCCTATCCAAGCCATGCCTCGTCTTGACCCACAAACCCAGGCTCGCCTGGGACGCTCCCTCGCCTTCGGTCGATCACGACCTCGAATTGAGAGCGATCACTGCGGAACACCCCATTGAAATACTCCAAAGGTGTTCCATGTTCCAGGTAGCTGACACTCTCCAACCTCAACAGAGGCGCTCCCTTCTCGATTTGCAGCAAGCTTGCCTCCCGGTCGGTTGCCAGAACGGCTTCTATCATGCGCCGCCCCCGTGCGACAGAAAGCCCGTATTCCTGCTTGAGAAAGGCATAAAGCGACTGATGGGTTAGGTCGGCCTTCACCAGCTTCGGGCAGAGATCGTAAGGCAGGTAAGAACTCACCAAAACAATCGGTTCATCCTGAACGAAGCGCAAGCGGACAAGTTTGATCACCGGCGTCATGGGCTCGAGAACGAGGTTGGCCGCCTGTTTCAGGCTGGCGGGTTCGATGACCTGCTCAAGCACTTCTGTGACGGGTGGGAAACCCCGTTCGGCCATGTCTTCGTAGAAGCCGACCAACGAGTGCACCAGGCTGCGACTTCTGATTTTCGGCTCAACCACAAACGTTCCCCGACCCTTTTCGCGCACCACAAGCCCTTCGTAGCGCATCTCACCAAGCGCTTGGCGAACCACCGTTCGACTGACGCCGAACATCTGGCAAAGTTCAAACTCACTGGGTATCTTATCGCCCGGTTTCCAATGCCCGCTCTCGATCCCTTCGTTCAAAGCATACTTGAGCTGGACGTAGTATGGGATCGGACTCTTCCGATCGATCGTCGTTCGTAAGGCTGGGCGAGTTCCACCCGGCGATGCCATGGTCATCCTTCCATTTCGGCGCGGCGAAGACATGATGTAATTAACGGCCTGTAATAATGTTATTACATTTCACTTACTTTACACGAATTCCAGGGGGGTGTCAAGGGACCCACGTACTAGAATGGCGTGATACCCGCTTGGTTTCCGTTTCGTAGTTATGTGGTTGTATTGTCGAATGAAAAGCACTACTGCCTACCTGCCAGTGCATCCATATGCTATGGGCTTTCTGTCGCACAATTGGAGCTATACTTAGATATCCACCATCAATCGCTTCGCAAAGAGCTTGGCGAGAATTGAAGACCGATCCTGGAACACCTTCCCCGATCCATAGCCTACTCGGCGCAAGTCGAAGCGGGCGCACATAAATAAGGAGTGTCGAAAATGCGTGTCATGATCACAGGCGGCACTGGGATGCTTGGAGTCGCTCTTTCCACCAGTCTCGTAAAGGACGGTCATGAAGTCATCGTCCCCAGCCGCAACCCAGAGAAAAAGAAAAATGGCTTGCCTGCTCAGGTACAACTTACGCCCTGGGATGGGGAGACTGCAAACGGATGGAGCGCATACGTCGAAGGCGCGGACGCCATCATAAACCTGGCGGGCGAACGCCTTGCAGGCCCGAATCCAATTGCGTTTCGATGGACCGAGGAACGAAAACGGCGCATCAAGGAGAGCCGCCTGAACGCCGGCCAGGCGATTCTGCAAGCTGTTCAACGCGCACACGTAAAACCCAAAGTTCTGATCCAGGCCTCGGGTGTGGATTATTACGCATCGACAAACACCCATGCGACCGAAGCGAGCCCTCCAGGGGATGATTTCCTGAGCGACGTATGTGCAAATTTCTGGGAACCCTCGACGAAGCAGGTTGAAGCAGAGGGGCTTCGTCGTGTGGTCATACGCATGGGCCCTATTCTAAATGCCCATGACGGCGCCCTTCCTCCGATCGTCCTGCAGACGAAGCTTTTCCTCGGCGGGCCGATTGGCAGCGGGAAGCAATGGTTCTCCTGGATCCACATCGCTGATGTCGTCTCTGCCATCCGCGCCCTCATCACAAGAAGCGATGCCTCCGGCGTATATAACCTCACCGCACCCAATCCGCTCACCAATGCAGATTTCAGTCGTGTTTTAGGTCGCGTTTTAAAGCGGCCATCCTTCCTTCCACTTCCCGGTTTCGCCATGAAACTCGTTTTCGGGGAGATGGCGCAGACACTCTTGCAGGGACCGCGTGTCATCCCACAACGCCTACAGGAAATGGGATTCGTATTCCAATTTCCAGATGCGGAAGCGGCGCTTCGGGACCTGTTGCAATGAAGTATACGCACCGCTTTACCATCCCCGCGCCCCAGCCTGTTGTTGCTGCGTTTCACCGCAGGTCTGGCAGCCTGGTCGCCATCACGCCACCGACCATCGCTCTTCTTGAAGTTAGCATGTTGGAGACACACCAGAGATGGGGGGTAGCCAACTTTAGTAATCTGAACATAGGAGCGAAGCCAAGCCTTACAATGCTCATAAAACCAGATGCCATGCACGTGATAACGAAAGAACCTGAGACCGCATAGAGAAGAGGTTCTAATAATCTATGGTTAGTGTTAATTTACGTAAACCGATGAAGCAGCCCCATGATGGAAAACAATCCATCATCGAGGCGCTCTGCATTATTTCTTGGGAAGAGGCTCCCAGGGAGAAATGCGTCGGATCTTCTCGATTAAACGGTCTCGCGTCTTGCTATCTTGTGTCTCCGCCAATCTCGCTTTTAGGAGACGCAATTTCCGCACCCGACGCTGCCGTCGTCGGATGTTGCGCTGCTTATCAGTCATGGGCATAGGCTTACCTCCTAAATGAAGTCTTCAGAACTATAACGGAATGTATGCGGAGTTGCAAGATGATCATACCCCTTCACGAGAATCGAATCCTTTCACCCTTGCCAGATCGGAAGAGGTAAGCAAACATGTAACTTATCTACACAAACCCAGCCACGATATCCGCATGGCTACCCCGATCGACAAGGCGCAGAGATCCCCCACACATCCTTAAAAGTAAACGCCCCCGCTAACTCAGGGGCAGAGATATAAGATCGACAAGATGCCACAATTAGGCCAGTTCTGCCAACTTGGAAATATGCTCTACCAATTCGTCAGATTTGATGTCCTTGAGCACATACAAGCTTGCGCCCGCTCGCACAGCGGCTTCTTCTTCCCACTTTGTCGGATAGGAGGTGAATACAATAAGCTGAGGGGCATCCGGCAACCTTGAAATTTGGCGGATAATCTCTAACCCCATCCCGTCCGTCCGCTTTACCTCAACTAATACAACATCCGGCTGGGCGTGCTTGATCTCCTCCAGTGCGTTATCAACATCGGCTGTATGCCCAACGACTGTTAAATTCGAAGCGCGGTCAAGATACTCAGCTAACGCCGATCTGACCGAATCATGTTCATCAACGATATACAACCGTGCTGCGCACACTTCCGTCTTCTCCCCAGTTGAGTTGTGTCCAGTATAAGTCCAAGTGTATGCTTGCTCCAGTGATCAACTTCCCCAAGCGAATTGCTAACTGTCATAGAAGTTAGGATATAAAGCTCAAATGCGTTTCTGATTGGGAAACGTAGATTTACGAGGCTGTGGGTAATCTTTGTAAGAGGCGGCTAGCATCCAATCGTACACTAATCGTTGTACCTTCGTTCGGGCGGGACACGATCTCTAGCTTTCCCCCAATGTTCTGCGTCCGCTCCCTCATATTTGATAATCCGTGACCCAGGATAACCGGCGCCGTGTCGATCTCGAAGCCCCGTCCGTTATCAATGACTTGAAGAAGGAGCTCATCTTCTGCTTGCTGCAAATTGAGTAAGACGCTTGTCGCACCAGCGTGTTTCGCGACATTAGCGAGCGCCTCTTGTGCAATGAGAAACAATTCAGTTGCGATAGGTTGCGGTAATTTGGAAATGGATTCGGCTTCTATCTTGCAGGTTAGATCTATCCGCGCATTGGCTTTAAACTCCCTCACAAGCTGCTGGAAAGCTTGTTCGAGATCATCGATTTGAATACGGCTAGGCTGGAGGTCGAGAATGTAGGAGCGGATATCACCGATAACCACATTGAGGCCTTTGATGGCCTGCTCGAGCTTATCGTAGCCGACGCTTTCAGCTTCCTTCATTTGAATTCGGACATACTCAAGGATCAAACCCACCGCATAAATTGATTGAATAATGCCATCGTGCAGATCCATTGCGATGCGCTCACGCTCCTCGAGCACCGCCAAACGCCTTGCTCTACGATACAAATGGGCGTTCTCAACCGCGATTCCGATCCCTGCGCCGACAGCTTCCAGCAAGCCGACTTCACGATCATGGATCTGTCGTTCGCCATGAAAGACGAGGCATAACACACCCATGACCTGACCGGGTGCAGTGAGCGGTACACCCACAAGGGTGCCAACGCCTTCATCGATCACTTGCTGACTGATGAAATGCGGCTCATCCTCGAGCGCATACGAGAAGAACGGTTTTCCAAGCTTGGCGACATGGCCGATGAAGCCTTGACCGGGGCCGAAATGCTGGTCCTTCCAAAACTTACCGATCCCATCCCCCTGATGAACCGCAAGTCGGTAGATCCCCTCCGCCTGCTCCCGGAGGAAAATTTCCCCTGCCATAGCGCCAAAAAGCTGAACCACCCGCTCCGACATCAGTTCCAAGATCTCAGTAAGATCCATCGTGGAACTTACAGTCGTTGTGAGTGCGTTAACCAACTCGAGCTCAAGATTGCGCTGTGCGAGCTCGATCTCATTATCCAATACCTGTCGATATAAACGGGCATTCTCAATCGCTGCGGCTGCATGTGAGGCGAGCATCTCTATGAGACGCTGATCCTCCGCGGAAAACTGATCCGCGCCGATCTTGTTTGTGAGATAAATCTGACCAAGCGGGCGACCATATGCAGCGATGGGGACACCAAGAAATGATCGCATTTTAGGATGACCGGGGGGGAACCCAACCGCACTGGGGTGTTTTGAAGTGTCCGCGATACGGATACTGCGCCCGGTCCGCAACATCTCACCTAAAAGCCCAATTCCCTCAGGCGCATGGGGCATGCGTTGAAGCTCTTCGTCGGAAAGACCAAGGGTGAGGAATTTTTCTAACCCACCTTTCCCATCTGGGATACCCAAAGCAGCATACCGTGCGTTGGAAAGTTCTCTCGCCGCATGTATGATTCGCCTGAGTACACCATCTAGGGAAAGGTCAGAAAACAGAGTCAGTGTTGCCCGATGCAGTGCTCCCATGCGTGACTCTGTGTCTGAATGGTTTTTGCGAATTTCAGACCGACTCTCTAACTTCTGGTCCAGGTTGTCCACATCACCTCGTCCATCCACATATCCCGATTCTACCCTATTCACCTCATTTAGCAAATCCCTAGCAATCCTGATAGTTTTTGCTAGAACGAAAACCGTATACATAAGCAGCTTGATTGCAGACAGGAGATTCGTTATGTCTAGGACAACCTCAGCTCATCTTCCTGGCCTATATAAACTCCAGCCTGAAGAGCGTCTCGAGAAGATCGCCGCTACAGCAGGGTTGGATGAGGATGAGCTATGGATCCTGCAAGGAAGGGATGGTCTGACCCTCGAACAAGCTGATCACATGATCGAAAACGTAATTGGACTTTTTGGGATTCCACTAGCTGTTGCGACGAATTTCCTTGTAAACGGGCGCGAAGTGCTGGTACCGATGGTCATTGAAGAACCTTCCGTGGTTGCAGGTGCATCGTTCATGGCCAAGTTGGCGCGTGCGGGCGGTGGTTTCACAGCTCACACCACTGAACCCGAAATGATCGCCCAGCTTCAGGTCCTCGAAGTGCCAGACTTCGAGCGCGCGCATGCACGCCTCTTGGAAGCCAAGACAGAAATCTTGACGCTTGCGGATGAGGTTGACCCGGTCATTGTCCAACTTGGCGGCGGCGCTCGTGATGTGGAGGTCCGTCTTCTACACGAAACTACGGTGGGTCCGATGTTGATCGTGCATGTGATATTCGACACCCGTGATGCCATGGGAGCCAATGCCATCAATACCGTTGCAGAACGGTTGGCGCCGAAAGTTGAAGAACTCACGGGTGGACGAGTCAACCTGCGTATTTTGTCCAACCTTGCCGATCGTCGCCTAGCTCGCACACGCTGCCGAATCCCTGCTGATGTCTTGACGTACGAGAAACTTCCGGGAGAACAGGTCAGGGACAGGATTGTTGAAGCATGGGCGTTTGCGGCCGCGGATTCATACCGCGCCGCCACGCACAACAAAGGGATCATGAACGGCATCGACGCCGTCGTTTTAGCCACGAGCAACGATTGGCGCGCCATCGAGGCGGGTGCCCATGCCTATGCCGCGCGTGATGGACGGTACACATCCCTCAGCCAATGGCGTATTGGCCAGGGAGGAGAGTTGATCGGCGAGCTAGAGATGCCGATGGCCGTAGGTATCGTGGGTGGTGCAACGCGCGTTCATCCTGCTGCAAACGTTTGCCTTAAACTAATGGGTGTGAAGAGCGCCCGAGAATTAGCGGAGATCATCGTGTCAGTCGGTCTGGCCCAAAATCTTGCCGCCCTGCGAGCGCTCGTGACTGAGGGCATCCAACGCGGGCACATGTCCCTTCATGCCAGGCAGATAGCCATTGCCGCTGGCGCTCAAGGAGAACAGATCGAACAAGTCGCCCAACGCATGATTCGCGAGGGTGTCATTCGACTCGAGCGCGCACAAGGATTGGTGAGGCAGCTCGGCTTGAAAGATTGAAGCCATCCGTTTCGGATGCGTAGCTGAGATCTTCTGTTTAAATTATCAGCGGGATATCGCCTCTACGGGAGCAGAAATGACCCCCATTCACCCTCTCGCGAGATTCTGAAGAGAATGTGGGTCTCAGGAAGGAATGCATGACAGAACATCAAAAACCAAAAATTCTCAAGCCCATTCAAGATGTCGGCATTGTTGGTTATGGCGCCTACATCCCGCGTTATCGCTTGCCAGCTCGAGAAGTCGCTCGTATATGGAAGGCAGGTGCAGGGGGCGTACCGGTTGAGGAAAAAGCCGTTGCTGGGATCGATGAAGATGTGGTCACAATGTCCATCGAGGCCGCTCGTAATGCACTTGCTCGCGCCCAAATCGACGCCACGCAAATCCGTGCGGTATGGGTTGGCTCAGAATCGCATCCTTACGCGGTAAAACCCACTTCCACGATCGTGGCGGAAGCGATCGGCGCCACGCCCAATACACAGGCCGCCGATTGGGAATTTGCCTGTAAGGCTGGTACAGAAGCCATGCAAGCTGCAATCGGCTTTGTGGGCTCTGGCATGGCACCCTATGCCCTTGCCATCGGCATGGACACTGCCCAGGGGCGACCTGGCGACCCGCTCGAATACACCGCCGGCGCAGGTGGCGCAGCCTATCTGCTGGGACCAATGGACGAAAGTCTAGCTGTCATCGAAGGTAGCTATTCCTTCGCCACCGACACACCCGATTTCTGGCGTAGGGCTAATGAAAAATATCCCGAGCACGGTGAAAGGTTTACCGGCGAACCAGCCTACTTTAAACATATCACGACGGCTGGGCAAGCTCTCATGGAAGCGATGGGCACCTCGCCTGAAGATTATCAATATGCAGTCTTCCATCAACCGAATACGAAGTTCCCGGTACGCGTTGCGCACATATTGGGGTTCAACAACGAGCAAATCGAAGCAGGATTGCTCGTTTCCAAGATCGGTAACGTGTATGCCGGCTCAGCACTTGTTGGCCTCACCGCTATTCTCGATATCGCACAACCAGGAGAGCGAATCCTTATGGTTTCGTATGGCTCGGGCGCCGGGTCTGATGCTATGAGTTTTCATACGACAGATCTGCTCCCCAGTCGAAGAGAGCGGTCGATGGGTACACAGGCATACATTGCTCGGCGAACGGAGATCGATTACGCGACCTATGCACGCTTTCGAGGTAAATTGACACTTAAATGATGATGAACAAGAAAAAACACGGCGTAAATGACGTACTTGTTGCCGGCGTTGGTCTTACACCCGTTGGCGAGCATTGGGAAAAACACCTGCGCGAACTCGCCCTGGAGGCGATAGAGGCTGCCCGCGCCGACGCCGGCGGCGTGCGACCCCAAGCAATTTACGTAGCGAACATGCTCGCACCCGCGCTATCGAGGCAATCGCAATTAGGCGCACTTATCGCCGATTTTGCCGGACTGCGAGGAGTCGAAGCCGCCACGATCGAGGCCGCGGGCGCTTCAGGCGGCATGGCTCTACGACATGCTTACCTTGCGCTTGCTGCCGGCATGTTGGATGTTGTGCTTGTGGTTGGCGTCGAGAAAATCACTGAGCGCCTAAGCTCGGAGGTTGATGCGGCTCTGACGACAGCCAGTGATGCCGATTACGAATCGATCCACGGCATCACCCCCACATCACAGGCGGCGATACTTATGCGGCGCTACATGCATGAATTCCAGGTGCCTCGTGACGCTTTTGCAGGCTTCAGCATCACCGCACATGCCAACGCTGTAGGCAATCCCAATGCTATGTTCAGAAGGGCCATCAAGCCTGAGGCCTATGCGCGTGCAGCAATGGTTAGTGATCCGGTGAACATGTTTGATGCCGCCCCCATCGCGGATGGCGCGGCAGCGATCATACTCGTTCGCGAAGGCGCCTTCCCGCTTGAGCCCACACGTCCGAAAGTTCGTATCGCGGCATCCACTTCCTCGATCACCGCTGTCGCACTCCACGACAGACCCGATCCCTTGGAACTCACGGCAAACGCGCAATCCGCTCAAGAAGCTTATCAGCAGGCCGGAATCACACCAGATGACATCGATTTATTCGAGTTGCACGACCTTTTCTCGATCTACGCGGCTTTGTCCCTGGAGGCGGCCGGTTTCGCTCCGCGCGGTGAAGGTTGGCGGCTCGCGCAAGATGGCGACATCGCGAAAGATGGTCGCATCCCTATTTGCACCTTTGGCGGCTCCAAGGCTCGTGGAGATTCTGGAGGCGGAACGGGCGTTTACCAGGCGGCAGAGATTGCCCTTCAACTTCAAGGCCGAGCGGGCGAAAATCAACTCGCTGGAGCAAGAATCGGCATGGCTCAATGTATCGGGGGCACTGGTGCAACTGCCGTAACCCATATTTTCGAGCGAGTGGATGGGGCTTGAGAGCGATTTGATAGCTCCTGAGAGTCTCTTACCCATAAACTAAAGCCCTAGAAACATCATCCTAGCGATATTGAGGCAAAGCATGGAAGTATCACGACACTGGAGAATAAATCAGCAACGATATGCCATGGTGGGTGAAGTTTGCCCACACTGCCACGGCAAGATCTTTCCGCCTAGGGATATTTGCCCTGAGTGCGGTGAGGATGCACGCACGCGCTATCATTTCAGCGGTCGTGGAGAAGTGTATTCCTACTCCACAGTGTATCAAGCTCCTGAGGGCCATGAAGAGCAAGCCCCCTACACGGTTGCCTTGGTTCGACTTGAAGAAGGTCCGATGGTCACGGCGCAAATCACCGACATCGAGGAGGGTACAGACGCCATCGAGATCGGGATGCCTGTCGAAATGGTGACACGCAAGCTGCGCTCCGACGGGGAACGTGGCACGCTCATCTATGGCTATAAATTCCGCCCCGTCATGCGTGAGTTTGCGGCTAGCTGAACTGCGCGAATCAATAGGGCTGTTGACGGCCTGGTGAAAGTTAGCGCCAGGCCGTTTATTTTTCTCCTTTTGACATTTCCTCATTATGCCTTCGCGTCGGTAAACAGCACCGCGATGAGAAATCTCCCTCCATGCCGCCGTCTATATTATGCACAACCTTGCCACATCAAGTTCCTACGGACAAGATATTTTGAGGGAATACTGCGTTCGACATCCTGCATAACTAGTTTTAAAGAATGCCATGTGGTACAGGTATTGCACCAGGGAAAACGCAGTCTGCTCGCTTGACGCACTCAAACACCTGTGCTACTATGCGCGCTTGAGGGATATTAGGGGCTAGAAATAGCTTTTATCCTAACAGATGGTGGACCACCACAGAGAACGATCCATTCTGTGCTTTTAAGGTAGAAAGTGCCAGCGAGTGGCCCACACAGATCGGTACTTCAAATCCATAGGAGGATCAAATGGGTAACAAGCGCTTGCGCATCTCCTTGATCGCTATAACCGCCATTCTCGTCCTGAGTACTTCGGCTTGCACTCGTTCTGCCTCCACGCCGCCTCCTTCAACTGATGAAGGGGAGGTCCCTAGTGCGCAGTCTGATACACAGGCCACAATGGACGCCATACGCTCGGCTATCCTCACCCAAACTGCACAGGCGTCCGAAGGCGAGGAGAGCCAGAGTAGCACGCCCACTGTCGAGGAGCCCACGGAGACCGCCACACCAGTAGAAACGGAGAGCTCCGTCGCTACAACGCCAACGGCAACACCGATCCCTGGCGGCCAGGTAGAGTACACGGTCAAACCAGGGGATTGGATCTGGAAGATCGCTCGGGACTATAACGTAGACCCCCAGGACATCATCGACCTGAACGGTTTGTCGGACCCAAGTGATATTTCACCGGGCATGGTCCTGAAAATCCCCCTGTCCGAAACCACAACCGAGGCAACAGCTGTCGTTGGGACGCCAGTTGCTGGCGGGGTCACGCATGTCGTGCAACCTGGCGAATGGATTTGGCAGATCGCGCGAACCTATGGTGTTGACCCGCAAGCCATCATCAATGCCAACAACCTGTCAGACCCTGCCAATATCTATCCAGGACAAGAACTCATCATCCCCTAAGCACGCAAGGGGAGCTGTCAATTGAGGTCAGGAGAGGCGGAAGCGTTTTATTGCACAAGTTTGATCCCCAGCGAAACCTCGTCTCACTTGAGGCGAATTCTTGAAAGAAATGTGGGGCAGACCCGTGTGTCTGCCCCTCCTTATGTCCGCCCGCTAATCCGCAAATCATCCTAAGAGAGATGGAGAAGCGCATGGAATACATCCTACAGAGGTCAGAGATCATTTTCGAGGGGAAAGTATTTCGCGTGCGCATTGACAGCGTTCAAGCACCCACAGGACATACCATGCGTGTCGACCTGGTTGAACATGGAGGCGCGGTAGCGCTTATTCCAATCGACAGCGATGGAAAAATCGTGCTTGTGCGTCAATATCGCCACCCTGCCTCCGAAATCTTGCTTGAACTGCCTGCAGGCACCCTTGAGCACGACGAAGACCCGCGAACCTGTGCTGTGAGAGAGAGTCGGGAGGAGATCGGCATGTCTCCCGGGAAACTGACAAACCTGGGGGGAACTTACTTGGCGCCAGGCTACTCCACAGAATTCATCCAATACTTCCTTGCCCAAGATCTCACATACGATCCTTTGACACCGGATTCCGATGAAGATCTGTGTATTGAACGTTTTACTTGGCAGGAAATCCAAGGGATGATTGCACGACAGGAGTTTCGAGACGCGAAGACACTGGTCGGGCTTTGTCTCGCGCGACAACAGCTTCGATTGTAGCCACCTTGCCACCAGGCATGCGTGTCCCAGGCTCACTTTGCTAAACCTCTCTCACACGAGAACAAACTATCTTTTTCAAGACCATAACGCCAAGGAAGAGTGCTCACAAACTAAACCTGGACGTTCTTAAAAAGGATGTGGTATACTTCAGCGCACGCCGCCCTGCACGCGCGGGCGGCGGGTCGTATGTAGATCACTAAAGGGCGAGAGATTATGAGCGATCCAATGAAGGCTCTGGAAGCACCCGTAAACCCCAACATCCCCGATTTACGACCAGGTGATACGGTCAGTGTCCACGCACGTATTCAAGAAGGGGACCGCGAGAGGGTGCAAGAATTCCGTGGAACGATTATCCGCCTTCGAAAAGGCGGCAATAACGCCAATTTCACCGTGCGCCGAACAGCCTCGCACGGGATCGGCGTCGAACGCACATTCCTTCTCCGCTCACCGCGTATTGAGAAAGTTGAGGTTCAGCGACGAGCGCATGTGCGCCGTGCTCAGCTTTATTTCCTGCGCGATCGGGTTGGGAAACGCTCCCGACTGCGAGAAAAACGTGCGAAGTAACGCCATCGTTTGATAATACAGGTGCAGCTAGGTATGCTGCACCTCTTTTTTCCCCGCATGAGTATACAATGCGACCCTTGATAGGCATCTCCGTTTCTAACAAGCGTATCGCTTCAGAGTTGACTGAAACGTATACACTCCCAATGCCATACGCCCAAGCAGTTGCTGATGCAGGCGGCTTGCCTGTTTTGATCCCCAATGGTTTACAATCCGACGCGCTGCACGCGCTCCTCGAAAATATCGATGGCCTGCTTCTAAGTGGCGGCGGAGATGTCCACCCTAAATTCTACGACGCCGAACCGATCTCCACCTTGCAATCCGTTGATGAAGCTCGCGACCTGTGCGAATTAACGATGGCGCGCTGGGTTTTCGAAAGCCATAAGCCATGCCTGGCGATATGCCGCGGCATTCAGGTGATCAACGTCGCCTTGGGTGGGAGCTTGATAAGAGATATCAAAGACGAGACTTCAACCTCGATCGATCACGATCTCCAAGACCAACCCCCAAGTATGCTTGCACATCGCGTGCGCATTCTCCGGGGTTCAAAACTTGCAGATATCCTCGGTGAGGGTGAGATCGAAACCAACAGCCGCCATCACCAGGCGATTCAAAAAGTCGCACCAAAGCTTCGAGTCGTTGCAGAAGCGCCAGACGGCATCATCGAATCCGTCGAAGCCGATGAACACCCCTTCTTCATTGGCGTGCAATGGCATCCCGAAAGATTACTCAATCGGCGTGAATCACGCACCTTGTTCGAAGGCTTGACGAAATCGGCTACCAAAGAGTACGCTTCCCCACATGGACGCTAGGCCGATTGGCGTATTCGATTCCGGCGTGGGAGGTCTCTCCATCCTGCGTCAAATTCGGTCACTTCTCCCCAGTGAGGATGTTTTATTCCTGGCCGATCAAGAAAACGTGCCCTATGGCAACCGTTCGCTAGACGAAGTTCGCCGCTTCTCCCACGGCATCACACATTTCCTTCTAGAAGAATCTGCGAAATTAATCGTTGTCGCCTGTAATACTGCCTCCGCCGCAGCCTTACGGGCGCTCCGGGAGAATTATCCCGACATCCCCATCGTAGGGATGGAACCAGCTGTTAAGCCAGCAGCCAAGTCAACACGATCGCGCGTCGTGGGTGTTCTTGCCACCCAGGCGACTTTCCAGGGGGAGTTGTTCGCTTCGGTTGTGGAGCGCTTTGCACGAGATGTTACGATCCTCGAGCAGACCTTGCCCAGCCTAGTGAAACGGATTGAGGCTGGCGACCTAGACGGTCCTCAGACTCGCAAGATCCTGCGTGAAAACGTTGCCCCACTGATTGCGAGAGGAGCCGACACCCTCGTGTTGGCGTGCACGCACTATCCCTTCATTATTCCCGTGTTGAAAGAACTCGTCGGTCCTATGGTTCAGGTCATCGACCCCTCACCGGCTATCGCGCGCCAGACCATGCGAGTCTTGGAGCGATCCAACCTGAATGCCCCGCCGAATCAAATCGGCCGTGTAACATACTATACAAGCGGTGACCCAGAACACATGCGAACTATGGTTGAGCGGCTACTGGGGGAAGTTACACAGATCCAACACATTGGATGGATAGATGAAGGGCGGAAGCTTGTACATCGGTCCTAGCTTCTCCGCAGGTCGAACGCACTTCGAGCGATCAAACCAGGCGGTCAGTACGCCCCGACAAAGCTGTCAGGACAGGATTGGCTACGAGTTCGATGCGACGATTGCATGCGCGCTCTCTCAAGAAAGCCGATCTACCTTAAAAGCCCAAGTGCGCGTGTGTTGGGTCATAAATGAAAACGCCGGTCCATACAATGCGCCGGCGCCTATACAAGAGTCAAGCTTTGGGCTCTTTGAGCCTATTCCTCCACTTCTTCTTCCATGAGGTCCTTGGACGCCGTCCGGGCGACCGATGCCACAGTTTCGCCCTCTTTCAGATTAATCACGCGTACGCCCATCGTTGCTCGACTAGCCTGTTTGATCTGCTTCATCTTCGTACGCAGGACAATCCCCCCACTGGAAATGATGGTCAGATCGTCATCCTCATCCACTACGCGCGCCGCAGCGATCTTCCCTGTGAGCGACAGCTTGTCTCGGCTGATTGTGATCACACCGCCAGTTCCGCGTCCTTTCGGAGGGTAATCCTTCAGTGGTGTGCGTTTACCATAGCCATTTGCAGTCACAACCAGCAAATCCCCTTTTTCATCAACCACATCCATACCGGTGATGAAATCACCTTTCTTTAAATTGATCGCCTTTACGCCCATCGCAGGACGTCCCATCGCTCGAACCTCTTTTTCATGGTATCGGAGTGCTTGGCCGCGCGCAGTGACGACGATGACCTCATCCTTACCGCTGGTCAGTCGCACCCAACCAAGCAGATCGTTCTTCTCAAGATTAATGGCGATCAATCCTGATGGTCGTACGGTCGCAAACTCTGGAAGGGCGACACGTTTAATCTTCCCGTTGCGTGTGACCATCGTGCAATAATTGGCTGCCTCAAAGTCCGGAACGGGGACGGCTGCGGTGATAGACTCATCGGGCGGCAAGGCTAGAATGTTCACAATCGGGATGCCGCGTGCCGTGCGCCCAACATCTGGTATCTGATAGGCTTTCTCAGAGTACACCTTCCCCCGATCCGAGAAGAACAGTATGGTATCCAGGGAGCGCGCAGGGATCAACATCAGGACCTCATCTTCATCTCGCATTGTGTGTCCCGTAACGCCGCGTCCCCCTCTTGCCTGCCGCCGATAGGTTTTTGCTGCAACCCGCTTGATATAACTGCGCTGCGTTATGCTGATGAGTACGGCCTCGTCGGATACCAAATCCTCTTCGCGAAACTCCTCGCTGGCATCTGGCGCAATTCGCGTCCGGCGCTCATCGCCATACTTCTTAACCAACTCACCTAGATCATCTTTAATCAAATTCAAGATTTTCTTAGGACTTTGTAGCAAATCTTCAAGGTGGGCAATGTCTTTCTTCACCTCATCGTATTCAGTTTCGATCTTCTTTCGCTCCAACGCCGCCAGACGACGTAATTGCATATCCAGGATGGCTTGCGCTTGTACCTCACTCAGTTTGAAGCGCTTCATTAGGCGGTTTTTCGCCACATCGGCATCAGGCGATTTGCGGATCGTGGAGATGACGTCGTCGAGATTAGCTAAGGCGATGAGCAAACCCTCAAGCACATGGGCCCGTGCGCGCGCCTTATTGAGTTCATATTCCGAGCGGCGGGTGATGATCACCTTGCGATGCTCGATATAGAGCTGCAGGGCTCTCTTCAGCGTGAGCAGTCGAGGTTCTTCATTCACCAACGCCAGCATTTGAACGCCGAATGTGGCTTGGAGCTGCGTATATTTGAAGAGTTGATTGAGTACCTTTCGCGGCTGGGCGCCACGTTTCAGTTCCACGACGATGCTCAGCCCTCGCCTATCCGATTCATCTCGCAGGTCAGAGATATCGTTTAGCCGCCCTTCGCGAACTAATTCGGCGATCCGCGCAATCAGGCTTGCCTTATTGACCTGGTAGGGGATCTCCGTGATGACAATGCGGTACCGTGACGCGCGCATCTCCTCAATGTGCGCTAAAGCCCGCATCACAATACGCCCTTTTCCTGTGGTATAGGCTTGTGTGATGCCGGCGTTGCCCACGATCATGCCGCCGGTGGGGAAATCCGGGCCAGGTATGAAATGCATTAATTTATCGATGGTAACGTCGTCCAACGTATCGTAGTTATCCACCATGTAGCGTATAGCGTCCGCCAATTCGCTCAGATTGTGGGGCGGGATATTGGTAGCCATACCAACAGCGATGCCGGAGGCGCCGTTTAAAAGCAGATTGGGTAGTTGAGCAGGAAGGCAGGTTGGTTCTTGAAGCGAACCATCAAAATTGTCCGCAAAATCAACCGTATCTTTTTCGATATCGGTAAGCAATTCTTCTGCTATGCGCCCGATTCGTGCTTCTGTATATCGCATGGCGGCCGGAGGATCACCATCGATCGAGCCAAAGTTACCCTGACCGTCAATCAACATGTAACGCATCGAGAATTTTTGCGCCATCCGTGCCATCGCATCATAGACGGCGGCATCCCCGTGAGGGTGGAACTTTCCAAGAACCTCACCAACAATGCGAGCAGATTTCCGATAGGGTGTGCTGGCGCGGATTCCCATCTCATGCATGGCATAGAGGATCCGACGATGGACGGGTTTCAAACCATCGCGAGCGTCGGGCAGGGCGCGCGCCACGATCACGCTCATTGCGTAATCCAGGTAGGCATCACGCATTTGGTCGTCGATATCAACCTGGCGTACTGTGCCAATTTCCATATTCTTTCTTCCCTCAGCGGTGTTAATCCGTGCAAAACCCGCCTTCGGCGGGCTTTTGAATATTATACCGCGAGAGTGATGCCAGAGCCAACTGATGCTTCTCGCACAGATTGACTATTTCTCGGTTTTTTGCTATGAAGGATACATCTTATAGACGAATGGAGGCGGTAGATGAGATCACGCCCCTTACGAATTATAGTCATCACCTTCAGCTTCATCCTCATCCTCGCGATCGTTCTGGCTGTACTTGGTTGGTTCCTCGTACGCCGTTCATTCCCACAAACTGAGGGCACCCTGCAACTTCCCAACCTGGACGCGCCCGTCCATGTCTATCGGGATTCCTATGGGATTCCCCATATCTACGCGCAAACTGAGCACGATCTTTTCCTGGCGCAGGGTTTTGTACACGCCCAGGACCGATTCTGGCAGATGGAATTCTGGCGAAGAATCGGCTCCGGGCGATTATCCGAAATCCTCGGCTCATCCACGCTCGAAGATGACCGTTTCATCCGCACTTTGGGCTGGCATCGCATTGCGGAGCAAGAGTTGGAGAATATGGCCGCCGAGGAGCGTGCTATCTTGGATGCTTATGCTGACGGTGTTAATGCATACTTGGTCATTAACCAGGGACACTTAGGTCTCGAGTTCACCCTCCTCGGCCTTACCGGCGTAAGCTACACACCCGAACCATGGACGCCACAAAACACATTAACCTGGGCGAAGGTGATGGCATGGGATTTAGGGGGTAATATGACAGACGAACTCACACGTGCCCACATCACAGCTCGGCTGGGCACGCCCGCGTTAGCTACCCTCATGCCACCCTACCCCGAAGATTTCCCTGTCATCGTCGGACATCCCCTCTCCCATGAGACCATGCTTTCCGTACCTGACCCGGTGTTCGACATGCACCCCTTAGGCGCTGGCGAGGATATTGGCAGCAACAACTGGGTTATCGCTGGCTCACGTACCGCATCTGGCTCCCCACTATTGGCAAATGATCCTCACCTAGGGATCCAAATGCCCTCGATCTGGTATGAGATCGGCTTACACTGCGAGCCAGTCGGCCCAGCGTGTCCCTACGATGTTGTCGGTGCGTCGTTTGCCAGCGCACCCGGCGTGATCATTGGGCATAACGCTCATATCGCATGGGGCGTCACCAACCTCGGTCCGGATGTACAGGATCTATTCATTGAAGCTGTTAATCCGGAGAATCCAAACCAGTACCAATACCTGGGTCAATGGCTGGATATGGAGATTCATCGCGAAGAGATTCTGATCGCGGGCGAGGAAGAGCCCGACGTGATCTATGTGCGCAGCACACGGCATGGCCCCATCATCAATGACGTCGTCGGTGGTAGTGAGGAAGATTGGTCTTTCGGCTGGCAGCCACTGGCGCTTTCCTGGACTGCACTCGAACCGAGTTCACTTTTCGAGAGCGTCTTCCTCATTGACAAAGCCCAAAATTGGGATGAATTTCGGTCAGCTCTCGAATATTGGGATGTTCCCAGTCAGAATTTCGTCTATGCCGATATCGAAGGCAATATTGGATATCAGGCTCCTGGGCGCATCCCTATCCGTGCGGCAGGTGACGGCTCCGTTCCGGTCCCGGGATGGACAGCCCAATATGAGTGGGTTTCTACGATCCCCTTTGATGAGCTGCCGATGGCGTTCAACCCGCCGGAAGGGTATATCGTCACAGCCAATAATGCCGTCGTTGGACCGGACTATCCATATTTCATCTCCATGGATTGGTCAGCTGGCTACAGAGCAAAACGCCTCGTTGAACTGATCGAACCCGCAACCTCTATGTCGATAAAAGACCTTATGACATTTCAGGGCGACAACAAACCACTCTATGCGACCCTTGTCCTGCCATATCTCATGGAACTTGAACCTGCCAACACTCGTCTTGCTCAAGCTGTTGATATTCTCAACCGCTGGGATGGGCAAGCCGCTCGCGATAGCTCGGGCGCCGCACTCTTCGAAGCCCTACGTATCCAACTTGTGGACCAAATCTTCCGCGACGAACTCGGTGAACAGCTTCTGAAGCGTACTCGCTTCAATGCTTCGGTGGCATTACCCAATATCCTATCTAACCCCGATTCGCCTTGGTTCGACGACCTTACAACCCCTGAAGTAGAGACACGAGAAGACATCCTCCTGCTCGCTCTCGAAGCAGCCGTTGACGAGTGTACCGAAGCTATGGGGAATGATGTTTCGAATTGGCAGTGGGGGAAAATGCATCGTGCGACATTTGAGAATCAAAGCCTCGGGCAAAGCGGTATCGGTCTGATCGAGGCGATTTTTAACCGTGGTCCTGTTGTCGTGGATGGCACAATCGCTACCGTGAACAATACCGGATATGACATGAGCGATCCATACAGTGTTGAAACCGTCCCCTCATACCGCCAGCTCATTGACCTCGGGGATCTCAGAGCATCGGTCTCCATGCACACGACCGGCCAATCCGGCCATGCCTTCCATCCACATTACACCGATATGATCGATCCGTGGCGTAACATTGAATACCATCCTATGTTATGGTCGCGCGCACAGATCGAGGCTTCCTCCGAGGCACATTTGATCCTAACCCCAGGAGGCTGATTGGAAAGCGTCGAGGAGGCTAAATCCTTACAGAAGAAATTCTTAAGAAACACGAGGGCGCAGCGCAGTGCGCCCTCGAACAGGAGACACGATCGTTTTTTTAAGTGAACTTAGAACCATACCTTCTCAAATACCAACAAGCAAGACATACCTAATACGGTCACCGTAGCCAGGAGAAGGATAGCGATTATAAGGCGCTGACCGACAGTCATCCCAAAGACGCGAACTTCAGGGGCTGCTTCGGCTTCGAGATCATAAAATATCTCATCTCTCTCCTCCATCTCTGAGGATTCATCCGACATATCGCGCAGCTCATCGAACATGCTTAACCTCCTCGGAGCCCAAACTTGCATGGCTCAGTGTAACTTATTTCCGACTCTTGTCAACAGGGCGTATTTTCATATCCCCAAACGTCAACTCAACGTGTTCCCCTGTGTTTGTTATCAATATTAACTGGCCATCTTTTGCTATTCCTGCTACCTTACCGATGATCTCCGATTGCCCTGCCCGGACGACAACTTCATGCCCTCGGTACGCCAATCGACGATCCCATGCTTCGACAAAGTCTCTGGCCTCCATTTTGGGATACCACTCGCTGATCCCTTCCAGCGCAGCGAACAAGAACTCTGTTCGGTCCACGCGCTTTCCAACCACATCTTCTAGGCACGTCGCTGGGAAATCGATATCCTTTTCACCAGGGACGGATTCTTCACGAATATTGACACCGATCCCAAGCACGGCGAACTCCAAATCTGAACCCGACCATGAACACTCCACCAATACACCCCCCACCTTCTTCCCAGCTAATAGGATGTCGTTAGGCCATTTTACAGCTGCCTCCCCGCCCATTTTGTCTATTGCGTAGACCACAGCCATAGTGCCTAATGCGCTCAATCTTGCGAGCACAGGAAGGTACACTGTTTTAGGTCGCAGGACCAGGCTCAGGGCGATCGCACAATCCGGTGGTGTATACCACGTTCTCCCTGCACGCCCTCTTCCCGCCGTTTGCTCGTCTGCTACGACCAGGGTCCCATGCGGCGATCCACCCCGTGCAAATTCCGCCGCCACGTCGTTCGTGGATCCGATGGTGTGATAGAAGTACAGCGGTTCTCCTAGGCCCCGGATCGGTAATCCAGCCTCAAGCTGCGCCAGGCTTATCATATTTGCATTGTACATAGGGATGCACGAAATATGCCAACCGATTTTTCCGATAGGGTAATCTCTGATAGAATGGTGTAACCTCGATATGAAACGCATTTGGGCGCCGTGGCGGATGACGTATATCCAAGGTGAAGCAGCAGAACCTGACTGCCTATTCTGCAGTCGTCTTACTCAAGAGGACGGACCAGAAAATCTGATTCTGTACCGTGGTGAGCATTGTTTTGTGATCCTTAACCGCTACCCGTACACCAACGGTCATCTCATGGTCGTCCCGTTTGCTCATAAACCCTCCATTGAGAATCTTGATACGGAGACACTCAGCGAAATGATGGATCTCGCGAAACGAGCATTGACCGTTTTGCAGAGTGTATATGGCGCGGAATCCTTCAATGTTGGGATCAATATCGGTGAAGCAGCGGGCGCTGGCGTCACAGATCATGTCCATCTTCATGTTGTTCCTCGTTGGGGTGGCGATACGAATTTCATGTCCTCCACGGCGAACACACGTGTCCTTCCGGAAACGCTTGAAGATACATTTAGAAAGCTTCAGACAGGCTGGCAGGCAATGATCTAGGCAACTCGAGCGTTCAAGATCGGGCTAGCCCCAGTAGATCTTCAACCACAAACAAAGAGGAAAAAATGAGCGAAGCGAAAAACGCAAGAGATCCTGTGATTCTCAGTGCCGTCCGCACACCGATGGGACGCTTCCGGGGCATCCTTAGCCCTCTTTCGGCTACAGAACTGGGAGCCATCGTCGTGCGAGAGGCTGTACGGCGAGCAGGCATTACAAAGCCTGAGGAGATCGATGAAGTTTTAATGGGCAATGTCGTACCCGCTGGTCTCGGACAGGCGCCTGCCAGGCAAGCCGCTATTTTTGCCGACTTGCCACCCACAGTAGGCGCAACGACGATCAACAAGGTCTGCGGCTCCGGCCTCAAAGCCGGCATGATGGCATCACAAGCTATTATGGTCGGGGATGCGGACCTCCTCGTCGCTGGCGGGATGGAGAGCATGAGCAATGTGCCCTTCCTCGTCCGCGGCCGGGGAGGCGAACTCCGATTTGGCCATACCCAACTCGTCGATGCGCTCCTCCTCGATGGCTTGTGGGACCCCTTCGAGGATTGGGCGATGGGCATGGCTGCAGAGTGGATCGCAGATGCTTACGATATCACTCGCGAAGCTATGGATCAATGGGCATTCGACAGCCACCAAAAAGCTCTCTCCGCAATGGATACCGGGAAGTTCAGCGATGAGATCGTCCCGGTTGAAGTGCCCGGGCGAAAGGGGCAGGTCACCACCGTCGATCAAGACGAGACGCCCCGCCGTGACACATCCCTTGAAGCCCTTGCCAAACTCCCCCCGGCCTTTATAAAAGATGGGAAAGTGACCGCGGGCAACTCCCCAGGCCTGAATGACGGTGCTTCGGCAGTTGTTTACGCCAGTCGAGAAAAAGCCGAGCAAATGGGCGTCGCCCCAATCGCTCGTGTGGTCGGCCACACTCAGGCTGCTGTAGATCCAAAGGAGATGTTCATCGCGCCTGCTCGGGCAATCCCCCACTTGCTTCAAAAGGTGGGATGGGCACCGAGCGAAATCGACTTGATTGAGTTGAACGAAGCCTTTGCGGCTCAGGTCTTGGCAGACGGGCATGTGCTCGCGGATCAGGGCTGGGATTGGGAGCGTGTCAATGTGCATGGCGGCGCGATCGCCCTCGGTCACCCAATCGGCGCATCTGGCGCACGCGTCCTCACAACGCTTCTCTATGCCCTCCGTCGGCGCGGAAAGAGACGGGGGATCGCCTCCTTATGCTTGGGTGGAGGCGAGGCGGTCGCAATGGCTGTTGAAATGGAGGAATAAAAGATCATGGATATCCAAAAAATCGTCGTAGTCGGTGCAGGAACCATGGGCAATGGCATCGCCCAGACTGCCGCCGTGGCAGGCTACCATGTCACCATGACCGATATCTACCCTGAAGTGATCGAACGCGCCCAGGTTACCATTGCTAAGTCTGCGGAAAAACTAGCGCAAAAAGGCGTGATCACGGAGGAACAGCGAAACGCAGCGCTCGCAATCGCTACTGCTTTGGACATGGAATCCGTTCGCGAGGCTGACCTCATAGTCGAAGCCGCTACCGAGAACCCCGAACTCAAGCTCAAGCTCTTTTCGCAAATGGATGACCTTGCCCCACAGGAGGCCGTCTTAGCGACGAACACCTCTTCAATCCCCATTACGAAAATCGGCTCGGCGACGAATCGCCCCGACAAAGTCATCGGGATGCATTTCTTCAACCCTGTCCCGCTGATGAAACTGCTCGAAGTTATTCGTGGCTTGGCGACATCCGATGAAACGACCGCTGTCGCATTCGAAGTGGGACGCAAGATGGGCAAAGAACCTATTGAAGCCAATGATTCGCCCGGCTTCATCTCCAACCGCATCCTTTGCCCCATGATCAACGAGGCTATCTTCGCCCTGATGGAAGGCATTGGGACACGCGAGGCAATCGATTCCGTGATGAAATTGGGCATGAGCCATCCCATCGGCCCGTTGGCGCTCTGCGATCTAGTTGGGCTGGATGTGGTGCTCTCCGTAATGGAAGTGCTCCAGCGCGACTTGGGTGACGATAAATATCGCCCCGCGCCCCTTCTGCGTAAGATGGTCGATGCGGGCTACCTGGGACGCAAAACCGGCCGCGGTTTCTTTGAATATGGGAAATGAGGACCCGGAATACGTAAGATTCCTACGTGCTGCAAAATAACCCGAACAGAGAGGTGGGCTGACCTACCTGTCAGCCCACTATTTTTTTTAACTGGCTTGGACCCCACAGCTTACGCTAAATCAGGCAGCTTACCGCCTAGCTCTCCTGACCCTCACACTTAAAAAACTTAAAGACGAATATTACGCCGTATCGCGCGGCATCATGCAAGTCGCTCTCATCCCCGCAATACGTCAATCCCGCCCGTTGAAACCTCACATTCAAACATGTAAACATGCCCCAAGCAGGCTCCTCATGTATAATCCGGCTAAGTGCCAGGAGGAGATTAATGCGTACCCTTCGTATGTGTTTATTTCTATGGATCCTCATGCAAGCCGTTTTTGGGTGCACGCCCTATGAGACGGAACCCACGCCAGATGAGTCGAAGCTCGGGACTGCCGTCGCTGCCACCCTAACCTCCGCCGCACCTCCGCCATCGGTCGGCAAAACGGAGAAAGCGCCAAAACCAACCCTTCCCGCGACCGCTGAAAAGTTCGCATTTGCTCCCACAGTGACTGCATCCCCTACACTACAAATCGCTTACACAAACGCGGGAGATGCATGGTACATGGAAGTTCCAACTCCCCCCATCCAGCTTACGACCTTGGGCAACGTCGAGGA
>CAYLOP010000028.1:0-26207 GCA_964385305.1 uncultured Anaerolineaceae bacterium | reverse complement strand
AATGGACTCTGCTCCACGACAGCATCTCCCCAATGGTTATCTTGAGAGGCAGGTATAGTGTATCAAGGTTTGGTACTGGTACTACTCAGCAAACACCATGACGAATACCGGTAAATGCCTTTTCTCCCGGAAGTGCGGTTTATCCGCTCCGAGGGGGTTCATGCCTTAGGGTCGATTTTGACGGCGTTGATGAAATCAGCGAGAAGACCGTAGGCGGTGGTATGCGGACCGGGATCGTCCTCAATCAGGGTGAGGTCTCCCAAGATGTCGCTCTCGAAGGTGATGGCTGAGGATGTCCCCATCACGTGGAAGAGCGGATCGGTGCTTTCGATCTGCTCCGGACGCACGACGACACGAACGCCTCCATCCTGGCGGGCAGCGGTGCAAATCAACTTCCAACGCCGGCCGGCGGCGGTCGCCGTGCGCACATCCTCGAGCGAAAGGTGTTCGATCCCTGTTCGTTCGACCTGATCCAGCTTTAGTGGCACGCCCATCAGGACAGTCGTCAGCGCGACCGCTTTGACGGCGGCATCCCAACCCTGCGTGTCGCCGCTGGGGTCGGTTTCGGTGATGCCAATAGCTTGCGCGTGCGCGATAGCTTCATCGAAGGTTTTTCCCGCTTCCATGAGCGTCAGTATAAGATTGGTTGTGGAATTCAAGATTCCCCTGAATGCATGCAACGATGCAGCAGGCAGCGCTTCTCGCCACATGGAGAAGACGGGTGCGCCATCCATGACGGCAGATTCAAAGTAAAAGCGCTTGCCTTGCTTCTCTGCCAGGACTGAAAGCGATGAGTAGGCATGCACCACGGGCCCTTTATTGGCGGTAATGGCGTGCATACCGCACTCGAGGGCAGTTTTGAGGTGGTCGACAGCTGGCTGACCGGATTGATAATTCACCGGTGTATTTTCAAAGAGAACATCGGCTCCACAGGCGTTCACAAAACCAACGCCATCTTTGGGAGTGGGCTGTGAAGAGAGGGTAGATAGGTTTTTACCAGCAACTGCCAGCTCGAGTGCATGTTCAAGATCGATCCCCTCAGGATGAATTGCGCTACCGTGACGAGATGTAGCGATTCCCACCACACGCCAATCGATCCGATATCGCTCTCGCAAGGTCTTATGTTTCGTGATCAATAGACGTCCGAGGGCTTGGCCGACGTTGCCGAAGCCGAGAAAAGCAAGATTAAAGGTGTGCATACGCTCTCCAGGAAGGCTATGTGTGTTTACGGCGATTATACCAATGGGTAGGGATAGGGGCGTCCAGACTGGGGCTCAGGAAATCGTCGATCCAATAACAAACCCCGCGCACGCTGCAGGAGGGCGTCCAATTCGACAGGCGAGATGAGGGCGGTATAGGCGTCTGCCAGCTCATCCTCACGTTCCAGTCGCTGCAGGAGCGTTTGCACGTCCTGAAGCAGTGGATCGGGGATAGGCTCACCGATGAAATCCCAGAGCACTGTACGCAGCTTTTCTTCCTCATGGAAACATAGGCCATGATCGATGAGTAAAATCCGCTCCTTCGCGTCGAGGAGGATGTGCCCTCCCTTGCGATCGGCGTTATTGACCAGCAAGTCGAAGAGGACCACTGGTTGAAGTCGCTGCTTCTCTTCCTCCGTGAATGTAAAATAATGCCGTTCCGGATCTGCCTGGATAAAAAGTTGAATTGAGCCGGGGCCGGCAGGCCCACCCTCACGCAGCGCGGTCGGCGGTACAAGATCCCAGCCAAGCGATTGGCTGGTAAGGTACGCTGCGACTTCGCGGGCAGCGAGTGTCCCTCGTGGGAAGTCCCACAAAGGTCGTTCCCCCTGTGTTGGTTTGTAGACGGCTGGTAAGCGCTGGCCCTCCTCGCACACCTCGACGAGGAATGTGAAGTTGGAACTCCACTTGAATTGGCCGATGACCTCGATCTCGCCGTGGGCGAGGGTGTGTAAGAGCTTGTCAACTGTTGCTGAAATCATGGGCGCTGTCTCAGTGTGCATCGAGAGGTTGCAAGATGGGCGACCGCTCCCTGAAGCGATCAAAATTTGTAAACGGATGGGTGTGATTAATGCTTATGCCCGTTGCGTTTCGGACAAAAATGGCCTCCGGGATCGATGGGTTGGCCGCAGTTGCCGCAGATTGGGCGTCCTCGGCTTGCAACCTCAAGTCCCCAGTTGCACATTGCGCGCATCTGTGCACGGGTACACCATATACGGGCGATGTCAGCTACCTCTGGATCCGCATCCTCGGGTTGAATCTCCCTGAGCACCAAGACCAAGAGGTCAGCATCTTCATTGTAACCCAGACCCATATGGCCTACGCGGAAGGCGGGATCAATCGGCTGTTCAAGGATCATGTCCTCTTCGATATATTCTGAGGAGGCTTTTGGTAGATCTGGCAAGCGCATGTGCAGATCAGCCAGGAATTGCTCGAGGCCCATGGCCAAGGACTCAACTTGCTGTTTCTCGATAATCAGGGTGATGAGATCTTCCGCCTTGCGAGCCTGGATGTAGAAGACGCGTTTCCCTTTTGGACCAATCGCACCCGTTGTGATCCGGCTGACAGGTTTAAGATCATACTCCTTGCGCGCCATTCCCTACTCCCACAACCACAGGTTGTACCTCGCACTCCAAACAAACCTTCTAAACAGTATATCACCACCGAAATGGAGTTATTTATGCAAGGGTGAGGTTCATTGTGAGGAGGCGTGCGTGATGTTCATCGATCCTGAGAATGCTCATCGAGGCGGGCTGGATGGCGAGGCGTTGGAAGAAATCCAGATGGAGTCCGATGTAGTGGGCGATGGCAAGTTTGATCGGGTCCGCGTGGGTGACGCAGGCAATCACATCTTTCGCCCCCTTGTGTTTGCTTCGAAGAGCCTCAAGTTCGGCGACAATGCGGGCTTGCGCCTCGGGAAAGGATTCGCCATCTGGAAACCTGGCAAGGGAAGGCGTATTTTGGATCACAGCCCACAACTTGCGGTGCTTCAGCGCTTTGATGGATTTTCCCTGCCATCGTCCATAGTGAATCTCTCCCAATCCTTCCCGTGGGATGACCGCAAGCTTTTGAGCGGCCGCAATAGGCGCCGCAGTTTCCAGGGTGCGTTCGAGGGGGCTTGCATAGATAGCCTTAAGCTTGAGTGGGGCTAGGTGTTCGGCCAGCGCCTGAGCTTGAGCCAGGCCTTTTTCATTCAGGTGGACGCCAGGGTGCCAGCCCGCCAGCTTGTGATTGTCGACGAAGTCGTTCAACCCGTGACGGATCAAGTATAGGGTGGTCATACGCTGTCCTTAGGATCGCCTGTTCCTCGCCGGGTGTGATGGCGTTTGATGGTCCGAATCTCTTGCTCGGGTAACTCCGGTATCTCCTCCGTATCCTGAATTCCAAGCGCTTTCTGCTGCGCTTCACGCCAGCGATCAAGTCGCTTACGCACTTCGTCCTCATAACCCTGATCGGAGGGTCGGTAGAAGATCGTTCCCAGCAAAGCCTCAGGTAAGTATTGCTGGCCCACATGGTGCCCGGGGTGTTCATGGGGATACAGGTAGCCAACGCCATGTCCGAGGCTGGCGGCGTCGCGGTTCGCGTCCTGCAAATGCTGGGGTACCTGGGTGACCCCCCGTTCTTCGATGTGCCTGTAGGCCTTGAAATAGGCGCCGGCAGAATTGGATTTTGGAGCCGTGGCCAGGTAGAGCGTGGCTTCCACCATTGGATAAACGCCTTCTGGCAAGCCCACGAACTCAAACGCCTGCGCTGCTGCGGAGGTGACGACGAGGCCCATGGGGTCTGCTAGGCCGATATCCTCTGATGCCAGGATCAAGAGGCGGCGTAGGATGAAGCGCGGATCCTCGCCCGCGTACAGCATCTTGGCCAGCCAGTAGAGCGCGGCGTCCGGGTCTGAACCACGCACCGATTTGATAAAGGCGGAGATGGTATCGTAATGCGCGTCGCCATCCTTGTCGTACAGCACAGCTCTGCGCTGGATCGATTCCTGTGCGATTTCGAGGGTGAGGTGGATAACATTCTGTTCGTTCGGCTGTGTTGTTTCGACGGCGAGTTCGAGGGCATTGAGCGCGTTGCGCGCATCGCCGCCCGCGATTAGAACCAAGTGTGCCAGGGCGTCTTCGTCAATGTCCACAGTCCGATCGCCAAAGCCACGTGCCTGATCTTTGAGAGCTTGCGTGATCACGCGAGTCACTTCATCCTTGGTGAGGGGGCGAAGCTGGAAGATGCGTGAACGGGACACCAGCGCCGCAATGACCTCGAAGTAGGGATTCTCTGTCGTAGCGCCAATAAGCGTGATTGTACCGTTCTCGACATGCGGCAGGAGGGCGTCCTGTTGGGCACGGTTCCATCGATGGACCTCGTCCACAAATAAGATGGTTCGCTTCTGATAGAGCTTTCGCCGTTCTTGAGCAGCTTCGATCACTATCCGCAGCTGTGGCTTGCCGGCCAGAACCGCGGAGAGAGTCTCGAAGTGGGATTGGGTCGTGTTGGCGATGATCATCGCCAAGGTGGTTTTACCCGAGCCGGGCGGACCCCAAAGGATGATCGACGAAAAAAGGCGATCGGATTCGATCGCACGACGCAGCATGCGTCCCTCGCCGACAATCTCTTCCTGGCCGACGAATTCTTCAAAGTTGCGCGGGCGCATGCGGGCTGCCAGAGGTGCTTCCCGTTTCATCCGTGTACGCAATGTGTGATCGAAGAGGTCCATTTCCATGCGTTCATTGTACCAAGGAGTGCCGAATCTACCACTTGTGCAGCGAAGCGTGGCAATGATCGCTCAAGGGTACGTGTTGGCTCGCCTATGTTAGAATCTCACATCGATGCAGTCGCGATCTGGTGAATTTACACAGGCCAAAGGAGTATGTCATGAAAGATGGGCAAGTTGTTTGGGATGGTTTGGTGGTCAGTCTGGATTATGTTCTTAAAGTGGACGGGGAAGTAGTCGACACGACCAGGAACGAAGGTGATGCTCCAATACAGTTCATCCAAGGGGCAGGGCAAATTATCCCGGGTCTTGAAATGGTCTTACAGGGGATGATAATTGGTGAGAGCAAGAAGGTGCTCATCCCTCCCGCTGATGCGTATGGGGATGTCGATCCAGACGCTTTTGAGATGGTTGCTACGCGAGAGTTCCCACCTTCGATTCCTATCAAGGTGGGTACGCAGATCGAGATTCGCGATGAGAGCGGCGAGACACTCATGGCGTACATTGCCGAGATTGAAGACGATCAAGTCCGCCTGGATTTCAACCATCCCCTTGCTGGGAAGGAGCTTGATTTTATTGTCGAGGTGGTTGACCTGCGTGACGCGACCGAGGAGGAGAAAGTCCACGGCCATGTACACGGTGAGGAACAGGACGAAGATCGGGGTTAATTTGTCTTTTGAGGATGGATACCATAAACACGAGTGTTATGTTCCGATTAGCATCTGCCTCCCCTCGTAGATCTGAACTGCTGGCTCTCACGGGGTGGAAGGCTATAATCGAGCCTGTGGAGGTCGACGAACGACCGATCCCCGGTGAGGGCGCGCAGCGATTAGCATGGAGGCTCGCATCCACAAAAGCCAGCCGTGCTGCGGAGAATGCAGCGTCTACGGGCATCATCCTGGCTGCCGACACCGTCGTCGCGGATGGGGATCAATTGTTGGGGAAACCCGCGGATCCTGATGAAGCTAAACAAATGCTTCTGGCCTTGCGAGGCCGAGATCATCGGGTGATCACGGTGATTGTATTGATCGAACTGCAGAACCATCATGAAATCGTGGAAATATGTGAGACACTGGTTCCAATGCGGAACTATAGCATGGAAGAGATCGAGGTCTATATCGCGTCAGGGAGCCCCCTGGACAAAGCAGGCGCCTATGGGATACAAGATAGTGGCTTTCAACCCGTCTTTTCGGAATCCTTGCAGGGGTGCTATACGAACGTGATGGGCTTACCTCTCTGCCACCTTGTGCGCACGATGCGCCGCCTTGGGCACTATCCACCTGTCGATGTGCCCGCTGCATGCCAGGCGTATACAGGTTTCCCGTGCCCGGTATTTCAACAGATTCTCGGGGAGGATGCGTGAGACGTCTACTGTTCTTGATGATAGCTGCCGTGATTCTAATTGTCGGATGCACATTGCAGGCGGAGCCCAGTACACCCGGAACCCCGTCCGCATTGCCGGATCCGGGCGTTACGACCATCCCTGCGCCCAACCCGGATGAGACAGCCCGCCGTTTCCTTGATGCCTGGAAGGTCTGGGACTACGCTACGATGTACGATCTGCTCAGTCCACTGGCTCAAGATGGGTTGCTTGAAGAGGATTTCTCGGCTCGGTATGAAGAGATCAGACGTGGGGCCGCGCTTTCGGGTGTGGATTACCAGATCGTCTCAGCGTTGGTCACAAGCCCCCAAACCGCGGAGGTGCGTTTTCGTGTTACCCTGCAGAGCTCCGTGGTCGGTGATCTCACTCGAGAGACTAGCATGGATCTCACGCGAGAACGTGACGAACAAACCTGGAAGATTGCCTGGACGGAGAAGGCGATCCTGCCCGAGCTCGAAGGTGGGATGGGCTTGTATTTGGATCAATTCACGCCTACACGCGCGAACATCTACGACCGTAAAAGTCAGGCTCTTGCCTGGCAAGCAGAAGCCGTTGCGCTCGCAATTGTCCCTAATCGCATCGGCGGTGAAGACGCTGAGGAAAGCATGCTGAGCACACTTCGTCGGTTGCTCGATATGCCATCCAATGATGATATCCGCTTCGAATACGAATCTTTCCGGGAGACAGATTACTACATTCCCCTGGGAGAGGTAGCCTATGAGAATTTCCAGCTTGTGGAAGGGACGTTGTCCAATGTAGGGGGCGTGCAGTGGCAGCCTTACACGACACGCTACTACCCTGGAACAGGTCTCACACCCTACGGTGGCGGATACGCGCCGCACACAGTCGGCTACGTGGGGTTGATCCATGAGGAGGTCCTTGAAGATTACCTCGACCTTGGATACCGGGGTGATGAGTACGTCGGTCAAATTGGTCTTGAAGCGAGTTATGAAGCCGAGTTGCGTGGAGAGCCCGGGGGCACGCTCTACCTGCTTGATGCGGATAACCAACTCGCGGGCGAATTGGCATCCAAGGATCACGAACCGCCCTATGCGGTCTACACCACACTCGATCGAGATCTTCAGAGCCATGTGCAGCAAGCAATCGAGGATTTTGTGGGCGCGGCGGTGGTGCTGGAGCGAGATACGGGCGCCGTGCTCGCCATGGCGTCCTCGCCGGGGTTTGACCCCAATTTGTTTGATGTCAACAATATCAACCGTGTCTATGCAATCGATGAACTTTTCCAAAATCCCAACAACGCATTGCTCAACCGCGCCACCTTAGGGCTTTACCCGCCCGGCTCTATCTTCAAAGTCATCACGATGGCGGCCGCGCTCGAATCGGGTTTTTATACGCCGGATACGATCTACAATTGTGGTCTGGAGTTCCGGGAACTGCCTGGTTTTGTAGGATACGACTGGCGCTACGAGAAGGAACTCCCTGCTGCGGGCACAATCACGCTGATTCAAGGGTTGGAACGATCGTGCAATCCCTACTTCTGGCATATTGGTTTTGATCTCTATAATCAGGGACTGGAGACCGCTGTTTCAGACATGGCCAAAGCGTTTGGCTTAGGACAACTCACCGGAATTGAAATCGATGAGGATGGCGGCTTGGTTCCCGACCCAGACACAAAATTGGCGCAATTTGGGGAGGAATGGGGTGCAAAGGACCAGGTGCAGGTTTCCATCGGTCAGAGTTTCCTGCAAGTCACCCCTTTGCAAGTTGCGCGCTACATGGCGGCGATAGGCAACGGTGGTACCCTCTATCGTCCGCAGGTCGTCTTGCGGGTTGAAAACGCTGAAGGCGATGTGCTCCAAGAATTCCAACCTGAGAGTCAAGCGACACTGCCGATTTCCCCCGAGAATCTCGAAGCGATCCAAAAGGCAATGGTCAACGTAGTCCGTGATTCCAAAGCTACGGCCTACCGTCGTTTTCTTGGTCTCAACATCAACCTTGCCGGCAAAACCGGAACGGCAACAACCGGTGATTTTACTGATCCGCACGCCTGGTTTGCTGGCTATACTTTCGAAGAACGCGAAGATTTACCCGATATCGCCATCGCCGTGCTATTGGAGTATCAAGGTGAGGGATCGGATTGGGCGGCTCCTGTCTTTCGGCGAATTGTAGAATCCTATTTCAGGGGGCGACCACAAGCCCTCTATCCCTGGGAGGCTCGTATCCGTGTCGAGAGGACGCCCACGCCGACACCCGAGCCCGAGGAGTTAGAAGCTGAGGAGACCCCAGTCCCGTAAAGTATGTCTGCTTCAACATTAATCCCCGGTATGATCATACGCGCGCAGTCCGGCTTCTTCGGTGTGGAGACGGAAGCGGGTGTGATCGTCTCGAAGTTGCGAGGCCGCCTCACAAAAGGCCCTCAGGAGACCGATGCCGTCGCGGTGGGGGATCGCGTTCACATCCGAATGCTTAAAGATGGCAGCGGCATCATCGAGGAGGTTGCGGACCGGATCCGTGTTCTCTCCAGGCGAGCTCCGGGGCGGAGAGATATTGAGCAGGTGCTCGTTGCGAATCCGGATCAAGCGGTGTTTGTATTCTCTTGCGCTGAACCGGATCCCAATTTCCGCATGCTCGACCGCTTGCTGGTGGTTGCCGAGCGGGAGGAGATCCCCGCGGTTGTCTGTGCGAACAAGATCGACCTTGTGGCACCCAGAAGCGCCAAAGCGGAATTCGGAGAATACGCGCGGCTTGGATACGGTGTCGTCTATACGTCGGCTGTGACAGGGAAAGGCGTGCGTGAACTGCGGAACATCCTGACTGGCAAACTGTCGGTGCTCACGGGCCCATCAGGAGTTGGCAAGACCAGCTTACTGAACGCCATTCAACCCCACCTGGGCTTGCGAACTCGCGAAGTCAGACGTAAAACCGGAAAGGGCAAGCACACCACGGTCGTGCCCGAACTTCTGCCGCTTGAACGCGGCGGCTACGTTGCGGACACGCCGGGTTTGAAGGCCTTCGCGCTCTGGGATATCGAGCCGGAGGAATTGGATGCCTATTTCCCCGAACTGCGCGGGCTGGTCGCAGACTGTGAATTCAGCGATTGCACACACACGCATGAGCCCGGTTGTGCGGTCATCGCAGCGGTCGAGCGGGGTGAGATCAGCCCGGAGCGGTACGATTCGTACCAGCGCATGCGCATTGGAGAGACCCTCTAACTTTCTATGGTTTCATGCAAGTCGATGCTTGCAAGATGACCATTATGAACATGCATTAACTCGCATTACCCTTTACGAAAGCGGGCATGTTTTCCAGCAACAAGCGAAAAAAACAGAGTGCTGGACGCGACGCTTCTCTCTGTGGGAAGTGTTTTAGGGGTTATAGCGGACGTAGAATGCGGTCTTCGCGAAGGCGTTTGAACCACAAGGATGCGCCGCGCGGCATGGTTTCGACGGCGGCTTCCTGCCACGCGCGCACCCCCAAACCCTGGATGGTTTGTGGTCGGTAGCCGACGGACCGCCAAGCGCCGACATGTTGGGCAAGATAGGGGGGCAGGAAAAGCAGGGATGCTTCGCTTTGCAGCTCATTCGAGGCGCTCTCAACTGCATTCATTAAGGCGGGGATGGCATTATCCAGGGAAAGGCCGCTCTCGAAGTAAAGCTCGTCGATTCGTGTGACTAGGTTTTCAACTTGCCATCCGGCGAGCCCAGCGAGATCGCCGTCCCTCTCGATCAAAAGGTAGGCTTTCTCACCGAAGGCAGCCATGACATCTTGTCGGCTCATGCGCCGTTTTCCATGCGTGACGCGTGTGATGAAACGGCCGATCATATCGGCATCTTTCGGCCGACCGCGGCGGATGACCAATGCGCCAGGCTCTGCCAGCGGTGGCGGGGGGAGAAGCGGTTCCTCGGGTTTGGGAAGCCGAGCCCATGCATCCTGGACTTGTTCCCAGGTTTGCTCAAAAGAGCCGTCGTTCCGGATCACAACTTTAGCCGCTCGCAGCTTGAGTGCTTGCGAGGATTGTGCTGCGATGCGCTGCCTGGCATTCGCTTCAGACATCTGGCGTTTGTGCATCAGACGGGAGACCTGTAGATCGGGGCGTGCGTCGACAACCCAAATCGTGTCGCATCCAGCAGCCATGTCGGTCTCTAACAGCTTGATCGCTTCAATGACGACGACACTCTGGGTAGCGCGCCGGATGAGCAAGTCTACGGCATGCGTTACGAGGGGGTGCACAATGGCTTCGAGTCGCCCAAGCGCGAGGGGGTCCGAAAATATGACCTTCGCTAATCGGAGACGGTCCACCTGGCTTTCGTCATCCAGGATCCACTCGCCGAAGGATTTCACAACAAGGTTGTAGCCCGGAGCGCCTTTCGCAATAGCCCGGTGTGAAAGAGCGTCCGCGTCGATGCCATAGGCACCTAGATGTTCGAGCATCTTTCGCACAACACTCTTGCCTGTGGCAATGTTGCCTGTTAAACCTATGACGTATTTCCCTTGCCAACGACTCAAGGCGATCTCTCCTTTTGGGGAATGTCTGAGGTCATTCTAACGCTCCGCACAGAGGATGTCAAAGGTGGATTCATCGCGTTGGGATGGCATGATAGACCTGCGTTCCTACCGCGACGAAGATATCGTTTGGAGGACCGATCGACAGGGCGGTGATCTCATCCTCAAAGGGCACAGTGGGAATATATTGACCTTGGAACACCAAGCGTAAGCTGTAGTGAAAGATATGGTTGTTGAGCGTATCTTGGAAAAAGAGCGAGGGTTCGGGAGGCGGCTTATAAATCATCCGGATCGGAAGGGCTCCTGGAATGCTGGTTGCTTCTTGCTGCTCTGGACGATCATCTTGGAATGTGGGATTTGGATCACACTCCACGCGGATCCGGATAGTTCCATCCAGTGCGTTCTCTCTCACACGTACACAGCGGTCGAGGTGTCCGTCGACATAAAGGACGATTAACTCATCAGCGGCCATGGCAAGATCGATTGCCCCGGATAGATCACGAACATCCTCGACGAAATAGATTTCAGGAGTCCCGCTGAACAATCCACCGATGGCATTGTAGATCCAAACAGCATTGTTCTTTCCATCCAGGATGAACAGGTTATCCCCTTCGACATCGAATGCCTGAATGCGCCCCCAGCCGATATCGGGCGGGGTAAGTTGAGCAATCGCGGGCCGCCGCTCCGGCGCACAGTATAGCAATGTGCCGTCCTGATCAACGCCCACCACGCCTTCCGCTCCGAGCGCACCAGGTTCATCTTGGATCACGATATCCACTAAGGGGCCAAGCTCGGGGTAACTGTCTGGTCCATTGAGGCATTCGAAATCCAAATCGAGATCATATCCACGTTCTGGTGCGCCGAAGGCGTGCCACAGGATGCGATGGGCGGCATCCAGGACATACAGATCGGTTGAGGTTGCTGCGATGGAGGTGATCAGCGCTTCGGGACTGAAACCACCGCTGACCACAGGCTGGAAATCAATACGAAATACCAGGTCAAGCGCGTCAAGCGCGTCTTGAGCCTGTTGGCGCATCGCATCTGCCTCATTACTTCTGCCGTATTGCTCCGCCAATTGGAGTGACTCAAGTGCTGTCTCCCAATCGGCGCGCGTATCCGCGGCGTTGGATCTCGTCTGGGCAACCTGGACCGCTGCGGCAGCCTCGAGGACATACTCTTGGAATTGTTGTCTGCGCCCTCGGCCGAAATAGGCCGCAGCGGCGATGGCGACTACAACCAGAGGGACAGCAATGGCCGTGATGACCATCAGGGATGGTGAGAGAGGAGCTGTTGGGGAGGGTTCAGTAAGACCCGGTGCCATGCGAACAACGATTCTGCGAAAAGCGAGTGAGGCTTTCGTAAGCAGTGAATCAATCCTTTGTGTTGTTCGGATGTAGCCGGAGCTTTCTTTAAAGGATGGGCGCGGTTGGGAACGTCTGATTGAGGGCGAACGCACTTCACGGGTTTCTTTGGAAGGGGTTCGCACACTCTCGACAGGTCGGCGCGAGCCAGCGCCCTCCACAACCGTTTCGGCCTCACCTTGGCGAACGAAACGGGCTAGCACACCTGTGAGGTCCTGCCCGCTCACAGCAAGCAGTCGATCCATCGCTTGCGCGGAGGTTAGGGTGAAGAGCCCCGACAGCGTTGTGTCAGACCAGAGAGGCGGCGGGGCGTTTGTCAGAATGAGAAGATCGCCCATGTGCACCTCGAGATGGTGATAACGGATCTCGGATGCGAGTGTCAGGCCCAGTGGGCGGTCTGCGGCCTCTTCGGAGATGAAGCGGGTAACATGTCCAGGGCGGACGAGGACGGCCTGGCCCCGGCCGCATTGTGCGATGTACAAATCACTTTCACGCAAGACAGCGGCCATCATGTGGCCGATCCAGTGCTGGCTTTCCCCCTCCTTCTGGTTGATATCGACCAAATGGTCGTTGATGGAATTGGCCGCCTCGCGCAACGCTGAAGTGACAGACCCGGGTGTGCCGTAATAAGCATCAGAGGCGAGGCGCGCAAGGTGATCAACAAGCCCAGGGGAGGCAGTAGAGGGTGCCGTGAGGGATACGGATAGAAGGAGAAAATCCTTCGAGCGTCCTCTTGCGGCACGGCGTGGTGGTGTCAGGGCGAGTATGCCAGGCGGGGGTGTAATCCGTGGCGCTCCAGCTGCAATATGAAGAAGGGCAACCTCAGCTTCCAAAAGTCTCTCCATAGGTGTAATTGTACAAAATTGTTTCAATTCGTCCAACAACTGCTTATACAATGTGCATGAAACGTGCCTCGACTGGTAGAATCACGGTTACCGGTGGATGGGGAACCAACCATGCATATCGATGTTATTCATGCAATCCAGGAATTTGATGCTCTTGCTAATGACTGGAATAGTCTGCTCGCCCGCTCCGCGGTCGATGTGCCCTTCCTTCGACACGAATTCTTGAGCACTTGGTGGTCTGGGTTGGGGGGCGGGGAATGGCGAAATGGCGAGCTCTACATCATCCTCGCGCGAGATGAGGGTGGCGCTCTCATTGGGGCGGCACCGTTGTTTCGAACCTCTAATAAGGAAGGTGTGCCTATTCTTCTCTTCTTGGGTTCGTTCGAGATCGCCGATTATCTCGACCTGGTTGTGCCTGAGCGTGAGGTCGATCCTTTTATTGAAACGCTCACAGCATTGCTTGGTGCACAAGATCGAGCGGTATGGGAAGTGCTTGATCTGTACAACATTCTCGAAGGATCCCCAAGTTTGCCGCCGCTTGTGGGGGCCGCCAGGCAGCGCGGGTGGGAGGTTCACCAGGAGACTCTGCAGCCTTGTCCGCAGATCACACTCGACGGCACCTGGGATGATTATCTGGCAAAATTGGATAAAAAACAGCGCCATGAGTTGCGGCGCAAGATGCGCCGCAGCGCGCAAGATCCCGCGGGTGTCCATTGGAGGTTGCTTGACGCTGACGACGATCTCGATGCTGCGACGACACAGTTCCTCGAACTGATGGCGTACGATGACGAAAAGAAATCATTTCTGTCCCGAGCCATGCGAGATCAGCTTCAAGCCCTAACGCGTGCGGCGCAGCGCAATGACTGGCTGCATTTCTCTTTTCTTGAGCGTGGCGGTGAGCCCATCGCTGGCGCTTTAAGTTTTGATTATGGAAGACGGATTTGGTTATACAACTTGGGAATTAACCCCAAGTTCCTCTCGCTCTCACCAGGTTGGGTGTTGATCGGGCACATCATTCAATGGGCCACCGAACATGGGCGTGAGGCGCTTGACTTCATGCGTGGCGACGAGAACTACAAGTATCGTTTAGGCGGCATCGCTCGCTCCGTACAACGCCTGAGAATCTCCCGCTGATGCAGGCAAAGTGTTCCTCCACCGCCAGTGCACGATCGTATGCGATCCTAACTCGACCTTTACAGATTGGAATGTTGATTCTGGCGGTGTTTGGTTGGATAGATAGCGTTTCAGGGTGGGGAGAGGCTGAGTTATGAAGCGCTGGGTAGCCTATGCTGGACTCGCCATCACAGTGGGATTTTGGGGCGCTTCCTTCATCGCAACCAAGGTGGTCTTGCCCGAGCTTTCTCCTGCTGCGATCGTATTTGTACGATTTGCCATGGGTTTCGCTGTGCTTGCGATTGCGGTGCGCTGGCGCCGCGAGTTCCAACCTATCGCTAGGAGAGATGTCCCGCCGCTCATGTTGCTTGGGTTTATGGGTGTTACCTTTCATGTGTGGCTCCAAGCGACAGGCATGCAGACAGCTGCGGCTACGACCACGGCCTGGATTGTAGCGACAACGCCGATTTTTGTAGCGCTTATCAGTAGGTTGTTTCTGAAAGAGGCACTCGGTGTGGTTCGGATTGGCGGGATCACGCTGGCCACGATAGGGGCTTTGGTAGTGGTGAGCCGTGGGGATATCTTAGCACTTAGGATGGGGAAGATTGGGAGCGTTGGGGATGGGCTCATCGTTGGCTCCGCACTCAATTGGGCATTATTCACCGTGCTAAGCAAGCGTGTGATCGGCGACAAAGGCGGCCACCCCCTGGGCTTGCTTCTCTACGTTGTTGGCTTTGGATGGATCTTCAGCTTTCCCTGGGCTGCGTTAGGTGGCGACTTAGGAGCCATCGGCGCAATAAGCGGGCGAGGGTGGCTGGCGCTCATCTTCCTCGGGGTATTCTGTTCAGGCTTGGGTTTTATCTTTTGGTACCAGGGGTTAGCCGAAGTCGAAGCAACACAGGTGGGTGTCTTCCTCTATTTTGAGCCCTTGGTCACAACTATGCTGGCGGGACCGATCCTGGGGGAACCGCTGCACGTAGCGATCTTCATCGGTGGGGCGGCGATCCTGCTCGGTGTAGGACTTGTCAATCAACGCTAGGGTGTGGGTGTGGGCACAGTTGAGCCCACCGTCGGCAGAGGGTAGGGTGTCGATGTGGGTCGCGGGGTTGATGGAATGATCATGGGTGCTTCCTGGTCTTGACTCTCTTCCGGCTTAGGAGTTAGGGAGAGGGTTAGATCGCTGGGTATTGAGGTCGAAGTAGGTGTGTTATCTCTTAGGGGCGGTGGAGTCCACGGCCAGAAGCCAATTCGCCACAAGACGGCCAACGTCAGGAGCGTGATGCACGTCAGGGCGATCGCGGCGCCCAATGTTATGGCTATCCACCGCGCCCGCAGTGATCGCAACTTCCATGCGCCGCTTGGAACCGCAAGGGCGACGACGGTGATATTATCGGGCCCACCTCGTTCTCGTGCTAGTGAAACCAGCTTTTCCACCGCTTTTTCCGGTGTGTGATCTTCCAAGATGCTTTGGATTTCCTGGTCTTGCACAACATCTGTCAGTCCGTCGGTGCATAACAGGATTTGATCCTTGGGATGCAAGGTCAAACCCTGATTGGCTTCCGAGGCTGCGGTTTTCTCCTTTGGGCTGAGCCGCAAGCGCATATCTGGTTGTATGGCTTCGCGGCTACCGATGTAGCGCCGAAGCACATGTGCTTTGGGGTGGCGGGAGGCTTCTTCTGGTGTGATGATTTGATGATCGATCGCTTCCTGTACCCAGGTATGGTCGATCGTGATTTGACGCAGCTTTCCTCGTCTGAGGAGGTAAATGCGACTGTCACCGACGGATGTGATGTAAAGCCGAGGCCCGATGATCCATGCAACCGTGAGGGTAGATCCCATGCCCAAACGCTCAGGTTCTTGCGAGGCGTGGGTTACAGCCTGGTTCGCCTCAAGAACTGCTTCTTGAAGTTCTACAACGGGATTTGAACCTGCCCCGCTGGTGACCTTCTCAACGATCGTCTCTACCGTGATCTGCGCTGCGATTTCTCCGGCGCGGTGACCCCCAATCCCATCCGCCACAATTGCCAGAAGCGATGATGTGTTGCCTTCTTCGAGCCGATAGGAGGAAAGGAAGTATCGATCTTCATTGTTCTTACGCCGCTCGCCGGGGTGACTCAGACCGGCAGATGCCAGGTGAGACGTCTCGCTTTTAATCACGTTTCCCCCTCATGGCGTGAGAGGGGCGCGGGTGATTTTTCTGGAGCGTATCGGATACGTATCTCGGGTGGTGGTTGTGGTGACGGGAGGCGGAAGCGCAGGGCGACGCGTCCAAGATGAATGAGGTCGCCATGCTGAAGGTGTAATCCCTCCGCGGGGATGGATTCATAATTGACCCATGTCCCTGCTACAGATCCTTGATCTTGGATCAAGTAGCCACCCGCCACCTGCCGAACAAGGCGAGCGTGGATACCTGCTACAGAAGGGTCATTTAGTGGGAATGGGGTTAGCGATGGATCGCTGCCGAGGATGGTATCCACGCCACTGAGTGGGACGGAATCTCCCTCAATCCCTTCACCATCCACAAGGAAAAGAAACGCTTCAGGAGGCTGATCGACGGCTTTTTGGCGTAGGCCAGCCCGTTTGAGGAATCTCCTGCGTTCGATCATAGTCGAGGTTTGGGCGGGCAGCTGGGCGCTGCGCTGGCGACCGGATGCGATAAGGCTGGCAGCCAAGATTACACCGGCGATTAGGATGCCCAGCGCTGCAAGTATCGACCCGAGCGCAGGACGGATGGCATCCATGCCTCTCGGCGGTAGTTGTACATCAACATACACTGAAAGCGGGACCGACTTGCCCTGCAATCCTAATGAATCTTCGAGGGTGGCTTGAATAGCGTGGGAGGCACTTTCCGTGTAGGTTGAGAGATCCCAGATGAAGGTATTGAAGGGTCCCACGGTGTTTTCTGTTGCGACCTTCCCATCTACGATCAACTGGCTTTTCGTTATTGGGCGTGGGTGGTCATCAGGAAAGGTGATCAAGATCTGTAATGTCTGACTAAGGGGGGGGAGAGTTTCTAAGACGAGTGATGGGTCGTCAGATTGCCGGGTAATTTGATTAGGGGGATGGATGAAAGCGACATCGGGGGGTTCCACCGTGATCGTATAGTTGATTGTATTTGAGATTGCATCCAGCCCATCGCCGCTCACACGCACCTGGACTGCGTGACGACCGGTTATCACAGCCTGGGATGCATATGTCAATTTGTATTGCATTCGATGTTCGAAGATATGGGCTGCGAGGCCTATGAGATCGGTTGTCGTATCATAAAGAATCAGCCGCCCGCCGGTTTCTTCTGCCAATTGTCGGAGTGGGTCGGCTTCAGGTTGTTCGACGATTTCGGGTTGACCGAGAAGCACGGGGAAGATCGCAGTCCCGGTTTCATTTGCGCGTGCAATAAGGTTGGCTATTGGTAAGTCGCGAGGGATGCGCATCAGGGGTGTGAGAAATGTGAGAAAGCTTGGCATCCCCGGCTGAGATGTGGGATCACCTGCGAAATCGAGTGCTTTCAACATTAAGTCGTAGTCTGATAGCCCTCCTTCGAAAGATGGTTGGTACCGATCGAGGAGGGCAGCAAGTTCTGCTGCAGATGGTGAGTGTGAGATCAGGTCACCATCGCCCGTGATTAAACTCAAATCATCCAGGCCATAGGGGCTGGCAGAGGGTTGCTGCCACCATTCCAGGAGCGCTTCTTGTACATGGTCGAAGCGGGAACGACCTAAGCTGTCACGGACTTTCAGATCGGGATTTGTATTGATCACATAGATTTGACGGGTGCCAACGAGTGTTTCTTCGATCGAAAAATCGATGATCGGTACTTCATCCTCTATCAGACTAAAGCTAGAACGAGGTAAGCCCGGGATACGGCGCCCGGAGCTATCGAGAATTGCGAGATACATGGTGATGTTTGGGAACTTATCTGTATTTGGCGCTGACACACGGACAGAGGCACTGATCTGGGCGGCTGCGGGTAAACTCACAAAACAAGCTGCCAGCAGGAGAGGAAAGAGAAATTCGAGTTTCAATCGCAGGTAGTGAAGCATATCGTACATTTTAGCACGCCGGACTTAGGGTCGATAGGTTGCTTGCAATTAGCTATCAATTCTGCCCGCCAATCGCTATTTGAATGTAAGATGCTTGTGGGAGGCCAATATAAGTGGATTGGCTTCGGAAAGGCTTTGGGGGTCAACATTACTCATCCAAACAATGAGCTTTTGCTCAGCCATTACAAACCAATGCCTCCCTCTGGCAGACTCTCCCGCTTACTCCTCTAAGCGGGAGGGTCATTTTAATAAGAAAAGATACTTGTTTTTAGCTGTCCGTCCTTAGATGCTGTACCGGAACCGCTGCAGCTTGGTTTGGTTGTAGAACCGTGGGAAGGTGAATTCACTCCCACTCGATAGTAGCAGGCGGTTTGCTCGAGATGTCGTAGACGACACGATTGACACCCATCACCTCATTCACGATCCGTCCACTCATGCGAGCGAGCACATCGTAGGGCACCCGGGCCCAATCGGCGGTCATGAAGTCTTCGCTGGTGACGACACGGATGGCGACGGTTTCCGCGTACGTGCGCTGATCGCCCATAACGCCCACAGAGCGAATAGGGAGCAGGACCGCGAAGGCCTGGGCGGTCTCCCGGGGGAGGAGACCAGCAGCCGTAAGTTCGTCGGTGACGATCTTGTCCGCCTCACGCAGGCGGCTGAGGCGCTCAAAGGTGGTTTCTCCAAGGCAGCGAACCGCGAGGCCTGGCCCGGGGAAGGGCTGTCGCCATACAAGCGCCTCAGGCAAGCCCAAGGCGAGACCAACCTGACGGACTTCATCTTTGAAGAGATACCGCAATGGCTCGACAAGATCAAAGTCAATATCCGGCGGCAGTCCGCCGACATTGTGGTGGGTTTTTATGCGAGCTGCGACTTCCCTCTCGGGAGCGCTGGACTCAACCACATCGGGATAGATCGTGCCTTGCACGAGGAAGCGCGCTTGGCCGACTTCGCGCGCTTGCTCTTCAAATACACGGATGAACTTCTCGCCGATGATCCGCCTCTTGGCTTCCGGATCTGTTACCCCTGAAAGAGCTTCCAGGAAGGTTTCGGAGGCGTCCACTGCGATGAGTCGGGCACCTAAATGCTCGCGAAAAGTTTCAACGACAATCTCTGGTTCGCCGAGGCGCATGAGCCCATTGTTGACGAAGATGCAGCTGAGCTTGTCGCCTAACGCTCGATGAACGATTGCAGCAGAGACGGAGGAATCCACTCCACCACTTACCCCCGCGATAGCCAGCGCATCGCCAACTTGGGCGCGGATGCTTTCGATGGCTTTCTCAACAATGGACTCTGGTGTCCACGAAGGTTCAGTGAGGCAGATATCGACTGCAAAGGCGCGCAAGATCTCACCTCCGTTTTCTGTGTGGTGGACCTCGGGGTGAAATTGCATCCCATACCATTTCTGATCTGGATTAGCAATGGCGGCGATCGGCGAATTCGCAGAACGGGCGATTATTTGGAAGCCGGTTGCGAGTGTTTCAATGCGGTCACCATGGGACATCCACACACGCCGATTTCCCTTGGGAAGAAGCTTGCTTTGAACGATGGTCTCAATCACGGCTGAACCGTATTCGCGCTTGGATGCGGCGGCTACTCTTCCGCCCAATACGTGGATAAGAGCTTGCATGCCGTAGCAAATGCCAAGGATGGGGAGCCCGGATTCGAGTACGTAATCTGGTAATTGTGGGGCATCTGTCTCATAGACGGAGGCTGGGCCTCCAGATAGGATGAAGCCCTTGGGGCATAGGGCCAGGACTTCTGAGGCGGGTGTGAAGTGTGGAAAGAGTTCACAATACACATGGGCCTCGCGCACTCGACGCGCAATTAACTGGGAATACTGAGACCCAAAGTCGAGGATAGCAATCGCGTCCAAGATCCGCTAGTCCGCAAATACAATCTTGCCGTCGCTCATATCCGTGATCACGGCAATGGCCTCAATGGGGACTCCCAAACTGGTAAGAACATCACGTCCACCCTCGAAGCGTTTCTCAATCACCGCTCCGATGCCGACGACCGTTGCGCCCGCAGCCTGTGCGAGGCGGACAAGACCTTTAATCGTCTGCCCGGAAGCGAGGAAATCGTCGATGATGAGGACACGCTCATCGGCGGTTAGATATTCTGGCGAGACGATCAATTCAACCATGCGACCTTTGGTGTGTGAGGGGGTGAGGGTCAGAAAGATCTGGTCTGGCATCGTGATCGGTTTCGCTTTTCGGGCATACACCACAGGCAACTGGAGATGCATCGCCGTCGTGAGAGCGGGGGCAATGCCCGAGATCTCAGCCGTGAGGATTTTTGTGGCGTTGACGGTGGCGAAGCGTGCTGCTAGTTCACGACCACAAAAGTCCATAAGCTCCGGGTCGACCTGATGGTTGATGAAACCATCCACTTTTAAGATGCCACCGCCGAGATTCTTCCCCTCTGTCAAGATGCGTATCTTTAATGGATCCATAGCAACCTTCTCAAATTGGGATGTGGAGCCCATTGTACAACGGTAAGACGGGTTAGGGATAGCCTCGGAGCTGTAAGTTAGGAATTCTTGCGGATTTACTCACCCCGAAGGTGTCGAGGGGCACTTTGTATGGTTTCAAGTGACTTTCCGGATGTATGGATAGGCAAGATCGCCTATGGAAAGGCTGGGAAGCGGCTTGACATAGAACGTATGTTCCTATACAATACAGAACAAGTGTGCGCCTTAGATTAATTTTACAGGCTCACATGTGGAAAATAGGCGTATGTAAGGAGGCAGTCATGGCGAGGACAAAGCTTTCCGAGCGTCAGCGTCGCATGCTGGATTTCATCCATAAGTTCTCCACCGAGAGTGGTTATCCGCCCTCGATACGCGAGATCGGCAAGGCTGTGGGAATCTCATCCACATCAGTTGTCAACTACAATCTCAATCGCTTGGTTGAATCGGGGCACCTGGATCGAGATCAAAATGTCTCGCGAGGAATTCGTCTCACGGAAAAAGTTGGGCACGTCGCCGATCGAGTGCGGGATGCCATCCGTGTGCAGAAGGTCGGCCGTATATTTGCTAGCGAACCCGTTCCGATGCCGGGTACCGATGCGGATATCTTTGGGCCGGACGAGGCGATCGAGATCTCGCGCAACCTTCTAAGCACCACGGAGGGCTTGTTTGCGCTCGAAGTCCGCGGGGATTCGATGATCGACGCGATGGTGAACGATGGCGATCTTGTTGTCATGAAGCGCGAACCGGATTGGCGCAATGGCGATATGGTCGCCGTTTGGTTGAAGGATAAGGAAGAGACCACGCTCAAACACATTTACCGAGAGGGAGATAAAGTCCGCTTGCAACCCGCGAATCCCACTATGGAGTCCATTATCATTGATAACCCCGAATCGCTTGAAGTGCAGGGTAAAGTCGTCCTGGTTGTGCGTCAACTCCAATAGCGGTTTGCCGGCAGTCTGCGATCAGTTTTAACACGTGCATTCTTCTCCTTTTTATTGAGCTTCACGCTGGGAGCATGAAAGGCGCGTGTTTAACTTTTAATGTAACGTGAACCATTCAAGGCGGCGAGAAACATTCAAGATGCCGTAAAGGGTTCAAGGTATCGCTTATCTCGGATCATGATGGCAATGGAGAGGTTGCTGCCGACGAGGTTAGTCCATCCATCTTGACCTCGCGCAGGTCGCCCGTTATACTCATGCTAATTCGGGGTGTAGCGCAGCATGGTAGCGCACCGCGTTTGGGACGCGGGGGTCGGCGGTTCAAGTCCGCCCACCCCGACTTATTATCCTTGCGCGATTCATAGGAGGTCCTTGTGCGGGGAAAGCGCGTTTCTCGTCTAGCTCGTAAACTAGATGTGGTCGTAGTAGCGGTCCGTTACAATGGCTCCTGTGATCGAATCTCAAAGGTCAGGGGCTATGAGCGTCGAGGCTTTGTTTGGGGCGACCAGGTGCTCCTCGATCGAGAAGCTTTAATAGAACGGCTGAGAGCGAACAAGCACGTCGTCACCGGTCGCCGTGCAGCGCTGGAAGGGGATTTTGAAGTCTTTGCACCCGTCCGATTAATTACCCATAACCAAAGCAAAACACTTGTAGCCGAAGGCTGTGAGGGGGAAGGCGACAACCTGGGATTACCTCTTTTTTAGATCGCGCGCGAGGTGAGCGTTTCCCAACCTGGGTTCGGCTTGACCCTCTACCGATCCTAGAAGTAGAATGCGATTACAAGCGGGCGTCGCCAAGTGGTAAGGCATCAGCCTTCCAAGCTGACATTCACGGGTTCGAATCCCGTCGCCCGCTCTAGACCGCCCAAAAGGTGGTCTTATCTTTTTTTTGATCGTGGTAGGTTTTGCTTCATCCTCTTCGTCGAGGGTGGAGTCGCTAGGAGTTGAAGGGATCTAAACACGCATGGAAGTTATGCGCGCCAGCCTACCCTTGGGATGATTGGTCTGTTAAAATAGGCTAACGAGGGCCCGTAGCTCAGTGGTTAGAGCGGCCGGCTCATAACCGGTTGGTCGCAGGTTCGAATCCTGCCGGGCCCATCAAGAGACCGCAATCCACCGGTCTTTTAATTTTTCGGGTGTATGTGCAGGACTTTCGTACCCTATCAAAGAAATGAGCTTGTGCTTGCTCTTGTTCGGAGCCGATTGTAGAATGTGTTCAACGAAACTTAGAAGAGGGGTGTAGAGAATGGCAGGAAGGAACCAACCTCCTTCTCTTTTTAAGCGCATCTTTAGTAGAGACACCGCACCATCACCTGAACGAGCAGCAACGGCTCCGCTCGATCCCCAGTCATTGGAAGAGCACATTCGTAGCGAGAAGCATGAGCATGTCGCAGTAGGGGCGGCGAATGCTGGCGGTGTGGAACGAAGTCAGAATGACGATTCACTTCTTGTTCTAACTGGTGGAGCGGATGGTTATGATGGACTTCAGGATTTCGGTTTATTTTGTGTTGCTGATGGTTTGGGTGGATATGAACATGGTCAAACAGCAAGCTCACTCGCTATCCGCACGGTTGCTAGCAGAATAACCCAGGGCGCTCTCCTACGACTTTTTGAGATCGATCCAATCGAGGATGATCAACCGCTTGAGGAACTCATGCGTCAGGCCTTTCAAGAGGCGAACCTCGCAGTAATCGAACGAGCGGATGGTGGGGCGACTACATTAACCTCTGTACTTCTGCTCGGCGACTACCTAATGATTGGACATGTTGGCGATACACGCGCATATCTCATCAAAGAAGATGAGGTCGAGCAACTCACCTTGGACCATTCGCTTGTGCGACAATTAATCGGGACAGGAGCTATAAGCGAGGAAGAGGCGCTGGAAAGCCCACATCGGGGTGTGCTTTGGAACGCAATGGGGAAGACCGAGAATATTCAAATTGATGTCACCGCGCGTTCTGTGCCGCGAGGCGATTACTTGCTGTTGTGTTCAGATGGCTTATGGGGTGTTATGTCCGAAAACGAACTGCAGCGTTTTATACAAGAGGCAAAGGACCCCCAATCAGCCTGTGAGACACTAGTTCAAGCCGCCAAGGATGCTGGCGCGACCGATGATGTGACCACGATTCTTGTACGTTTCCCTCTGGAATCTCGTAAGCCTGCCTAATCGCTGCCAGGAGAATATCGACTTCCAAGTCTAACCTTGAGACGCTGTAAGTTTCTACCCACCAAGGCCACTCTTTTATTATCTCTGAGGTGAAAATGTATAACGAACCGCTGGACGTGGGGGTGCATCCAGCGGTTCAGGGCTTTCGGGGGGCCTACCACCTGTGCGGGGGGGGGGGCACGTCGGCGGCAGGGAGGATCCCCCTAGACAAACTTTTATACCGACACAGTCTCACATATTCAAGTTTGTCCTCCACCTATAATACCACCAATTAGACCGAAATATCATTAATTCCAGATGAGCACGATTAACCGTCTCGCTCCGAATTCCGAAAAAGGCGCTCCCAGTTTGCGACCTCTTCCTTTGAGGATGGAGGCGCAGGCTTCTCGGATTCTTCCGCAACGTTTTCGGATGGGGCAAGCAATCTGGCGAAATCCGAGCCGGTTAGGATTCGCGCACCAGCATGCTTGGCAACTTGTTGGATTTCGCGATCTGAGGAAACGACAGTCCAATTGTGTGCTTCACGTCCCAGACGACGAAGGTGGGCGAGAATAGCGTCGTCAGCGGTCCGAGGGGTTTTTACAAAATGCACGGATAAGCCGCCCGCGGAAGGGGGGTCTTGAGCGCCAGGCGCTCTGCGGTCGAAGTATACAAACACCTTTCTTCCTGTGCGTGCGCAGAAGGATCGTAGCCTTAATAGCAAGCGCGCTTCATCGTTTGGATCGTCGAGTGAAATGTCTGCTATCTGGGCGATGAGATTGTGGCCGTCGATAAGATAGGGCATTGGAAATTCTTATAGCGTTTATGATGTGTGTCACACATGAAGAGTCAAAATTGACTCTATTGTGTTAGAAAAAGAATTAGTAGGCGTTTAAAGATTTTACCGGATACCGTCTAGAAACCCAAAGGATCTCGATTTCGCTTTTTGCATTTCTGTGATACCATGCGCGCAAATGGGAAGCGTGCGTCGAACGACATATCATCGATATTATCTGTTCTTGGGATTGAATATCATCGTCTCGGCGATCACGGTTTTGATCGTGTTAGCGATCTGGGATCATCGCAGGCAAGCGCAGCCTCAGTCGCCAACCCCAACGATCGACGTGGCTGCTCAAGTTGCGAGCGCGATTCCCACAAAAACACCTACGACACCCGCGTCTGCGACCCCAGTGACATATATGATCAGGGGAGGGGACACGCTATCCGATATCGCGGTCAAGTTGGGCGTGTCCATGGAAGCATTGATGAAGGCTAATGGGCTCAAGGATCCCAACTCGTTGTCTGCTGGCCAGGTGCTTATCGTGCCGGTGGGTACAGCGCCCGGTGGCATTTCGCCAGCCGCGGAAAATACTCCGAGTGCAGCGCAGGAAACAAGCATGCCGAATCCTATCCCTTCCACGGCACAGGTGCTTATTAACGGGGTGGAGGACGCTGGAAATATCGACGGGGAATCGATCCGGTTATTGAATAGTGGAGGCGAAGTTTCGATGGCAGAGTGGACTATGGATGATGGCGAGGGGCATGTCTATCCCTTCCCAGCCTTCACATTCTACACAACCGGAGCCGTATATGTGCATACCGGCAGTGGGTCCGACACGTCCATCGACTTATATTGGGGGCTTGAGGAAGCTATCCTTTTACCAGGCAAGGTGATCACCTTGCGTGATACGTCGGGGAATATTCAAGACATCTTTAAAATACCAGAAAACTAGCATGAGCCTGCGATTTCTGCGGATCACGATTATTGTATCTATAGCTACGAGCGTTCTCGGCGGTTGTGGTTTGTTTCGAAACTACAGCGAATACCGCCGGGAAAGTCCCAATGAGTATTACCTGTATGTACCCGAGAAATATACCAGCGAGGGCGAGTGGCCCTTGTTTATCGGATTGCATGGTGAGGATGAAACTGGGGCTGATTGCTTTCAAACCTGGCAGCCGTTCGCAGATGATTTTGGTTTCATCCTAATTTGCCCCACAATGCCCGAGAAGGACAGCTCACTATCCACATTGGAGGGCGAGCGTATTATTGCAAGCGTACTCAGCGATCTGTATCAGCAATACAAGGTAAAGGAGCGCTTTTTTCTTGCAGGCTATTCTGCGGGTGCCGAATTCGCGTTGGCATACGCGTACCGCTATCCGGGAGCGGTGAGTGCCGTCTCCGTCATATCGGCGGGAGCTTTTCCGGCAATTCCATCGCAAGCGATGGATATCCCTGTCCTTGTCACTGTGGGCAAACGCGATGTGGAACGCGTCGAGCCGGCCAAATCCTATGTGGATGCGATGCTTTCTTATGGCTACCCGGCAAGGTTGCATATTCTTGAAGATGTGGATCATCAACTGTCGCAAGACGCGGCACGCATGACGACGGAGTTCTTTAAGCAAGTGTCACGCTGGTAAGGAGGGGGAAATCCAGCAACGTGCGGATTGCGATGCTTTACGCTCATTACCGTAACTTGTCGATGGGGTAACGTGGGTGAGGTGTAACTCCTGCGGTAGGAATTCCATGAGGTGTGAAACGACAGTACCGGCTTTTTCAGCCGGTTTCTTGTATAGTTTGATGAAGCCGGGCCCAAGTCATATCTGATCTGAATCTTCCTCGCTCTCCGGTGCTTCCTCGTTCTCCTTTTCGTCATCGAGATCTTTGATACCGCTGCGGAATTCTCGGATGCCGCGACCAAGTTCACCCGCAATTTTACTCAACCGACCTGGCCCAAAGAGCAGGAGCACGACAACAAGA
>CAYLOP010000027.1:22494-26612 GCA_964385305.1 uncultured Anaerolineaceae bacterium | reverse complement strand
TACAATTGCGCTGGTATAGCGCCGTTGCAGTGCTTGAAACGATCGCGCCAAGGAGAGCCGCTGCAGCGACACCCAGGAAAATCTTAATGACCAAATCTTTACGCTTTCGAAGCAGCAGCACACCCAACGCAATTCCGGCGATGGCAGCCACAGCAGGCAATACGATACGCCCACGCAGATAGCGCCCGAGGAACGGCGTATAGGGAGGAAAAGTATCTAAGACTGCAAATATCACACCAACGAGTGCACCCAGCGCGACCAACGCAAGCAACATTGGTAGAAGGGCTTGTTTCGCACGCTCCTTCAAGTTCATTTTCTCCTCCTCGGAGGTCTCATATAAGAGTTACTTCAGCTCGTTATTTATCGAAACAAGGATCTTGATACACAGCAATTTAATATACATTCGAAGTCGCATAAATAAAAATCGCTCTGACCTGCTATATGGAATAATCGCTATTGAACTTTTAGAAAAAAAAGGCACATCGCAAATAATTACGGTGTCCCTACGGAAAAACTTACCTGAATTCCTGATGGTTGATACAGAACTCAAATCACCACCTCCGCCGCTCAAAGACGGCTGATGATCTCCATTAAGTCCTCAACCCTTAAACGTTTCTTCAAGGGTGCGGGATGTGCCGCCACCCAATCTCGCAGCCTGGTTGGCCAGCTCCAGAGCGCCATCATGTCTTCGGGATAACGATGCGGGCGTACCCCGATATTGACCCAATCCAACCCATCGAGTGCCTCAACCCATCCGCTCCATGGAACCATGTCCGGCGTGCGGGAGAGCGTCACCAATCCGCTGAAGAAAACCGGCTTCGAGGGCGGAAAAGATGGCCGGCAACTCGATAAGAACGCACGGCTGTCATCCGTGTTGAAGATCAGCCAAACAGGGAGGAGGCCACCCCGCAGCACCGTTGTTGGGTCATATTGTGTGAAGGTTTCAACTACAACCCCTTGGGGCTCGATCTCGTTCTCATGGCAAAGGTCGATGTAGGTTTGATATGCCAGCCGAGAAAAGTCGTGAGGATGGGGTAGACGAATCCGAAAGAACTGGAATCCGTTCTCCGCCGCAAAGGTTTCTAACGCGGAACCCAACCCCGGCTCGCTCCCCCACTCCGATTCCGGGCGCTCGCGCGGCTCCATCCCTTCAACCCGCCACCCACCTCGATGGGGAGAGCCTCGGGTTGCGAGGATGTCATCGATGCGCACACTTCCGCGCAGAAATTCCTCGGCGGGAATACCTCCCCACCCCCCAATTTGATATACATGCCTCGGGCCCAGCTCGTATTGTAGCCACTTCGCACCACAATCTAGATAGAGAATGCTGCCTCCAGGTCGAAGCTTTCGCCGGAGGAATTCTCGATAACCTTGCGGTAGATCGACGAGTTTCAAGCGGAGGTGATTAATTTTCCGAGTCAACCACCCATCATGGATCGGATCAAAATGGCCGACGGCCAGCACACCCTTATTGTTCGCTAAAATCTTGCCCGCGATGGAACGCGATCGCTCAAAGTGAGATCCGACCTCATCATTCGGACTTCCGCCGTGAAAACTCAGGATAAAGGGTTGCGGGAGAAAGAGCGCATTAACTGCGAGGGCAAGATGCGCAGCGGCGCCTCCTAGCGCCGCACCTATGACGACAGAATCGAATTGGCCGGCGAGTGACTGATAGTCTGCAAGCCGTTCCGCTATCAATTGCTCGACCCTTAGCTCCTCCACTTGATCCTGATCCAATGCACCTCGGACCATATCCCACTGTGCGACGCGGCGTGCCACAGCAGGAGGAAAAACACTCAAGACAGTCAGGCCAGCTTTCTGCCACAAAGGCAAGTTGAGAGCATCAAATGTGCGATTGAGCAGACCGGCGGCTACTGCACGGGTGATAATCGGTGACGAACTCTCGCGGCTTTCTAGCACCATGGTGCCCACCTACCTCATGATTGAACACGCATGGCTCTTTGCTGGTGCAACTCGCGTACTTTTGTACGGACGCGATCCAATTTGTCGCCGTGCAGTGCGTACTTTCGCAGCAGGACATATTTCGTGTAGAAAGGGACCGTGGCTGTTAGCATGGAGAAGATGAATTCCTTGGAGAGATTAGCACCCAGGAAATAGCGGAAATCCCGATTTTCAAATGTCGCTCGCAAGGCTTTGGTCAGTGGTAAGGCTGGTTCCTGGCTGAACTCTCGCTTCTCTCGGCTGCCAAGCAGTGAGATTCCGAAGAAAATGGCCGTAACAATCGCCAACATGAGTGCCATCGGACCGCGCCCTCCCCAATCCTCCCCGGCCAGGATAGGCGGCAGCCCAACACCGATCAACAACCCTAATAACGTAAATACTTGTCGCCACGCAGAAACGGTCGCGCGTTCCTTCTCTTCAGGGATCATCTCGGGGAACAGCGCGGTCCAATTCATGACGACAATGGTCCACAGCAAATCGAAGATGAGTACGAGCGCCATGAAATAAACAAAGAGAGGCATCTCGCCTCCCTTAACCAATGGTGTTGGCGGCACCCAGAGCAAGTAGAAGGAGAGTGCAAGAGGGATAAAGAAGCCAGCGATCCAGGGGATGCGCCGCCCCCAACGCGTTTGTGTGCGGTCCGACCAATACCCTGCTAGCGGGTCGTTGATCGCATTCCAAACGCCATACAATCCCCAACCTATGCCCACCAAGGCGGCTTTCAAACCAAGAATGTCGATATAGAGAAATTGAATGTACGTGCCGAAAGCTTGATAGGAGAGCGCAACGGCCAAGGATCCACTGGCGTATAACACCTTCTGCCAATATCGCATGATATGACTCCTGGTGATATTCAATCAGCGATTTATATCTTCATGCTTTTTCTTGGTGGCTGATGACCTGCATCCGAATCAGGTTGCTCTGAGAGAAGCTGAATGGCATGCGGAAGAGCTGGAAGGATCACTGCGAGATTCTCCCGCACTGCTTTTGGACTCCCCGGCAAATTGACAATCAGCGTCGTCCCCCGGATACCTGCCACCGCGCGCGAAAGCATAGCATGTGGTGTCACCTGGCAGCTTGCCGCTCGCATCGCCTCCGCAAGCCCGGGCGCGAACCGCTCCACAACGGCCCTGGTCGCCTCTGGCGCCCGATCGCGGGGAGAAAAACCCGTTCCACCGGTTGTGAGAATGAGATCGACACCGCCGGCATCCGCCCAATCACGTAGCAGCTGTTCAATTTCAAGTTGATCATCCGACACAATATCGCTCCGGACAACCTCCCAACCTTGTGCTTCGACCTTCTCAACAAGAAGCGGTCCCGACAGATCTGCTCGTTCGCCACGGGAGGATCTATCCGATATTGTAAGCACACCAACTCTCATGGGAGAACCTCCCCGATGCGTTCGTTGCTTGACCAGTCGGATGGAACTTAATGTGGATCGAGATTCTTGGTTAGGGGGGTGAAGATATTCACGTAGATTCATGAGGTGAATTTACGCCATCGTGTGCTGGTAAAGTTCTTTCACCTCAAACCCCGCCGTCTGCTTCCCGGAATCCACTAAAGATGTACAACTTGCCCGTCAGAACGGATAAACGGACAAGAGGTTTTAGGTCATGACGGATCTTCCCTGCTTCATCCCTGGAATCTGGGAGGCAGAGAAGATTCCGATCTTCCGCTTAGTCGGGATCCCCCCCAACGAGGCGCTTCCATTCGCCATGAATGCCATCTTCTGTCACGCCAAAGTAAACGCGCGTCCCCTCCGGCGCCTTTTGTGCCAGATCATAGCGTATGGATTTCCCTTTCTGTCGTTCGTTGAGGACACCGATATCCCCTTGCCACGCAATCGGCGATTTACTCAGATTGCTGGGCAATTTTATGTATTCCGAAATGGCGTAGTGCCATAATCGTCGAGCCGACGACTTTGTAACGTTTGTGACGACATTACCATTGCGTAGATCACGCATCGTGTAATATCGTACGCCATTGCGCTCTTCAAATTTCACAACCTCAACCCCGGTCCGTGGAGGAGGCACGCCAATTTCACGCGGTTTCCCAATGGGCGCAGGTTCGACTTTGGGCTTCTCGAGAGTTTCCTGCTCGGGCTGTCCGCGCCAGACCAACTGCACGATCTCATCGCGCACAGCAAGGCCGGTATC
>CAYLOP010000027.1:4041-22394 GCA_964385305.1 uncultured Anaerolineaceae bacterium | reverse complement strand
CCATTCGTGTTGGCGAAGGCACAAGCATCAGCAATGACCGCATACAGTCGCCCACCTCGGACCGTCATGCTCTCATGAAAATCCTGGATGATGCTGGGACCTTCTTCCCGCGCCTGGTTGATGAAATCAAATTCCTGTTTCAACGCAGGCCAATGCGGTCGTGTTCGAGCAAAGTCATTACTCAGGAATAGGCTCCTCAGCGCCTCAAATGTAAGTTCAGGCAACAAAACCTGCGTGGCTCGATCCCCAACTCCCAAATTCTTCTTGTTTTTTGGATCGGTTCGCAAACGATGGGCATCCGAGCCCTGAATACAATGCATCCGGCGAGGATACTCAGGTTTGGTCCCAGAGAAGAACGCTGCAGTAGACCGCCTGCCCTTCTGGTTTAAGTCTGTGACCTCAAGCGCATGCAAGTGGGGGTCTTGAGTGAAAGCGATCTTCGTCTGCCCGCCGAAGCCGAATCCCCGCATCGCGACGCCATTGGTTGAATTAGCATGAGCGGCGATGACCAATCCCCCCGCTTCGTCGATCGTACGGTAAGCGGTCAGCACATCACTTGAAGCTCCAACCGTGACAGACCCATCATCAAGTTGATCGGCTGGGATGTTGAGGTTGAGCAGCAAGTGTTCAATTTCGCGTATGGGCTTTTCAGGATTGAAGATAGCTAGAATATGAAAACCGAATGTTGCGGTGAACTCAAATCCAGGGAGAACAAGAATTTCCTCGAGTAAACTGCGATACTCTCCAAGCTTCTTACGTTCCACCTCGCTTAATCGATCGAGACGCTCAAGGAGCTCAAGTTGATCGATCTCCTCGCGCATCTTCCGATAGCCTGCGACCGTGTTATGGTCCGTCAGGGCAACGATGTCCAAACCGCGCTCGACACTCCTTCGCAATATATCCATATACGAAATTCCCGGCTCCTGATAATCGCTCGAAGCCGGAGTATGAATATGCAAATCAACAAGACGCCACTGACGAGAACCGCGGCGTGCATTTTTTTTCGACACCTTATTTACACTCCTCCCATGTTTAGCAGGTTCAAGCAACTTCCCTTCGCCCACCCAGGTTTATCTTTATCAAATCTATGAGTTGGTCGGGTGTGTATGGCTTCTGAATGAACGAGTCCGCGCCGGCTTCTATGCAGTCCTCTGCAACATCCATTCCTGAAGTCAACATTATCTTTAAATCCGACAGCTCAGGCTGCGCGCGGATTTGCTTCATGATCTCAATCCCATCCACTTCCGGGAGCACATAATCCATCAAGACTAAATCTGGATTTTCCGCGTGGACGGTTTCAATGATCTTTCTCCAATCTCGAATCCCAGCCACAGCGAACCCTTCCATCTGCAAGAGGGTGGTTAATAAACTAAACATGGTCACGTCGTCTTCTACGATTAAGATCTTTGGCACAATGATATCCCTTTCAACGCGGAACAACTGTCCATTAAGATTTCGTGACTTTACGGGTCTTTGTCGAACGCCTGGTTCCCGACTTCTTGCCCTCAGCTTGAGATTTTGCGCTCGCCGTAGAACCGCTCTTCTTGGCCTTACGTGTTGAACCCGTTCTAGACTTCCGGGTTCGCCGTTTAGCTTTTACTTCCAGAGAAGCATCAATAGCATCTTCGATGGTATCCGTGTAGATAAAATGTATCTCATCACGGACCTCATCCGGAACATCTTCAAGATCCATCTCATTACGGCGTGGAAGAAGTACGGTTTTAAGTCCTGCACGATGCGCAGCTAACACTTTCTCTTTCACTCCGCCAATGGGCAGGATCTTGCCTCGTAAGGTGACCTCACCCGTCATGCCCACATCGGAACGCACGGGGCGTCCTGTCGCCAGGGAAGCCAAAGCGACCGCCATGGTTACTCCAGCCGAGGGGCCATCCTTTGGTTGTGCTCCCGCCGGGACATGCAGATGGATATCATGCTTGTTCCAGAATTCTTTCGGGATAGACATGGAGTCTGACACCGAGCGAACATACGACAGCGCCGCACGAGCGGATTCCTGCATGATCTGTCCCAACGAGCCTGTGAGCAAAAACTGTTTCGAACCCGGCATAGCTGTGGCTTCAATAAAGAGCACATCGCCGCCAACGGGTGTGTACGCGAGACCAGTTGCCACACCCGGCACGGACGTTCGCTCAGTGAGTTCCTCGGTGCCAAAATAGCGTGGTTTGCCTAGGAACTCGCGCACGACCTCTGGTGTGACTTCTAATTTTTTGATCTTGTTTTCTGCAATCTGCATGGCAACTTTGCGGCATACACGCCCGATCTCACGTTCCAAATTGCGGACGCCTGCTTCCCGAGTAAAGGAATGAATCACCGTCTGGATCGCTTCGTCAGCAAAGACCACCTCTTCCGCGCGTAAGCCATTCTCGCGAATCTGGCGAGGAAGGAGATAGCCCTTTGCGATCGCCACTTTCTCACGCTCTGTGTAGCCGGAAAGGCGGATAACTTCCATGCGGTCCAAGAGTGGCGAGGGTATGGTCTCCAGCCAATTCGCGGTTGTGATGAACATCACCTGGGATAGATCGAAAGAGACCTCCAAATAATGATCCCTAAATTCGCGATTCTGCTCGGGATCAAGTACCTCGAGAAGTGCAGAGGCTGGGTCGCCGCGAAAATCACGTCCTAGCTTGTCCACCTCATCCAGCATAAAAACTGGATTGCGGGATTCTATACGACGCAGCGCTTGAAGTATCCGCCCCGGCATCGCGCCGATATAGGTTCTACGGTGGCCCCGTATCTCTGCTTCATCATGTATCCCACCTAAAGAAATGCGCACAAATTTGCGCCCCATCGCACGCGCAATGGATTTACCCAGGGATGTCTTCCCCACACCCGGTGGACCGATGAAACATAGGATTACCCCTTCCCGCTCCTGACGAATAAGATCCTCCTGCAAATCCAGCACTTGGTCTTTTCGTTCAAACTTCAGCTTGCGAATTGCCAAGTATTCAAGAATTCGCTCCTTGACATCCTCCAAACCATAGTGGTCTTCATCGAGCACTTCACGAGCGTGCGAGAGGTCTAAATTATCCTGGGTAATTTCAGACCACGGGAGAGAAACCAGCCAGTCGAGATAGGTTCGGATGACACCATACTCCGCTGCGGCGGTAGGGAGTCGTGCCAGGCGATCGAGCTCACGTCGGGCCTGTTTTTCCGATTCCTCAGGCATATTCGCGGAATCGATCCGCTTTCGGAATTCCTCCACTTCGGCTGCTTGCTCGTCGCTCTCGCCAAGTTCGCGCTGGATGGCTTTCAGCTGCTCGCGTAAAAAGTATTCCCGTTGTACTTTTTCGATCTCCGTGCGAGCTTCGTGCTGAATTTGCTGCCCAAGCGAGAGTACCTCCACCTCTCGGCTTAGAAGTGAATTCAGACGCTGAAGCTTGGCATTTGTCGAATCTTCTTCCAGGATCTGCTGCGCATCTCCCAGATCCATGCGTTGATAGTTCGCGATGGTGTAGGCGACATGAAGCGGATCATCCAGTAACAAGACGCTTCCCAGGATCTCCCGAGGCAAAGAGGGCGCCAACTCTGCTATTTGCTGGAATTGATCTTTTGCCGCGCGCACCTGTGCTTCTTCCTCAACGGTATCTTCGACAACTTCCGGGGCAAGATGGATCTTTGCTACAAGGTAGGGTTCAAGCGCAGTAAACTCCCCAAGTTTAAACCTCGCCAACCCTCTCACAATCATTCGGATGGTATTGTCTGGCGCACGGAACAATCGCTGGATGGCAGCTATAGTGCCATAATCATAGAGATCTTCTGGACCTGGCGTCTCAAGCTCAGGCTTCCTAGAGGCCACCAACCCAATAAGCCTGTTACCGGCGGCAACATCATCGACGAGGCGGATCGATCGCGGTTGCCCAATTGTGAGCGGCAAGGCCGTGTGCGGATACACAACCACGCCCCGTAGAGGGAGAATTGCGATTTCCTCTGGTATCTTCGAGGACTCAACATCCACTGGGGAAACGCTTCCTTCATCCATATCATCTTGAACAGGGATTATGGAGGATGATTCCTCTTCGACCTTGTCAAAGAGGTGCTGCCATGGATGAAGCTTGATATCGTCGCTCGAATCAATAGAACGACGATGAGATTTATGAGTAAGAGACATAGGATGTCCTAACACTCGACAATATAATTCTCAATCTGTAATGGGGAGCTTCTTAGGGTGAGCTTTCGGCAATATTACTCGAAGGAACCCATCACTGTAGGTGGCTTCAATTCCCGAAGCGTCAACCGGATTGGAGACCTCGACTTCTGTTGCAAACTCCCCATAATCGATCTCCATTTGATGGTACGCTTTCCGAGCGCTTTTAGCAGTCCGTGTCCCGTGGATCGTCAGTATCCGTCGATCGAAAGTTACGGAAAACTGTGCGCCACGCATACCAGCGATCTCAACAACGACGTTATACGCCGTTTCTGTTTCGAAGACATCGGTTGGCGGTCGCCAAACATGAGACTTGCGAACAGGTCCCCACCCGGATGAACGCCCGGATTCCACCGACCATGGATCATCATTGGATGAAGACCGCAGTTGCACTTGATCGAAAGGTTTGTGTTTTTCTGTCATCGGAAAAAGACCTTCATGAAGTGAAAACCGGACACCGTTTGATTCTACCACAGCGAATGCAACCGGCGAAATTTGTGCCCTCCCATTGAGTTGTGCTCCTGGAAACCTCTTGTAGAATAATTATAAGCATGATACCAATACATTTGCTACAGACTGACGGAGGTCCTTATGAACCCTCTTGAAGTTCTAAAGAGCGTTGAGCTATTTGAGGGTATCTCAGCGACCGAGATGAATGACGTTGCACGCATCTGCGAAGAAAGGATATACCAAGCGGGTGACGTGATCACAGAGCAGGGCAAGCCTGGCGATGAGCTGTTCATTATCTTCGATGGGTTTGTAGAAGTAGTGCATAGTGGATCACAGAGCGATCCGTCCCCGCGCGCAATCGTCAACCTAGGTCGAGGACAAATCATTGGTGAGATGGCTTTGGTTGACCGTGGCCCCCGCTCTGCTACTGTTCGCGCACTCTCAGAAGAAACCATCGTCTTGAAAATCCACCGGGAGGCTTTTGAGCGCCTTTGCGATCAAAACCATCATCTAGGCTACATCGTAATGCGTAACATTGCTGCTGACCTCTCTTTCAAACTGCGTCACCGTCACTTAGCTAACCGCTGAGGGTGAATACTGTGTCTATGAATTACAAAGTCAGCTACGTCGTACGTGGGGAGAAACATCCTGGTGCCATCTTAAGTACAAAAAAACGCCCCAAGCCAGGAGAGTTGATCCAACTGGGTGAGCGCGAATTTGTGGTCGAAGAGGTCATTAACTTGATCCCATCGCGCGGTGCCTTCCATTACCTCCACGTCACCGTACGTCCGACTGAATCCTGACCTCTAGAATATTCACTCTGGGTTCATACGATCTCGATTTGCATAAAATCCTGTGCCAACGCTACGTCGCCTGAGAATGTCCCCTTTGCTTGTTCAATCAGGTCCTTTCCTTGATCCTCGATGGTTTTATAGTGAATGAGTATAAGACGCGAGACATCGGCTTCACGCGCAATTGCACCGGCTTGTGAAGCTGAGGAATGCCCCACAATCATGCCTGTTGCTTCATGGATAAGTACGTCTGCACCCTTCGCCAGCCGTACAACGGAAGGACACGGCTCCGTATCACAGGAATAGGCGACCGTGCTCCCATTTCCAATTGGCTCGATCCGCAATCCAATGGTTGGGATCACATGGCGGACGGGTGTTGAATATACCCTGTAGTGCTCTTTCTCCATGACCAGGACGTTCTCTCGCTCAGGGAGACGGTGAAATGCAACGGGGAAAAAGTTCGGCCAATTATCCCAATGAAAATGACCCATCACATCTTCCAGCCGTTTAAGGCAATGGTGTAATCCATAGATCTGGAGAGGCTTCTGTCTTCCGAGCATCCACATATTCATGAGAAGCAAGGGGATTCCACCAACGTGATCCGGGTGGAAATGGGTGACGATGAGATCGGTTATCGATTCGAACGAAATCCCTGCTTCTGTCAAACGGACGCTAGGCGTACCTGAACAGTCGATCAAGACAGTCCCCTCTTGACCGACGATCGCCATGTGCGTGTTGTCGTGCCCTGGTGCGGGCACTGCCCACGAGGTGCCGAGGATCATTAACTTTGTCACGCGACTATTATCCACCAAGAAGCCAAATTGCGAAATAGGGCGTCACAAAGACCTCGATCGCCGCGGCTCCGAGAAGCAAGGGAAGCACAATTCCGAGGCTCACTCTTGCCCATACTGCGAGCGCACTGATAATTCCCTCCCCTAGGGATGTGTCCTTAGAAATGCTAAGCGCGGCCAGACCGAGGCGTAGGATTGCAGCTCCCGTTATGACAGCAGCGGGGACCTCAAGAGTCGCATGGGGAAGCACCAGCGCTGTAATAAAGCGCAGCGTATCTTGCCCGGCGAGCGATAAGTTCCCTGCGAAATATCCGGTAAGTCCGATGGGTGTCATCAAGAGGATTTGTCCTAAGACGCCGAGCGTAAAAGCCCCCAGCAAGGTCGCTAATCCTAACGCGCGGATATTGTTCCAAAGAATCCAGACCATCCCTCGTCCGGTAAACATGCCAAATGCGCCTAGCTGCTCCGCGAGGCCTTCACCAAGTGCATCCAACTGCAGCATGTTCGAGGGGAGCGTGAACGTATTGGCAAGGTCAAAACCAACCGCATATCCGGCCACGAGTAATACAGCGGTTATGAGGATCGCCGCTCGGAGGTCTCGAAGTGATTTTGTCAAGACACCTTTGTACCACATGCACGGATTTCTTGCGCCACCGATAAATTCCTGAGCAAATCGGCGCAGCATCCAGCGCAAATCCACGACGTCGAATTCTCTCCCTAGCAATTCTTCGCGGTTGAACAATTTCAAACCCATTCGTCCCAATGCAAACGCGATCAAAACCAGTGTGAGCAGGATCCACCACAGGACGTTGTAACGTCCCCAAAACATGACCATGCTTTCGGCGACGATGAGCTCTGCCATAGGGATGATGATGAAGGAAGCCAGGAGATTCGCAGCTCGTACGGATGTCGTTTGAGACGAGATCACAACAGCTCCAGCAACCATGACGATCGCCTGGAAGGTCGTGAGAGCAAGGACTTGTACAAGGAGAACGATCGGCGGATTCCAATCCACGCTGATCAGCAACCCAATCAGATAAACGCTGATTCCAAGGTACGCTGCAGCAAGCGGCGGCACAACCGAGGCAATCATCTTTCCAAGATACAATTGTCTGTCCGAAAGCGGGGTCGCAAGGAGTGGCTCGAGTGACCTCCGTTCCCGCTCACCAGCAAAACTCTCTAAGGCGATGACGAGTGAGATGGAGATCGGGAAAAAGCCCACCACCATAAGAAGGAATGGGATCAAGCGTTCCCCCACGATGGGCGCGCCATAGCGCCCTACAAAATCAACTGCCTGTCGGGCTGTGTAATTCATCAATAGAGGGAAGAACAGCGTAAGAATGATTATCGGTGTGAGAATCCGCCAATCGCGCAATTGATCGCGTATCTCACGCTTGGCGAGGATCCAGGCACCCGAAAATTCCCGAAGCGGCAAACGATCTACCTGCATCATGCCGCTCCTCCCATGTTCGTTTCTTCATGGGCGACAACCCGAAGATAGACATCTTCGAGACTTCGTTCCACCTCTGAAAGCGTCACCACAGGGATCCTAGCTTCTGCCATAGCCTGCAACACAATCGGGTTGACTTCCTCAGGCTTTGCGACCTGATAACGCACCCAGCCTGGTCCAGTTGCCACAATCTTCAACCCGGGAGGCAACACGTTCATCACATCGTCCAACGACCCCACCAGACGTAATTCCATGATTGGGTCGCCAATGGAATCGTGTTTAAGTTGCTGGGGCGTACCGTTGGCAATAATCCTCCCGCGATGGATGATGGCGATTCGGTCAGCCAATTGCCCGGCTTCGTGCAGGTTATGCGTACAAACGACGATAGCTCGTGCCTCTGAACGTAGCCCTGCTATGCTCTCACGCACAAGGTGAGCACTAGCGGGATCCATGGCAGAGGTTGGTTCGTCGAGGAGAAGTACAGCCGGATCATGGATCATCGCACGTACGAGCGCGAGCTTCTGCCGCATGCCTTTGGAATACTGACCCAGTCGGAGATGGTTTGCCGCATCCAGACCATAGCGTGTCAGGAGCTCCTCACAGCGTTCCTTGATCTCCTTTTCAGATACCCCATACGTAAGTCCGAAGAACTCAAGATACTCCGCGGCGCGCATGCGTGTATAGAGACCGTGCTGTTCGGTAAGCAACCCGACACATCTACGGATCTCTATTGGGTTTCGAGCAGCGTCGTAGCCCAGGATTTTGACACGCCCTCTTGTAGGGCGTAGGATGGACGCCAGCATGCGGATCGTCGTTGTCTTTCCCGCGCCATTCGGTCCTAGCAACGCCAAGACCTCACCCGCACGCACACGCAGCGAGACGCTATCAACAGCTGTAAGCGTTCCAAACTGTTTGGTCAGATCATCGGTTTCGATCAGTATGTCCATCGATGCCATCCGAAGCATTATAGCATCGGGGGAGGGTGCCCTCAATGAGCCACGCGTCCCACTAAGAATACGAGCGGGCAAGAAGCCCGCTCAGTAATCAGTAAATCCAAATGCTGCCACGCGCTTGTTTTGTGTTCTAGGCAGGCTTCCCTTTCCTGCGATGGCGGAAAAATAGCGCGCCCGCACTCACCAAAGCCACAAGCAACATGAACATCTGATTGAAGTTGATCCCCCAAATGGGAACATAATCCAACCGGATAAACTCCAGGAGAAATCTTCCTAATGGATAGGTGATCAAGTAACTCAGAAATAAATCGCCGGATTTCAAACGATCGCCCAACTTCCGCCATAGGAGCAGAAGAAAAGCCATGTTCGCGAGGTTCCAGAGCGATTCATACAGGAAGAGCGGATGGAAATACTCAGCGGATTGATAGCCTTGCATACGATTCTCCGGGCGGATGTAGATCTTCCAAGGAAGATCCGTAGGAGGTCCATACAATTCCTGGTTGATGAAATTGCCCCAGCGGCCGATAGCTTGGGCTAAGGCAACGCCCGGCGATGCCGCATCGAGCAGCATCATCAAATCGATCTGACGTCGGCGGGTAAACAGGTAAAGTCCGAACACACCGCCAATCAGCGCACCCGGCATCCCCAAGCCCCCCTGCCAGGTCGTGAGGATGGCCAAGGGATGACGAAGATACCACATCGTATCGATGCCTTGGTCGAGCAAGCTCTGAGAGGGTGTGAAAATATGATACAGACGAGCTCCGATGATCCCAAAGATCAGCAACCATATGAGTGCATCCCACACGATTTCTGGGTCTTTCCCCTTCTTGCTAAGCATCCATCTTCCCAAGAATGCTGCGGCAACCGCACCGAGCATGATAATGATGCCGTAATATCGAAAATACAGGAATCCAATATGAAGGCCATAAGGGTCAAATCGCATGAGGAAAACCTCTAATCTTTATAAGCCTGACGTCGGACAAAGTATATGCGTTGTAATGCCGTGATGTTGGCGAATATGGCGATAATGACGATCGCAATTTGTGGCCGATTTAGAATCAAGCAGGGCGCCAATACGATAAAGCGTTCCGCACGCGTCAAGATGCCCCTCTTTGCATGAAATCCTAATGCTTCTGCCCTGGCTTTGACATAGGAGGTTAAAACTGTTCCGCAAGCTGCGATAAAGGTCAGCGCCGATAGAAGCATCTCGAATTGATGGAGATAGTAAAAAAGTAAACCCCCAAATATCACCAGTTCGATATACCGGTCCACAACGGAATCGACAAATGCACCAAAATCTGTGGCCTCACCACGGAGACGAGCCATGGTCCCATCTAGCGCATCTAATGGTCCCGTCGCGAGCACAATCAACCCCCCTACCAGGAAATTCCCGCGCGCGAGGAACATCGCGCCAATAAAATTCCCGACCAATCCTGCAAGTGAGATGGTGTTGGGTGCGATCCCCAGGCGATTCAAAATATGCGCAACGGGTTCCACTACCCCTTTGAGTTTGACACGCAGGATTTCAGTAAAGGTGGGGCTAACAGGTTGGACTGTGTCGTCCGCTCGCATTGACCGCTCCTTGCTTTAGCTGGAATTGGTTCAAATGCTAACGCGGGTGAGGGTACGAGTCAAGTCGCATGATTGTCATCCTCTTCTGGTGCTAATGGATCCTCGTCTTCGCCGATTAACACCTCACGCGTCCTTCCGCCACTTTGGGAACGTCCCACAACACCCAACTCTTCGAGTTCATCCATCAGTCTGGCTGCACGAGGATAGCCTACACGCAGCGCTCGCTGAAGCATGGATGCACTCGCCTCTCGCCGTCGGCGGACGAGCTCGATCGCTTGCTCGAGAATCTCGTCACGATCTTCGAGCATCTCTTGCCGTTCAAGCAACGCCTCCCATGGCGCCGTGACACTCTCTGTGAGACTCCCCTGCTCTTTCTGCCAAAATTCAACCAGTGCCTCGATCTCACGATCCTCGACGTACACGCCTTGTAAACGCACGGTTGCGGATGTCTCAGGGGAGAGAAAAAGCATATCGCCGGACCCCAGAAGTGTCTCCGCTCCGGGTGAGTCCAAAATAACGCGTGAATCCACGCCGGAAGCTACTGCAAAGGAGATGCGCGCAGGGAAATTAGCTTTGATCAGACCTGTAAGAATATCTGTGCTGGGCCGCTGTGTGGCGAGTACAAGGTGGATGCCCGTAGCGCGCGCCATTTGTGCAAGCCGGACCAACGTATGTTCGGTTTGATCGGGAGCCATCATCATCAAGTCTGCAAGCTCATCGATCATGACTACAATGCGTGGGAGACGTTCGCCGTTCCGTCTCCGGCGTATACGCTGATTGTAGGCTTCAAGATCGCGCGCCTTCGCCTCTTCCAGAAGTCGATAGCGGCGGTCCATTTCGACTGTGCACCAGCGTAAGACTCCGAGGATGCGGTCTAATTCCGTCTCGACTTTTCCATACAAGTGCGGCAAGCCGTTGAAGCGTAGCAATTCCACCATCTTAGGATCCACCATGATGATACGAAGATCCTCCGGGGAGTTCTCGGTCGCCAGACATGTGGCTATGGCCGCGATGCAAACGGATTTTCCTGAGCCGGTAGTACCCGCGATGAGCAGATGGGGCATCGCGGCAAGATCTGCAGCCACCGCCGAGCCCGCGACACCACGTCCGAGCGCGATGGTTAGGGGCGAGGAGATGGATTGGAAGGCTTCGGATTCAAGAATCGTGCGGAGGCGAACCTGTGCGGGACGCCGATTCGGTACCTCAATGCCGACATAGGATTTCCCAGGAACTGGCGCTTCGATTCGCAGGGTCGGCGCAGAGAGTGCGAGGGCGAGGTCGTTGGCAAGCGCTGAGATCTGGGAGACCCGAACTTTTTGTCTACGCAGCTTGCGATCGCCGTTCAGATGTTCGATGTAGCCCGGTTCAACAGCAAACTGGGTGACCGTCGGACCCGTGCGAAAATCTACGACACGAGCCGGGAGCCCAAAATCGGCAAGCGTTTTCTCGATCAAACCTGCGGCAAGATTTATCTCCTTTGAAGTCACCTGGGCTATCTTTCCCTCTACGAGGATATCCAAAGGAGGCAGGTTTTCCTGGCGACTCGCCGGTCTCACAGGTCGTTCATCGGGAAGCGCTTTAACTTTGAAGGATTTGCGGTATTCGCGCGGCAAGCGTGTGGGAGGTTTGGGGGCAGATTGAGTGGACGGCTCGACCTGCACTAGAAGCGTGAATGGAGCTTCCTCCCCGGCGGATATTTCCCCTTGGGGGAGCTGTCCTCGACTAAGGCGGCGTATCCAGTTCTGGAATTGCTTGATCCCCTCACCGAGACCATATGCCCCGAACGCAAGCGTCATCAAGAGCAGGCAAAGCGCCCTCCCAACTACGCCAAGTATGTCCCCAAGAAGCGTAGCAACCCCCCAACCAACAAGCCCACCTCCGTAGCCGGCTTCGGCGCGGGGCAGATCCAACCCATCGAGGATGGAGAGCAGCCCCAGCAATCCAACAAGGCACATCTCCATAGCGATCACGCGCAGCCAATCTACCTGGAAAGGCTGATCTTGTCTGCGGTAGAATAACGCAGCTGCACAGATTGCCATCGCGACCGGAATCACGATGGCCCCCCATCCCAACCATCGCTGGATGAAATCCGACCAGGGATCGATTAAATGTCCATGCGTCAGGTTGAGGATTCCGAGCAAAGTGATGACGGAAGCTGCGACCAGGAGAACCGCACCTAGATCATCGGCGTACACAAGCGCACGCTCGAGGTACATCCACCACTTGGGCGTGTCCACTCCAGCCTGATGCTGGCCGCCGGATTCACGCTTCGGCAATCTAGAACGTTTTTCTGCCATTCCCTTCCACAACGATGAATCTCAAAGAAGGTGCTATGGAAGCGCACCTCCAGAGAGTCGTCCCACAGACCGTATTAGTAAGAGGGTAAATAATCTGTATCTTCAGTTGATTCCGGTGAGTCCTGTTCGCTTTGATGCGTGTGTTGAGATACCTGGCGTAGGCTTAGTCCTAAGCGACGTTCTGAGGCATTGATGTGGATAATACGAACACGAACCGTCTCTCCCTCACTGACGACATTTCTCGGGTGGAGCATACTTCCATCGCCTAGTTCTGAAACATGGATGAGACCTTCCAACCCTTTTTCAATGCCTACAAACGCGCCAAATTTAACAACGTTGGTAACGACACCTTCGACGATTTCACCGACATTGTATCGCTCTTCTACCATCATCCAAGGATCGGGAAGCAACTCCTTAAGACTCAACGCCACACGCCCTTGATCTCGATCCACGGAGAGAACCTGGACTTCAATTTCCTCTCCACACCTTAAAACATCACTAGGATGCCGGACGCGTCCCCATGAGAGCTCGGAGACATGAACCAATCCTTCCACACCCCCCAAATCAACGAAGACACCGAAGCGTGTGATATTCGTCACTTTACCGCAGACACATTCACCAGCCCTCAATGACGAAAGGAGTTCGACTCGTTTTCCTGGTCCAGCAAGCGCAGCGCGCTCCGAGAATACCAGTCTCCCCCGATCACAATCGAACTCGATGACTTTCAGTGTAAGTTTTGTGCCCACCATTACGGAGAGCTGCTCACTTCGAACGTCTTCTTCGACTGCTGGTTGTATAGCGACCAAGTGAGAAATTGGGATGAAACCTCGTAAACTGCGCGCCTCAACCAAGAGACCGCCACGGTTATAGCCAATCACAGGGAGTTCAATCGTGTCATCCTCTTCGTAGAGACATCTTGCCCACTCCCAATCTTCAGGCTTACCCAGGTTTTCACTCCGTTCAACTTGGTCTCCCATTTGTCGTGAGGCCTGCGGTTCATGTTGATCCTCATCCTCCATTACCGCTGCCCACCAAGACTCATCAGGCTGAGACTCGTCCTCCCCCCGTTCCTCTAGGAACCCATCATTGATTGTCATTCTCAAACCTCTATCAAGCAAAACGACATGGTCGAGCATCCAGAATTCGATTTATACATGGATACTCCTCTTGTAACATCATACATGCTGCCTTGATTCCAATTACCCTTCCTTTCCCTGAATGGTGGCGACAGCATCGCGCTCCATCTCAGCGATCGCACGCGCTACTTCTTCGATAGCAACAAGTTGTTTCCTATACAGGTCCGCTTCTGACATGGCCAAACGCAGTGCAACATCACGTACTTTGCGGCCCTGCAAAAATTTCATCTCAAGAATATTGTACAGCATCCATTCCGCAGTGAAACGCCTATCTCCTTCGGGTCGAACACGCTCAATAGCTCTACGAAGGATCGCCCGCAGCGCATTTACCACGTTATCATCATACTGCCCAGCAACCTGGCGCACAACCTTTAAATCTAGAAGCGGGCTCTGTGTCAGTCGTGGTCCACCCCAATAATGCCCCAATGCTTCTCGAACAAACGCAGCCAATTCATCCTCAGTATGGATCCCATTCACAGGTTCTATAAGCATTTCTGCTTCACCATACCGAGCCGCAGCGCGCATTCGCAATACAGCCTCGACATGGGGAACCAAGCGATCCACCACTTCAAATACTTCTCGCTGAAGCAAACGATCAGCTAACGCGATGGTAGCACGCTCAAGGAGGATATTTAGGCTCGCTTCCTCTTCCGGCATGAAATTCGGCTCTTCGTTCCGAGCGCGTACCCCCAGGATGCCAAGCACCTCTTCAGGCTCTATAAGCCGTAGGGGGATGAGCCAATAGACATCCCATGAAAAAACCGCGCCCAGGCTTTCGAACCGTTTTGTCTCCTGTGAGACAATTAATGGAGACAATTCTTCAGACCCACGAAGAGGATCTTCAGGGCCTACCGACACCTCGAGCTCCAACCCTTCCGCTCCAACCACAGCGATAAATGCAGAGTCCACCCCCACAACGTCACAACATGCATTTAAAACGGATTCGAGGAATTGTCGCAGGTCACCGCCCGTCAGTAACCGTTCTTCCAACAATTGCAGGCGCGCGATATCGTCGCGGTCCTCTCCGTAGAAAAACCAGCGTTCAATGGTTGGCCGTATGAGTGTAATAATGTATTGCAGCAACAGCAGGACAGCCACCATCGCGAAAGGCACTGCGCGGGTGTTCTCCAGGCCGAGCAATAGACCCAGTCGATTGACGACAACTGTTACCGCTAAAACAGTCGAAGCGACAACCGGTCCGCGTAGGATCCATTGAGCCAGTCGGCTCTTCACAACACGATCGGGGAAACTGACACCAAAGTAAGCTACGCTATAACTCAACACGACTACCTGTATTGCAACCAATACGTTCACGAGAACGAGCACAGACCAGAATAGAAGTTGATGGTTGCCGAATACGGGTCCGACTGTCATCAAGAACGGAAACGAGCCCAGGATCGGTCCGAAAGAACTAAACATGAGATAGCGCATTCGCCGCTTACTTGAGCGTGTCAGGCAGCGCTTAAAGGAACGCCATAGGTTTATACCGGCAAAACTAAGGCTTAAGATGAGAAAGACAAGAAAGAGTGGAAAGAGCGGTCCCGGCTGAAGATAAACCGTCGAATCTGTATGATTCAATCCACGGGCGAGCGACCCTCCCAATCCGACCAACCCCAGACTAGCTGCACCGAGAATATAGCTGACCCACACAACCATGCGGCGACGACCACGCGATGGTCTCCCTGTTGCCGCTAAGAGCGCATCGGAGAGGTGAAGGTAAGTTGAGGGCAGAAAGGCAATCCCGATCCATTGAAGGCGCAACCAGATCTCGATCTCCGCATCGGAGTGTGCTGTGCTTGCGAGAACATCGCCGAAGTAGACGATCGTCACACAGCCTAGTAGGAGCGCCAAGGATCGAGCAACACGTTCTTTCCGGTTGAAGGTAAGGGTATAGAGCAGCAGCGAGAAGGCAGTGATCGCGTTGCCGGCATTTAAAATCTGGTTTGCACCTTTAAGAACCGAGAGCCAAGTCTCAATCATCAACGTCGCTTCAGGTCAATAGAGTTCCTGCGAGAAAAACAGGGCGATATCTTGGTCAGGGTAAAAGTTATCGCTATAACCTGAAAAGACAAACCCTGCTTTTCCAAACAACGCTATTGCTGGATAGTTCTTGCTCTGCATCTCAACATAAAGCCGCACCATACCGCGCTCCCGGCACCAAGTTCGCGCAGATTTTAGAAGATGCGTGGCAATGCCTTGCCGTCTATAGCGAAGAGCCACCACACAGTCCGTGATCCACGCGGTCTCGGGGGCGGGCCCTTCGATGATCGCAAGATAACCGCGCACATCCTCGTCAAGCTCCGCAACCAGGATCACAGCGCGCCGAGTCCATTCATCGGCCAGCCGTTCCGGGTTGCGAGGATAAACGACTCGCATCGGCCTGGGCAGCCGGACCTCTCGAAAAGTCACATCGATCTGTCCTGCCCCTCGCTGGAATGTCATCTGCCAAACATGTTCCGTGCTGTACCCATGATCCAGTGCCATCAGGGTTGGTATATCGCTGGATACCGCATGCCGGATTGCTATTGCTTCCATGGATTGATCCCTATAGCCCCCAATCTACCTTCCTATCAGTCAGAACATAGCATCTCGATCGCACACTGCGGAAAATACCCACAGCCTATTGCGCTGGGAGGACACGCACCTGAATCTCACAGGGAAGCGGCGCGTTACTTTCCGTATCCGTCACGACAAGACGAAAACCATATTCGCCTGGGCTTACGAGGCTCGTATCCCAGCTTCCGAGCTCTTCACTGATGTCACACTTGCCTTCACAAACTGGCACCGTCCCTGCTGAGACCGTCAACCAGGAAGAATCTGGGGTCAAGCTCCGATACTCAACCTTGTAGAAAGCAAAATTCGGGGTGTTCGCTGTACCTAAGATCTTGACAATGCCGCTTATCGATTCGCCGTCTTGTGGTGAGGAGAGGGTGGCATCCGGATTAAGACAACCCACGCCTTCCGATTCCAAAAGAGCCAGCGGTGTTGCCGTGGCGAAGCTCGCATCAGAAGTTGGGCTATCCATGGATGTTGTTGCAAGCAAGGATACCGTCGGAATTGGAGGTTGCCTCGCTGAAGCGGGCAAAGCTGGCCCCGCAAAGTTCGCGATGACGAAGGTAGCGATCAACCCGGAGCATACAAGCGCCAGCATCGCCGCGGATCGAATCAACCTGTTCGTTGCCCTTTCGCGCTCAAGCGAAAAAACTGCTCGTCGAAAGTCCCTGTATGCACGAAAGGTCGCGCTTGAATATATGAGCGCAAAGATACCAATACCAATGTAAATCCAGGTCCGCTGCTTCTCGATAAATAAAAGTATCTCTTCCATGCAACCACAGATCAGAGCCGGCGAAGGACCCCCCTGATCAGTGCCGACAGCCTAGGTGTGATGATCTGGCCTGCGGCCAGAACTTCTTCATGCGTCGTGATCGTATTCCCATCCAGATTAGCTTTATTGCTGATACCAGAAACACCTAAAACGCGCATCCCTCCATGCCGGGCAACCATGACCTCCGGTACGGTGGACATGCCGACTGCATCAACGCCGATCGCACGCATAAAGCGAAGATCCGCAGGTGTCTCGAAAACAGGGCCGGCGAGGCAGATGTAGACGCCCTCACGCAAGGGGATCTCGGCTTCGGTAGCGACTTCCCTCGCCCATTCCATCAATTCCCGATCGTACGCCTGACTCATATCGGGAAAACGCGGCCCTAACTCATCGAGGTTTGGCCCACGTAAAGGGTTTTGTCCAGCCATCCCAAGCAGGTTGATGTGATCGGTGATCAGCATCAGATCGCCCGGCACAAACGCCGGATCCACAGCGCCCGCCGCATTGGTGACGATGAGGATTTCAGCACCCATGCGCTGCATCACACGTACCGGCAACCCAACCCGCCACATTTCATGTCCTTCATAGTAATGAGCTCTGCCTTTAAGGACAAAAACCGCAATCCCTTCCAAAGTACCCAAAACGAGCTGACCTGCATGCCCTTCAACCGTAGAACGCGGCCAGCCCGGAACCTCGATAGATGGGATGCGATCTGCGGATTCAATCCCATCTGCTAGTTCTCCCAAACCAGAACCAAGGATGATCCCAACGCGCGGTTTTACAGATGAGCGAGCCTTGATCGCATGAACGGCCGCGTCGATCTCCTCTAGCGTAAGGAACTCCATTGATTTTCTCCAGTTCTTAATCCGGGTTTTTACCCCGTCTGGTCCAAAGCGCGTTCGGGCTGGATAGACCAAGGACTTGCAGGACCTCCCGCTTTGTCTTTCCCTGCTTGAGGAGGTCTTGCGCTAAGGTATGTCTGAGGGTGTGGGGTGATATCTCGTGTTCCAAGCCCACTTTGTTCGCCCAACGTTTTACAATAAGCCAAAGCCCTTGGCGGCTAAGGCGCTTGCCACGCTGGTTGAGGAAGAGCGCCTTCTCTCTGGGGCTTCTTGCGAGATGCGGGCGGCCATCGTTTAAATATCGCCGCATGGGTTCCATCGCTTCACCGAGCGATATGTTCGTATCTCTGGAGGTGCGGATGCGGATCTTTCCAAAGTCAAGGTCAACATCGCTTAGCTGAAGATTGATTGCCTCCGCGACTCGCAGGCCTGTAGCATACAGCAGCGTCAAGATCGCATGGTCGCGCTTCGCCCGTGGATGATCGACTCTTGCTGGGGCCTGAAGCAGATTTTGTAATTCCTCACTCGTGAGCACTCTTGGACGATGTCGCGGTGCGGGAGGTATGCGCAACACCTCGGAAAAA
>CAYLOP010000027.1:0-4031 GCA_964385305.1 uncultured Anaerolineaceae bacterium | reverse complement strand
GGCCTTCGTGTGTCTTGAGATAATCAAGGAAAGATCGAACAGCAGCGATCTTACGCGCCACGGTTGCTGGCCGATAACCTTGCTTTGCCAACCAGTGCACGTATTTCGAGAGAGAAGCTGGGTGGATTGCACCCACGGTGGTATCTCCCCCAGATTGTGCCACAATCACGTGAATAAACTGCTGAAGGTCAGCCTTATAGGCAAGGATGGTATTCCTTGCAGATCCCTGCTCATCACGTAAATAGGTTATATAGCGCAAACAGGCGTTTTCCATCAATGTACCCATACGTTCAAATTACCAGGCGCAAACATTATACCATCGGGATTAAAAAAACTTACCATAAGTAATAGTATCCAAACTCGGCCCGCTGCGCGTTACGTGCAACTCGTGCTGCAAGCGTGCTGGACAGCAAGTGGGGTATGGTGAATGGCGTCCTAAGGCGTTCTACCCTTACTAAAAATCCTGACGATGAAACAAGCAGAATTCTATGAGTCGTATTGCACACAAATGCCCATCGCTGTGAGATTTATGCGATGGGCATTGGATTTGATGCTACCATCCTCGCAATTGGCGAGGTGGATTGAAAACCAAATTACAAACCGTAGCAATAGGCAATCCCAACGGTACCGGGCCCAGCATGGGTTCCCACTACTGGCGTCACCTCAGCATTATACATCTCGATTGCGTTGACCCGTTTTGCGGCTTCCTCTATCAATTTACCTGCTTCCTCTTCCGCGTTGGCATGCAGCGATGAAAGCCGTATGTTGGTCTTGCCATCCAGCTTTTCTTCCAGGATATCCAGGAGGCGCGCCTTGGCTTTGGCTTTGGTTCGCACACGTTCGATCGCCTCCACCCGCCCATCTTTGAGCTCAAGCAGGGGTTTTAGGTTGAGCGCCGTACCCAAGAATCGCTGTGCACCGCCGATTCTTCCACCACGATGCAGGAACTCGAGCGTTTCGACCACAAATAGAACACCTGTGTTGAGGTTTGCGCCTTTCGCCAGCGCCACGACCTCATCGAAAGACTTTCCATCCTCCAATGCACGCGCCGCAGCAAGCACTTGAAACCCCATCGCCATCGCCACGCTTTTCGAATCGATAATCTCAATCGTGGCCTCCGGGAACATGGCTTTGGCTTGTTCTGCAGAGTTCATCGTCGCCGTCAACCCCGTCGAGCCGACAATGGCGAGAATAGGCAGTCCCTCACTAACAAGCGGCTCAAAAATCTCTTTGAACGCGGCTAATGTGGCTTGCGATGTCGTAGGCATGATCTCCGCCGTTTCGAGACGCTGATAGAACTCTGTAGGCTGGATATCGACCTTATCCAAAAAGACTTCCTCCCCCCAAATAAGGACCTGAGGCGCCACCTTGATGTCATACTTTCGCACGAGATCGTCGGGCATAGACGCCAAACTATCAGTGACAAGTGCAATCTTTGACACGAGCTCTCCTCCTAGCGAAATATAATCGATAAACACATCTTATAGGGTAAAACCCCAAGCGATGCCAGAGGTTACTGAGGGGAATCAACCGCGTTCAGCCAGCCATTGCTGGAGGCGCTTGAAAGGCCAGGTGTTTATGACCGATTCGGGTCCAACCCACCCTCGCCTTGCGATGGCCACGCCGTAGCGTCGCAGCGCGAAGTGGTCGGGATGATGGGCGTCACTGTTGATCGCTAGCAGGCAGCCACTCTCGACGGCCATACGAGCATGGACGTCGTTGAGATCTAGTCGGTCGGGATGAGCATTGATCTCCAGAGCCACCCCATGCTCAAGTGCGGCGCGCAGAATAACATCCATATCTAAATCCGCTGGGTCGCGCTTTCCGATCAAGCGACCGCTTGGGTGACCGATCATGTCCACATGGGGATTCGCGATGGCCTTTAGCAATCTCTCGGTGATCTGCGCTCCCGATTGACGTAACGACGAATGCAAGGAGGCAATCACGATATCCAACTCAGCGAGCACCTCATCGGGATAATCCAGCTGCCCATCCGCTAGAATCTCCACCTCGGTCCCATGGAGCAGCCGTATGCCATCCCCAAGGTCCTCCCGCATCTTCTCGATCTGTCTTCGCTGCTCCCACAAGCGCTCAATTGAGAGCCCCTGCGCTACGCCCAGACTCTGGGAATGGTCGGAAATGACAAGGTACGCCAAGCCCACACCTTGAGCCGCTTCCACCATCTCGCCCAGTGTCGCGGCGCCGTCGCTCCAATCTGTGTGTGCGTGTAGTTCGCCGCGTAGATCGTCGAGGGTGACGAGCTGCGGCAGACGCCCCTCCAGGCCAGCTTGTACCTCGCTCTGATCCTCGCGCAGCTCTGGTGGAATCCAAGGTAATCCCAGAATCTTATAGACCTCAGCCTCCTGCGCGCACAGGATTTCGCTTCCGTCGTCATGCTTGAAACCGTGCTCAGAAAGTGAGAGCCCCTTTTTGCGCGACAGTTCGCGCAGGCGAACGTTGTGCGCCTGCGAGCCTGTGGCGTACTGCAGCGCGCTCCCAAATCGTTCGGGGGGATGCACCCAAAGCTGCACACCCAGTCCATCATCCAATTCCACACTTACTTTCGTTTCCCCCCGACTACGCACTCGTCCCACTTGAGGAAAATCGAGAAAGGCATCGATGACCGCATCCGAATCGACCGCGCTTGCGAGAAGATCGATATCGCCGATTGTCTCTTTCCCCCGCCGCAAGCTTCCTGCGACTGCCACATCCTCTAAACCATCGACCTTTTGGAGTTGTTCAACCAATGCCTCGGCCGCCGGCAAGGCCTGCCCGATTGAAAAGCGATCCGTCTGGCGTCGCTTGTACGATTCAATGCTCTCCAGGATGCGTGCCTCGGATCGTTCACCCATGCCGCGTAGGGTGCGCAACTTCCCAGCGCGGGCCGCCGCTTCTAACCCTTTCAGCGATGTGATCCCCAATTCCTTCCAGAAACGAGCAGCTTTTTTGGGGCCTACGTCGCTGATCTTCAACATTTCGACCAGCCCCTCCGGGACTTCATCAATAAGCCGAGTGTAATATGCGAGCTCCCCAGTACGCAGGAGCTCATCGATCTTGGTCGCGATCGCCTTTCCAACACCCGGGATCTCCTCCAGGTTTCCCTCACGCCAAATCTCGGATACGTCTCTGCCGAGCGAGCGCAGCGCATCGCCTGCACGTCGATACGCAAGGACGCGGTAGATGCCTTCGCCTTTGATCTCCAGCAGGTTGGCGATCGTTTCGAAGATCTCCGCCAGCTCTAGATTACGCATCGGCGTACCTTCCTCATGGGCTCCGCTCGGCCAACACCATGGTTACGATCCATCCCTCCTCCCCGCTAGCAACGCCTACACCGCCGACGTGATATACAGGGTTCATTACGACAGTTCTATTTGCTGGGCTTTCCAGCCACGCTGCAACCGTGATGGCAGGGAGATTGGCCAGCGAATGATCTGCGACGAAAACCACCTCCGCCAACCGGCCGCTGAAGCTCGCTGTGTTCATCATCACTTCCGCTGGTGTGTGACCGGTGATCGGATCCAGATGGCTGAGATAGCCCCGGGCGGCCATGTCCTGAGATCGAAGCGTTGCGATATCCCGCAACGCGGCGTGGGAGACAATCGACGGCAACCCATCGATGGCGCGCCGCACATTCATCCGCGCTAGGATGCTATCAGCTACAAGCGCTAGCGCCGCCTGATCGGAGGGGTCAGCTTCATTTTCAACACCCGGTGCGTAGCTATCACCGTTACCGGAAGCGTCCGGCGCTGCGTCTTCACCTTTTGGTGCAACAAGATCGACCGATTCTGTCGTAGAAATGCTGCCATCCACGGTATTAACGGGCTCACCAGTAGAAACCACGCCACATGCGGCGCATAACATTTGGGAGGCAAGCGCCGTGAGCGTGAGCAATAGATTGATTCTCTGCAGCATGAGTCCTCCCGTGCGACGATTATACACGCGCCCCAATCCACACACCTTGCGCGAGACCTGGGCCAATAAATCGCGGCAATTGCACGTTTACAGGCATGGCGTATTTATACATAGGGTCG
>CAYLOP010000026.1:0-27434 GCA_964385305.1 uncultured Anaerolineaceae bacterium | reverse complement strand
TTTATGTGCCTGTCTGAGAGACAGACAGTGACTGACAAAGGCGTTCAAATCCCACCTTAGGTTCCCAGTGGCGCAATGAGCATTTCCGTTGTGAGACCTTATAACGAACTGAAAAATAATGGTATTTCCGCTTATCCGGCAGCTCATATATCCAATCAGATTATTTAATTGGAGAAGTTCAAACCGTGTGATCCCCGCTTTGGATACTGAGGTGCAGACAAAGGAATTTTGGAAACAACGAGGCACACAGTTCAGAGCCATGTGGTCATCGAATTGGATTAACAACCGCAAATATTGGATACCGATCTGGGTATATTAGGAGCTGGCAAATTCAAGCAAAGCTGATGAACCGTGAGGTCTACGGTTCCTGATATTTACGGAGCCCTCATCGAATCTCAAAATACTGGTCGCACGGATTTGAGCCTTGTGGACTGCGCTTTAACACCAGCAAAATCCACCTTAAACCGCAGACCTCACGGCTACCAAAATCGGCTAGCCGTGAGGACTATAGTCGGGGCGGGCGGATTTGAACCGCCGACCTCACGGACCCGAACCGTGCGCTCTATCCGGGCTGAGCCACGCCCCGCGTGAAGCTCGAGGATTATAATCGATGCGCGGATAACGAGCAAGCCGAAAGCGTTTTAGGATCCGTAGAAGATTTTAGAGGCTTGCACCGATGGGCTCCCTTCCAAAGGAAGCGTAAAGCAGAAAAGGCTGCCGGTGCCCTCCTTGCTTTCACACCAGATCTCCCCCTGATGCATTTCGATCATTGCTTTTGCGATGGACAGGCCCAGCCCCATGCCCCCGTGTTTCCTGGTCAGGTGAGATTCAACTTGATAGAAGCGCTCAAATATCCGCTCCATCGCCTCGGGCGGTATGCCAATGCCTGTATCCACAACATAGATCCGCAAGTGGGTGTCGTCCGCTTCGGCTTTGACCCCAACCTGACCATCCTCATCTGTAAACAGGATCGCGTTTTCCACCAAGTTGCCGAGCGCAATGCTGATCTTCGTTCTGTCCGCTTCGATCATGAGTTTGTCATCAGCCGGGATATCGTAACCAAGATGGATATGCTTCTCTTCGGCCGCACCTTTGAAGCGCGCCACAATTTCGACGACGAGCTGGCTCATCGAGAAGGGCACGCTGCGAATACGCGATTGACCATTTTCCTGGTGGGCAATGGTGGCCATATCTTCGATGATGTCTTTGAGCCGCATCGCGCTGCGAATGATGACTTCGGCTTGTTCTTTGAGTTCTGGATTGATCACATCTTTGAGGTACGTCGAATGTCCCAGGATGAGCCCAAGAGGGGTGCGTAACTCGTGGGATGCGATGGCGATGAAATCCGATTTCATGCCGTCTAGTCGCATCAAATCCGTATTCGCTTGTTGCAGTTCACTCATAAGACGGGCGTTTTCGATAGAAACCGCTGCATGCGCAGCAAGCGTCTCTAGTATCACCTTGTCATCTTCGGTATAATTGCCACCGCCAAGCTTGTTTACGGCTTCAAGCACGCCGATAGGTTTTTCCTTAATGAGAAGAGGAACTCCAAGTAGCGATTGCGTTTGAAAATTGAGTTTACGGTCCACTTTACGGAATATACGCGGGTCGGAAGCGGCATCGTGGATGACCATCGGTTTTGCGTTCTGAAAAATCCAACCTGCGATGCTGGAGTCGAGCGGAACACCAATATTGCTAAGACTCTCGCGTTGATGGCCGGGAACAGCTTGGAAAATGAGTTCACCAGAAGGTTTATCAAAGAGCAAGATCGAGGCAACTTGACTTTGTGTCAATTCACAGGAAACATCGATAATCAATTCCAATAGAGGAGAAAGCTCGAGCGTCGAAGTCAGTGTTCGGCTAATTTCGAGTAGTCGTTCGAGCCTTTGTGTCATAGATGGCGAGGCAGATTGATCGACCATAACGAGATCCCTGTAGGATAATTTGGATTTTAGCACACCTCTATGAACAGTTCGATGGTCATCTGGTTATATATCTGTTGCTGTAAAATATGAAGTGCTGTTTGTCTAATGCTTCAAGGAGGCAGGAATGCCAGTAAAGAAGAAAGTACGCGTAGCAATCATTGGTGTAGGTAATTGTGCGTCCGCATTGGTCCAGGGAGTACATTTCTATCGAAATGCCGCATCTTCAGATCAAGTACCTGGCCTGATGCACGTTGATCTTGGTGGTTACCATATCTCGGATATCGAGTTTAGTGCGGCGTTTGATGTCGTAACCGGCAAGGTCGGGCTGGATTTGAGCAAAGCCATTCTTGCCTACCCCAATAATACCGTTAAGTTCGCTGACGTGCCCGAGAGTGGCGTTCCAGTCCATCGCGGTATGACTCATGACGGCATCGGAAAATATCTTTCGAAAATTGTGGAAAAGGCGCCTGGTCCGACCGATGATATTGTTGGGATTTTAAAAGAGACCCATACCGATGTTGTCGTCAGCTTCTTGCCCGTTGGCGCCGAGATGGCTACGAAGTGGTATGTTGAACAAATCATCGAAGCAGGTTGTGCATTTGTCAATTGCATCCCCGTCTTCATAGCGAGTTCTGAGTACTGGGCAGCGCGCTTTCATGAGCGCGGTTTGCCCATTATCGGCGATGACATCAAGAGCCAAGTCGGTGCTACGATTACACACCGTGTTTTGACTTCCCTATTCAATGCGCGCGGTGTGAAGATTGATCACACTTATCAACTTAATTTCGGCGGTAACATGGATTTCTACAACATGCTGGAGCGCGAGCGATTGGAGTCGAAGAAAATCTCTAAAACAGGTGCCGTCACCAGTTTGCTGCCGTATAAATTAGCTGCCGAAGACATTCATGTTGGACCCAGCGATTATGTCCCATGGTTGAAAGATCGAAAATGGTGCTACGTCCGCATGGAGGGCACCACATTTGGGGATGTTCCTCTCAATCTTGAACTTAAGCTCGAGGTTTGGGATTCCCCCAACTCGGCAGGGGTTGTGATTGACGCTGTGCGCTGTGCAAAACTGGCGTTGGATAGAGGGCTGTCTGGACCGATCCTAGAGCCGTCGGCCTATTTCATGAAAACCCCACCCAAGCAATTCTCGGATGATCGCGCCCGTCGGATGACCGAAGCGTTCATCGCTGCGGAAGCGCCGGTCGGAGAGTAAGGGGCGACGCAAGATGGCCTGGTCCCTTGTAGTTAGCGATGTGGTGGCATGGATCTTTATATGCAGCCTATCTTGAGGTCTCGCTGAAAAAGGGGAGGACTCGTTGAAGGCGTTGCGATTGTCTCAACCCGATGAGATCGAGCGATCACCGCTGCGGTTTATGGAGATTGCCGAGCCGCAAGTCGGCCCAGGGCAATTACTTCTTCGAGTTCAAGCGTGTGGAATTTGCCATACCGATCTCCATACCGTGGAGGGTGAGATCATTCCAAAGGCATACCCTCTCACACCCGGTCACCAAGTCGTTGGAACCGTCGCGGAGATGGGGGAGGGGGTAGAAGGTTGGGCTATCGGCGACCGGGCGGGGGTTCCGTGGTTGTATCGATCCTGCGGCGTGTGTGGGCACTGTGAACGGGGGGAGGAGAATCTCTGCGCGGAGGCGGAGTTCACTGGATTTGACGTGGATGGGGGTTATGCTGAGTACATGCTTGCCGAAGCGCGCTTCGCACTCCCATTACCCACTGAACTGAGCGAAATCTCGATCGCACCACTGCTCTGTGCTGGCATCATCGGATACCGTTCCCTACATCAATGTGATCTCAAACCCGGAGAGCGTTTGGGGCTGGTCGGCTTTGGAGCGAGTGCACATCTTGCTATTCAGGTTGCACGTTATTGGGGATGTGAGGTGTACGTCTTTACTCGCAGCGAGGGACATCGGCGTTTAGCACGAGATCTGGGTGCATCCTGGGTAGGAGGCTCCCGGGATCAGGCGCCAGCTCTCCTGGATCGGGCGATTCTCTTCGCCCCTGTGGGAAATTTGGTGCCGGTCATCCTCGGGAAATTACGCCCAGGCGGAACGTTAGCGATTAATGCGATTTACCTGAGCAACATCCCGGAGATGGAATACAGTTTGATTTATAGTGAGCGTACACTTCGCAGCGTCGCGAATGCGACTTATCGGGACGGTGTGGAATTTTTAAATCTTGCTGCAGAAATTCCCGTTCATGCCACGGTACAGACTTATCCTTTGGGCGAAGCAAACGAAGCCTTATTCGATTTGAAGCATAGTCGGATCGATGGGGCGGGTGTCCTTGTGCCATGATTCTCCTTGGAACCTCAGGTTTCTCCTATGATGATTGGATTGGCCAAGTGTATCCGGAGGATCTCCCACGTTGGCAATGGCTTCCCTACTACGCGACACAGTTTGATACTGTTGAACTGAACGTCACCTACTATCGCCTGCCGACACCCAAGATCGTAAAAGGCTGGGTTGAGCGAACGCCAGATGGATTTACATTTTCTATTAAAGCGCATCGCAGTTTGACCCACGAACGGGAGGAGCCCGATTTCGAAGTGTATCGAGAAAGCATCGCTCCGTTGGTAGAGGCCGGGAAATTGGCTTGTGTTCTAGCCCAGTTCCCATTTTCCTTCCATCCCACACCAGAGAATCGAGAATACCTCAACATACTCCGTGAGGGTTTGTCGGATCTTCCGGTCGCAGTGGAGTTTCGAGACAGCGGTTGGATCTCAGAGGACACGTTTACACAATTGCAGGATATGGGTTTGGGTTTCTGCTGTGTGGATGAGCCCCCCCTTAAAGGATTGATACCACCTGTGGCGAGAGCTACGAGCTCGCCAGCATACGTGCGTTTTCACGGCCGTAATATAGAACGCTGGTGGAAGCACGAACATGCTTGGGAGCGCTACGATTACACGTACTCCGAATCGGAACTGCGTGAATGGATCCCTCGCATCCGTACGCTGGATACGGCTGGAGCGCTCACCCTGGTATATGCCAATAACCACTATAAAGGCCAAAGCGTGGATACGCTTCATAAGCTAAAGAACCTGCTGGCGTTGTAGACATTGACCTGACCAGGTTTCACGCCATTAGCTCTTGAATGTTTTTATTCAAGCCCCTCCATGTAGATGGTTGATAGTTTGAATTTCCGTGGACGGTGAATAAGCAAATTTGAAGCTTCCGGCCGAAGAGTGGGAGATGGGTGCACGCCTTTCCATGCAAGCATAGCAGAATCGATCCACTGAGTAGTCACAGTTAACCCAGTTAAATTGGCGGAGGGGAGAGGCTGCCTCTGCGAGGTGTTTGGAGAGCGTTGTGAGCGGGTGGTATAATGATCCTGCACTAACGGTGCGAATTCCAAGAAAACCCACATGCCTGGTCGCCAGGCGGAGAAGGAACAGCGATGTCGGGACACTCCAAATGGTCGACGATTAAACGCAAGAAAGCCGCCAATGATGCCAAGCGAGGCGCCATTTTCACACGTATGGCGCGAGAGATCACACTCGCTGCGCGGGAAGGCGGCGGCGATACAGAGACGAACTTCGGTCTTCGGCTTGCCATGGACCGAGCCAAATCCTTCAATATGCCAAAAGACAATATCGAGCGGGCGATTAAGCGCGGTACAGGTGAAGATAAGGAGGGCGCCACATTCGAGCAAGTCTATTATGAGGGTTATGCTCTGAATGGCGTCGCGCTGATCATCGATGTAGTAACCGACAACCGCAATCGCACTGTGGCGGAGCTTCGGCATGTGTTGACCCGTGCTGGTGGAAATATGGCGGATGCGGGTGCGGTTTCCTGGCAATTCAAACGAGCTGCATACTTCGCCCTTGATTCAGAAGGGCTTAACCAAGATGAGATTTTTGAACTCGCAGTAGAGGCGGGTGCGGATGACGTTATTTTGGGGGAGGATGATATCGAGATCATCGCGCCTATAGAGGCTTTTAAAGCGGTGGATGACGCACTGAAGGTAGCTCGAATCGAACCCGATGAGGCCTCCTTGCGTATGCTGCCAACTTCCGAGATTGAACTGTCGCCGGAGGATACAGTAAGGGTGATGCGGGTCATTGAGGATCTGGAGGATCTTATGGATGTGCGTCAGGTGTTCTCCAACCTCGCGGTGACCGATGAGGCGGTCACGATGCTTGAGGCTGCCTAAGCATCGCCAGCATGGAATACATACCGCATGCTGGTCATAGGCATTGACCCAGGGACAGCAAGAACCGGTTTCGGATTGGTAAGATTAACGCAGGGTGGTGCGCTTGATGCGATCGAATTCGGTGTGATTAGCACACCTGCCGATCTACAAATGCCCCGCCGGTTGTTGCATCTCTATAACGATTTGAATCAGCTTCTCCAGCGCTACGCGCCGGTGAGCGGTGCGGTTGAGAAGTTGTACTTTCAGCGTAATGTGTCAACAGCCCTTAGTGTGGGGCAGGCGCGTGGGGTGGCATTGCTCTCATTGTCTCAAGCAGATATTCCGGTCAGTGAATACAATCCGCGAGAGATTAAGCAAGCTGTTGCAGGCTATGGCGCTGCGGATAAGCAACAGATACAGGAGATGGTTCGTACTTTGTTAGGATTAGAATCCACGCCACGACCAGACGATGTCGCCGACGCGTTGGCGGTCGCCATTTGTCATATTCATAGCAGCCAAACGCGCACGCGCCGTGAGGGGTTGGGATGATCGCATCGATTCGGGGTGTCGTGCAGCGTGTGGGGGAAAGTGAAATCATCCTGGACGTTGGCGGAGTGGGGGTGCTCATCGCCGTACCAGCCTCCGTTGTGGCTGAAGCGACAAGAATTGGAAAGCCCATGTTTTTACATACTTACATGGCTGTGCGCGATTCGGCAATCAACTTGTACGGCTTTAATACTTCTGAGGAGCGTGAGCTCTTTGAAGTGCTGATCCATGTAAGTGGCATTGGTCCACGTTTGGCACTTGCGGTTTTATCCCACCTATCACCTGATGTGTTACGAAGTGCTGTTATCCAAGATCAGCCAGGCATCTTTGCGAGCGTTCCGGGGATCGGCCAAAAAACTGCCCAGAAGATCATATTTCATCTTAAGGATCGGCTCGAAGTTCCTTACTCGCAAGTGATAGCGATAAGCGAGGTGGATACCGAAGTCCTGGGTGTTCTTACTGCTTTAGGCATCAGCCTGGTCGAGGCGCAAACAGCGTTACAATCCATTCCATCGGATTCGCCACAGGATGTTGAGACCAGAGTCAAGCTCGCATTGAAATACTTCGCCAGCCCATAACAGCCTGTCTTGCGATGTGATAGGTTTGTTGGGACAGATTGCCCCTCTAGGGGAGGGGAAGAAGAAAGGATCTGTAAACGACAACTAAGGTGAGATGTTCCACTCCTTGTCTGAGCGTGGAATATGAGGAATCCTTTTTTCTCGTTGGCGCTCGAAGCAGAAGCGGTGGGATCTGGCGCCTCGTGGAACAAAGCGACGATGATGGGTTTGGTGTGCACTTTATCAGGAAAGCCCTGCATCTACCTTTACTTTTCAATCACGCTGCACCATAATAGATAGAGGTCGCCGCCCAGGCTGGACCCCCTCCAGTCTGGTGTCGGCGGCCACTGATTCAGGCGCACACCACCGAGAACCTTCGGATCCGATCTGCCGCTTCGGGATTCTTGATCATAAAGGACAGGGTATCTTGGTGTAAAATGCCATCCGTTTCACCACCCCTGTAGGGATGCCATCGTGTATCTAGATAAAAGATGCACTTCGTGGCGAGGATAGTCGGGTTGTGTCCGACCTGTCACGAAAAGCGCGCTATTTTTTCGATCTGTTCGATTTGGGCTTCCGTGAGAGAGGTTGGTGAGCCGACCTGTAAACCGCGAAAGAAGGCCTCCGCGCCAATTTCAAACTGATAGGCGTTCTCGAAAGCATGGTCTATTGAAGCCCCGATCGCCACCAAGCCATGGTTGCGAAGTAACAGACACTTAAGCCCCGGTTGCGCCTTAAACATCCTGGCAGCAACCTCACCAGCCTCGTTTGTCCCCGGGCATACAAAGGGAGCCACTGGCACAGGCCCTCCCACTGCAAGGAGCTCTATGCACACTATAGGGAGTTCGCGCCCAGTCATCGCAAATGCGATGGCATTTACGGAGTGTGTGTGCACGATGCCACCGATTTCGGGAAGCGCACGGTAAATCGCGGTGTGCATCGGCGTCTCTGAAGAAGGTGTCCTTTGACCGTCTACGAGGTTTTGTTGGAGATCAACAATCGGGATATCCAGCGGGGTCATCCTGTCGTACCATAGGTTGGATGGGGTAATAGCGACGTGTCCCTCACCGTCGTGGAGGCTGACGTTCCCAGCGGATAACCGGATGAGATCCTTCTCGTAAAGCATCATCGTCGTCTTGTATATCGCCTGGCGCATTGCATCATACGTCATATCACCCTTGCCTTTCCATCGCTGTGTGCCGCTCCCCGGAGAAATCTCCTAATCTTGTATGAGCATCTATTGTAGCGCAAGATGTCACCTCCGTTTGGGGGATGTCGCCCCGTTCGTTGCCATGATGTTCATGGGAAGTTCACAGGTTCACTCCAAGCTTCGTTAGATCCTTACATAAAGCATGATGTCGCGTAGGATTTTGATTTGGTCTTCAGAATGAACGATTGTAAGATCATACCTGGGACAGTTCTTCCGTGCGCAGCGCTCTAAGTCAACCCATTCGATAAGTCGTTGCCGCGTCTTTTAGAGAGTTGAAATCATGCTTTCGATCCGTCGCTATGCTGAAGTGATCCGCTTCGATCTTGCCCGTACAATTGCAGGGCGAGGGCGATATTGGACAACCGCATACCTGGTCGATGGCCTCCTTGTTGACACAGGCTGTGCGCATTGCGCGGGAGAGTTCATTCAGACCTTGGGAGCGCACAACCTGACAAGTATTGTGAACACGCACAGCCACGAAGATCACATCGGCGCCAATGGGGATCTTCAAGTCATACACCCTAATTTGGAGATCCTTGCACATCCATCTGCGCTGTCTGTCCTCTCCAACCCTCGCCGCTACCAACCCCTTCAGCTTTACCGGAAGCTGTTCTGGGGCTGGCCAAAGCCCTCTCAGGGTCAGCCATTACATGATGGAGCAATAGTCGAGACGGAGCGGTTTTCCTTCGAGGTGATCTATACCCCGGGACACAGTGACGACCATCTATGCCTTTATGAGCCGGAGAGAGGATGGCTTTTCAGCGGTGATCTCTTTATCGGCGGCCGAGATCGTGCCCTAGGGGTGGGTTATGACATCTGGCAAGTGATCGACTCCTTGAAAAAGGTTGCACAGCGTTCCCTTAGGATGCTGTTCCCGGGTTGTGCGCGTATGCGTGAAGGACCTCAAGGTGCGCTACATACTAAAATTATTTACCTGGAAGAACTCGGTGGGAAAATATTGGAATTGCATCATAAGGGATGGAGCGAACGTGCGATCGTACGCGCTTTATGCGGTGGACCTATGTTGGTCGAGTTCTTCACATTTGGCCATTTCTCGCGGCGGCATCTGGTGCGATCCTTTTTAGCGCGGCATGCATCGGAGGGCGAGCCATCAGTCAATCTGCATCGCTGAAGAGGGTTCCGGATTAAGCGAACTATCAATGGCTTTGTCTAAGCATCCATTCCCTGAACCTGAGCTAGAAGCCTATCGAGCCTCGGTGCATATGATGGCTCTGGGATATAATGCGCCTTGGATTCGCTTATAGTGCAATGAACAGGAGACCACCACGGCCAGATGAGTTTCTTTGAAATCATCATCATCGCGTTTGCCATCGCAATCGATGCATTCGCAGTCTCCTTTGCTTGTGCAACGACGGGTCAAATTCTAATTCGAAGGTCAGCAGTCAGGCTCGCCTTCCACCTCGGTTTTCCAGTTCTTCATGCCGTTAGTGGGTTGGGCGGCTGGCAGCCAATTGACGCATTTTATTGCCCCGTTCGATCATTGGGTTGCATTTGGGCTCCTGCTGTTTGTCAGTGTCCGCATGCTGCGACTAGATTCGTCCTCGCATCTCGAGAAACTTAGAGAAGACCCATCGAAGGGGCTCATGCTTGTAACACTCTCTGTTGCGACAAGCATCGATGCTTTCGCAGTTGGATTGAGCCTGGCTATACTCAAGATCGGTATCTGGATTCCAAGCGTGATCATCGGCATGATGACGCTGGGGGCTTCTCTGGCTGCCATACCTTGGGGGCACGCATGCAAGAGCGGTTTGGACATCAAGCTGAGATCGTCGGAGCGATTGTGCTGATGGTCATTGCCATGCGCATCGTCCTCACGCATATACGAGCCTGATTCCATCGTCATCCATTTCCTGACAGCAAGAATTGCTCGCAAACCATCCCTTACGCACTGCAGGTTCACTATGATGGTTTTCGGAAGCATGTCCTATCGCAGCGGATAGCGCTGGTTTCAGGAGACATGCCTTAAACCCCTAACGAGTTGAGCTTTCCAACAGATTCATTAAACTAATAATACACGAATAGACGTGGACGGAAGTTCAGCCCCCGATAGTGGAACCTGGAGGGAGGGAAGCTTGATGAAATACCGCCTTGTGTGCACACGGATCGTCCACAGGCTATTCATCGTCGCGCTAGTCGTCATTGTGGTCACAGGCTGCAGCCTTGCGACCGACACGGGACAGCAATCGTCCCTTACCACCGTTTCTACATCTGATACCTCCCAGCATGATCCAACGCCTCCCGGGGAATCCCCTCGTGAACAATCGCTGGAAGCGTATAAGACGCTCAACAGTCTGGAAATTGTCGACGATTATCCGCTATATACGATGCGTTACTACGGATCCTATGAGGCGGAACCTGTGTCCTTCGACGGCATCCCCCAACTGACACGCGATGACTTACCTGATGTCCCTATCTCCTCATGGGCATGTTCGTTGTTTTCGGCGTTGGGGAACCCGGAAACCATGCTTCTGGGCCGCAATTTTGATTGGGAATACAGCCCTGCCTTGCTGTTATTCACCGATCCGCCGGATGGGTATGCCTCGGTTTCGATGGTGGATATTGCTTATGTTGGTTTCGAGGACGACGAGATCCATAGACTTATCGAGCTGCCTCTCGAGGAACGCACCGGTCTGTTGCTGACACCGTTCATCCCGTTCGATGGCATGAATGCCTGCGGCTTGGGCGTCGGAATGGCCGCGGTGCCTTCGGGGAATATGGTCACCGATCCTCAGAAGCAGAGCATCAGCTCGCTAGGTGTGATACTGGAGATCTTGGATCACGCATGCGAAATCGAGGATGCCGTGGAGATCATCCAGCGCTACAACATCGATATGGCTGGCGGGCCACCTCTGCACTATCTGCTTGCAGATCGATCTGGGAAGGCAGTGCTCGTGGAATTCTACCAGGGTGCGATGGTCTTGATCCCCAATCAGGATCCCTGGCACCAGGCGACCAATTTCCTGAGAAGCGCGTATGGGGATTCTGCAGAGGGCGTGTGTGATCGCTATGACAAGATCGCGGATCGTCTCTCAAGCACGGAAGGCCAACTCGATATGGCGGGTGCTAAGGGTCTCCTCGAAGACGTTTCTCAGATTCTCACCCAGTGGTCGATTGTGTATGGGTTGAACGATGGGGAATTGCGTGTCATCATGGGTCGGAAATACGACCAAGCGCTTCCATTCCAGCTCTATGCCATTGGAGAGTGAGCAAACCCTAATCATGTAAGGTGCTTTCCATTCCTCAGGGGATAATCCCCTGCATTGTCCGTGGATCCAGGTGGAGAATCTTAAATCCACCGTAGGCTTGAAGCGTTATATAAAGCGGGAAAGAGCGCGATCAGAGATGTCACGGATGGATGATACCCAGCATTGAAAGCGTGTTAATTTACGAATGATGGCGTTCCCTAGATTCGGAGCCACGATGATTGTAAATTAAGAATGACATTCATTACCATGATCCCCAAGCAACTTGCAGATCTTGTATCACAGCATGGTACGCAGCCGTACATAGGAGATCCGAAGCATGGAAATCGCCTATACAGAAACCATCCCTATGGAAGATGACTTCTTCAAGCTTTTTGAAACAACGGGTTGGAATCAGATCTACGATTTAAAGCCCGATGAACTCATACAGGCTATGGAGAACAGTTGGTATACAGTCTCGGCATATGATCGCGACCGCCTGGTCGGCTTCGGACGGGTTATCTCCGACACCATCATGCATGCCTTGATCCTGGATTTGATTGTATTGCCGAGGTATCAATACAAGGGAATAGGTGGGAATCTCCTGGAGCGGCTTGTTGATCGATGCAAGCGAAAAGGTATCCGGGACATCCAGTTATTCTGCGCGAGGGGGAAAGTTGGTTTCTATGAGAAGCGTGGTTTCGTACGAAGACCGAAGGATGCGCCTGGGATGGAGGTCACACGTGGACTTGAGGCGAGCTCCGCTCATGCGGTGGATTGAAGAGGCTGCCGCCGGCGTGATGGTCATGGCACATTTGCGCCTGCAAGCGTCTAATAGAGAGCGGTTCCAGGTATGCTGTGATCGTCTCGCTGGACAAAAGAGAGGCCTTCAGGTATCATTCCCACGTTCGGAAATGAACCCGACGTTACAATATCGCCGTTACTTTTCGTCGCAAACCCTCGCCAGAGGACGTTCACGGCATGGCCGTCGATTCTCAATGGAATTCGCCGGCTGTTTTAACGTAGCGTAGTAAGCGTTCGTGCAGTTCTCTTTCCCGGTTTGGAGGCAACATGTCGGATATGATACAAGGTCTTTCCTCGGAGCTCCGGCAAAAGATTGACCAATTTACGCCTGAGGTCAAACTCAAGGATGTTGGAACGGTCATTGAGGCGGGGGATGGCATTGCACGCGTCTCTGGCTTGGCGGATGTGGGCTCACAGGAGCTGGTGCAGTTTGCAAATGGCGTGATGGGTATCGCATTCAACCTTGAAAAAAAAGCCATCGGCGTCATTATCATGGGAGAATACTCTGGTATTGAGGAGGGTATGACGGTCAGTAGCACTGGCCGTATCGTCTCTGTGCCTGTGGGGGAGGGGATGATTGGCCGCGTGGTGAACGCGCTTGGCGAGCCGATCGATGGCAAAGGCCCAATCCAGTTTGAAGACTTCAGGCCAATCGAGCGCATCGCTGCAGGGGTTGTCCAACGAAAAGACGTCGACACCGCTGTAATGACAGGCATTAAAGCGATCGATGCAATGATACCTATCGGTCGAGGGCAGCGCGAATTGATCATCGGCGACCGCCAAACGGGCAAGACCGCGCTTGCGATTGACACCATCATCAATCAGAAGGGGAAAGACCTGATCTGTATCTACGTTGCAATTGGTCAGAAGCGCGCCGGGATCGCGAGGACGGTTGCGACGCTTGAGCAACATGGCGCGATGGACCATACCTTGGTGGTGGTCGCAGCAGCGGACGAACCGGCGGGATTGCAGTACATAGCTCCCTACGCAGGCTGCGCGATGGGTGAGGGATTTGCGGCGAAGGGCTTGGATGCGCTCGTAGTTTATGACGATCTATCGAAGCACGCGTGGGCTTATCGCCAGGTTTCTCTCCTGCTTCGCCGTCCTCCCGGGCGGGAAGCTTACCCGGGGGATGTGTTTTACCTGCACAGCCGCTTACTGGAACGTGCCGTACGCCTCGCAGATCAATACGTCATTGTGCCTAAAAACCATGAGGGTGAGGCGTCCGTATCTGATTCTGTGGATGAGGTTGTCTACGACGGGCCACTTGCATTGCATGACGCGGAACGTGGCTTGGAAGCGCTGCCGGAAGCCTCAAAGTTTCGTGTTGCACAGGTAGATGGGTCAGGCGGCTCGCTCACAGCGCTGCCGATTATTGAGACACAACTGGGCGACGTCTCCGCATATATTCCAACCAACGTTATTTCCATCACAGATGGTCAGATTTATCTCGAAGGTGAGCTTTTCAACGCTGGCATTCGACCTGCGATTAATGCCGGGCTGTCCGTTTCGCGCGTTGGTGGCGACGCACAGACGCGCGCCATGCGGCAGGTTGTCGGTATGCTCCGTCTCGACATGGCGAACTATCGTGAGGTGGCGGCCTTTGCCCAATTTGGTTCCGATCTCGATAAAGCCACACTAGCTCAGCTCAACCGTGGTCAGCGGCTGCAGGAGATCTTAAAACAGCCGCAGTATCAACCGCTCGAATTGGAGCAGCAAGTCGCCGTGCTCTTTGCGGGCACGAATGGCTACGCGGATGATATCTCTGTCGACGAGATCGGAGCGTGGCAGGCAGCCTTGTTGCGCAGCCTGGAAACGTCTCACAGCGACATTTTCGCAGACATCGCGGGGAGCGAGTGTTTAGAGCCCGAGACGGAAGAGAAATTGCGGCAAGCAATTGAGACCTTCAACCGTGACTGGCAAGGTTCCTAAATAGACTGGGGAGTAGACTCATATGGCTTCTACCCGCGAAATGCGGTTGCGCATTCGAAGTGTTCATAACATCGCTCAGGTGACACGCGCCCTTGAAGCTGTGAGCGCCAGTCGTGTCCGAAAAGCCCAGCAACGCGTCTTAGCCACGCGTCCGTACGCCGACAAAGCATGGCAGGTCTTGCGACATCTGGCTCGCCAGCCAGCACGCGAATACATCCATCCCCTATTGACGAGCCGCGAAGATATCAGCAAACTTCTCGTTATATTTGTAAGCGGCAGTAGAGGTCTTGCCGGCGCTTATAACACGAATATCGTGCGCTACACACTGAGGACCTTTGGTGACTTGGAGCTTTCAGTCCGGTACGTCACGATTGGACGCAAAGGGCGCGACATGCTCTTCCGCCGTGGTATGGATATCATGGCTGAATTCAGTGATCTACCCGACGAGCCTTCGTTTGCGGATGTCTCTGCCATAGGCAGACTGGCGATCGAGGAATTTGAATCGGGGCGTGCAGATCAGGTTCATCTCGTTTATACGGATTTTATCAACCTGCTCCGTCAGGTCCCGTCGCACAAGATGCTGTTGCCGCTGGAATTCGACGAAATTCTCATAGGCGGGGATGAAACTTATCAACAGCAGACTCCGGTCGAGAGGCAAGGTCCAGAAGCTGCCTATATCTATGAACCCAGTGAAGAGCAGCTGATTACCCGAATCGTACCTCGCTTAACAGAACTACAGGTTTACCAGGCGGTTTTAGAATCCTTGGCAAGCGAGCACGCTGCACGCATGGTCGCCATGCGCAATGCGACCGATAACGCGAACGAGTTAGTAGCAGCGCTCAGCCTGGAGTACAACAAGGCGCGCCAGTTAGCGATCACCAGTGACATGCTGGATATCGCCGGCGGAGCAGAGGCACTCACACAAAGTAGAATGGAAAGGTCTTAATCCTGGAGGCAAGGATGGCATTAATTTACGGCCAAGTCGTGCAAGTTCAGGGCGCGGTGGTGGATTGCGAATTCCCGCCAGGTGAGCTGCCCGAAATCTTCGATGCCGTGGAAGTACCCCGTGAGGGTACCGAACCGCTTGTATTGGAAGTGCAGCGTCATCTCGGTGGACATTGGGTGCGAGCGGTTGCGATGGATTCAACGGATGGCCTCCAGCGAGGGGCGCCTGCGTTGAATACAAGTGCGCCTATCCGTGTGCCTGTCGGAGAAATAACGCTCGGACGGGTGTTTAATGTTTTGGGACGCCCGATTGATGCCGGCGAGGCGGTTGAGGCGGACGAGTATCTACCTATTCATCGTCTGGCGCCGACATTCGAGGAGCAGTCTACCAGGGTAGAGATTTTTGAGACTGGTCTTAAGGTAGTCGATCTCATTGCGCCCTTCACCAAGGGTGGGAAAACGGGCATCTTTGGGGGCGCAGGCGTGGGCAAGACGATCATCATCCAAGAGTTAATCCGCACCATCGCGACCGTGCATAAAGGTAACTCGGTTTTTGCAGGGGTTGGTGAGCGTACGCGCGAGGGCACGCAGCTCTACCGTGAGATGCTCGAATCCGGTGTCATGAAGGATACCGTAATGGTGTTCGGCCAGATGAACGAGCCGCCCGGTGTTCGCTTGCGCGTAGGCCTTACTGCACTGACGATGGCCGAGTATTTCCGTGACCAGGGCCGCGATGTCTTGGTCTTCATCGATAATATCTTCCGCTTCAGCATGTCGGGGTCGGAGGTGTCTGCGCTTCTCGGCCGGATGCCTTCTGCGGTTGGTTATCAGCCCACCCTGGCTACGGAGATGGGTGAGCTTCAGGAGAGGATCACCTCTACCCGAACCGGTTCCATCACCTCCATGCAGGCGGTTTATGTCCCTGCCGATGATTATTCTGACCCTGCACCAGTGGCAACGTTCACACACCTCGATGCTACCATCGCGCTGGAACGATCGATCGTTGAAAAGGGGATCTACCCCGCGGTCGACCCGCTTGCCTCAACCTCACGGATCCTTGACCCCAACATCGTGGGAGAGGAGCACTACACTGTTGCACGTGAGGTGCAACAGGTCCTTCAACGCTATAAGGATTTGCAGGACATCATTGCCATCCTTGGACTCGAAGAACTCGGAGAAGATGATAAGCTGGTCGTCTCCCGTGCACGTAAGATCGAGCGTTTCTTCTCCCAACCGATGTACGTCGCCGCACAGTTTACGGGACAGGAAGGGCGGTATGTCTCACTGCGCGATACCGTTCGAGGCTTCCGTGAGATCTTAGACGGCAAGTATGATGATCTCCCTGAGCAAGCGTTCAACATGGTTGGTCCTATTGAGGAAGCGGTTGAGAAGGCAGAGCGCTTGGCGGCTGTCTGACCACGACTCATCGGAAAGGTATGGGAAAGATGCCCATCCGTTGTGAAATTGTCACGCAAGACAGATCGCTCTTTGAGGGGCTGGTTGATATCGTGATTGCCCCTGGCTCTGAAGGTGAAATGGGGATCTTGCCGGATCATGCCCCACTGCTCGCCACACTGGGATTTGGTGTGTTGCGTGTTCGTCATGAAGGTGCTGAAGAAGCATTCACGATTGCGGGTGGCGTCATTGAGGTGAGGCCGGATGTTGTGACCGTGCTCGCAGATGTCGGCGAAAATGTGGCCGAGATCGATGTCGGACGAGCAAAAGCCGCTAAAGCACGCGCCGAAGAGTTGCTGAAGAAAGGACCACCGCCGGACACGGACCAATATCTGGCAATCCAAGCATCCCTACGGCGCTCGAAGATTCGCCTCGATGCCGTCCGGCGTTTTCGTAAAGCGCCGGGTGTACCCTCGCGCGAAAGAGTAGAAGAATAGACGTCATGCCCATATTTGGCAAGAATCTTGGGATCGACCTGGGAACAGTGAACACGCTCATCTGTGAGCATGATGAAATCGTGTTGCACGAGCCAACCGTTGTGGCGATCGACATTGAGGAGTTAAAGATCGTCGATGTAGGTCAGGCGGCGCGTGAGATGGACGGGCGTGTTCCGGATGTCATTGAAGTTTCACGTCCGTTGCGTCATGGTGTGATCGCCGATTTTGAGGTCACGCATCGCATGCTTGGGCATTTTATCGAGAAGGTATGCGGGCCTGCCCGGCTCTTTAAACCGCGCGCAATGGTCACTGTCCCGCTGGGGGTCACAAGCGTGGAAAGCCGTGCAGTGCATGAGGCTGCCCTTCAGGCTGGGAATCGAGAGGTTTTCCTTATTCAAGAACCACTTGCCGGTGCAATCGGCGTCGGGTTGCCGATCGCCACCCCCTCTGGGAATATGGTCGTTGTGCTGGGCGGTGGGGTCACGCAGGCGGCTGTGATCGCGATGAGCGGGATCGTGTCTGCACATGCGGTGAGGATCGGCGGGATCGAACTCGATGAAGCGATCATGTCGTATGTGCGCAAGAAGTACGGACTGATAATTGGCCCGCAGACGGCGGAAGAGGCAAAGATACGCATTGGTGCTGCTATTCCTCTCGATGAAGAACGAACGATGGAGATCCAAGGCCAGGATCAGGTGACAGGCCTTCCCAGGCCAATTACGCTTACTACCAGTGAGATTGTGGAGGCTCTTCAGGAGACCCTTCATCTTCAGCTTGCAGCCGTACGCAATGTGCTTGAAAACACCCCGCCAGAGCTTGCATCCGACATCATTGATCGAGGCATGCTGATTTGTGGAGGAACCTCATTGCTGAGGGGGATCGATAAGTGGCTTACACGTGAGACAGGCGTGCCTGCTTATCTGGCGGAGGAACCGGTGGACTGCATCGCGAAAGGAGCCAGCCGAGGGCTTGGCATGCTCGAGCGACTGCGTCGTACGTTACCTATACCGTAGGGACGAGGAACATCTACCTTGAGAGCATAAGCGGCACGCCCTTCAAAGCGCGCCGCTCTTTTTTCCTCTTTCAATGTCCCACAAATTTCTGCTTTCTTGAGATCCCCGTAGATATCAAGTGACTCCACTGAAGGTCACGGCAGGTAGTAGGTCATATGCTGTAAGTGGAGAACAGGATCGATGTATTCAACCTTGACCTTTTCGTCGACATTGATATACGTGGGTGCATAACAGAGGATGGCTTCGATGCCTGCTTCAACCAATTGCTCGGATACTTCTTGAGCATCCGCTGCGGGTACGGCCAACATGGCGACCTTGATCTCACGCGAACGTATTTCGTCAACGAGATCCTTGGCATTTTGAATGATGAAGGAACCGATCTGCGAACCGATGATGGTTGGGTCATTATCGAAAACGACAACGATTCGGAAGCCGCGATCCACAAAACCGCCATAGTGTGCCACGGCTCGACCAAGATCGCCGGCGCCTACCAATGCGACGTCCCAAATTCTCTCCACATGCAGGATGCGTCGAAGCTGATCTGCAAGAAAGGAGATGTTGTAGCCAGTGCCCTGTTTCCCAAATTCGCCGAATTGGGAAAGATCCTTACGGATTTGAGCGGAGGAAATACCCAGGCGCCCGCCAAGCTCTTGAGAGGAGGTTATTTCACGGCCCTCTTCCGCCATCTGATCAAGCGCGCGCAAGTAGAGCGGCAGGCGACCGACGACGATATCTGGAACAGAGGGTAGGGACATCCGAAACTCCAAGGAGAAATGATGGCGCGGCTAACTGTATCATAAGGACTGATCTTGTGCAATCTGGCACGAATTTATCTGATTATAGGGCGCAAGGTATAATCATGAGGGTGTATTAATATTCGGGAATAAAATGGTGCGGGATGTTCTTTGATGAGGCGAGAATATTCGTCGCTTCCGGCCGCGGTGGAGCAGGCGCGGTCCATTTTCGACGAGAAAAGTATGTCCCACGTGGCGGCCCTGATGGCGGTGATGGCGGAAAGGGCGGCGACGCGATCTTTCTCGTTGAGCCGAAGTTGAATACGCTCTCCGCCTTCCGCCGCAAGAGAAAATATCTTGCCGAACCAGGAGGCAGAGGTGGGGGCAGCAACAAAACCGGTCGTAATGGCGCAGATATCATCATCCCTGTGCCGCCGGGAACGGTTGTGCGAAACGATAATACGGGGGAGATCTTAGGGGATCTAGTTCAACCGGGTCAACGCCTTCGGCTTTGTAAGGGCGGTCGTGGGGGGCGTGGCAATGCACGTTTTGCGACCTCACGCAATCAAGCGCCTCGAATGGCGGAAAAAGGTGCGCCAGGGGAGGAGCTATGGATTTCGCTGGAATTGCGTCTGATCGCAGATGTGGGGATTGTGGGTGTGCCTAATGCGGGTAAATCCACGTTCCTCGCAGCTGTAACCGATGCCCGTCCTAAGATCGCATCCTATCCCTTCACAACGCTCCAACCCAATCTTGGGGTCGCTGATCTCGGTGATGAGATCATACTCGTGTTGGCAGATATCCCTGGGCTTATCGAAGGTGCGCATGAAGGAGCAGGGTTGGGTTTTTCCTTTTTACGGCATGTCCAACGCACACGTGTTCTCATCCACCTGATCGATGGTGCGTCCATAGATCCACTGAGCGATTTCTCGCAGATCAATTCAGAGTTGGCGCTGTTCGATACGGCACTAAAAGAGAAACCGCAAGTGGTGGCAATGAATAAACTCGACCTCCCAGAGGTTCAAACGCGCTGGCCTGCGTTAGAAGAGTCTTTTCGGCAACTCGGACACCGTGTCCTGCCGATATCAGCCCTTGCGCGCCAAGGATTGCGTGAGGTGCTCTTTGCCGCTTATCAAGCTTTACAGGAAGCTGAACCGCAACCTGTTCTTGAGGATGAAATCCCCGTTTACCGGCCGGAAGAAGCCCCCACCGATTTTAAGATCACACGAGATCCCGATGGATCTTGGCGGGTCGTTGGGAAGGCCGTGGAACGAGCTGCTGAGATGACTTACTGGGAATATGACGAAGCTGTAAGACGTTTCCAGGGGCTCCTTGCACGCTTGGGGATTGAAGCTGCGTTGCGCGAGGCTGGTGCGCGCTCTGGCGATACCGTGCATATCGGAGAGTATGAGCTCGAATGGCTGGATTAATCGGCGTTTTCGGCGGAACTTTCGACCCCCCACATTATGGGCATCTGAATCTGGCAACCTCAGCCAGTATCGCCCTTGGGCTGGAGAAAGTTTTATGGGTCGTAACCGCACTGCCCCCGCATAAACCGGGCGTACCGATCACACCTCTTGCGGCCCGGGTGGCGATGGTGGAGGCGACGATCGGTGAAGATCCGAGGTTTGAACTCTCCAAGGCGGATATCGATCGCCCAGGTCCACACTTCGCACTCGATACAATGCGCTGGTTAAAGGAGCGTGACCCTGGGGGTGACTTTCTCTACCTCATGGGAGAGGATTCACTACGAGACTTGCCCACCTGGCATGAGCCACAACGATTCCTTGAGGTATGCGAAGCGCTTGGTGTGATGCGCAGGCCAGAAGTCGAAGTGGATTTAGACGCACTCGAAAGGATCCTCCCTGGAATCCGTGCCAAGGCGCGTTTCTTCGAAGCCCCGCTCATCGCATGCTCAAGCCGTGAGATCCGGCGCCGCGTCCGAGATGGAGAAGCATTCCGCCACCTTGTCCCGCGTGCCGTTGCCGATATCATCGATCAATCCAGGCTCTATCGCCATGCAGCCATCCCCTCTGCTTGATTGAATTTACCCTTATGCATCCGCTGGAATATACCCAGCAAAGCGACCGGATACAACGCGCACTACCCTTGAATACCTTCTCTATCGTGGTGAATCTGCTCCATACCCCTTTTCTCAAGCCCACACTGCCGATGATGTCTGTCGGTCTTATGCATTTTTGCGGGGGCGGTGGACCTATTAAATGGGCACATCTATGACTGTCCCAGGGTTCCTAGGTGATTGAGAGCAGGGAGCATTACGCCTACTTCGTAAGGAGATGAGGGAGCGATGCGTTGATTTGGCGTGCTTAGAGGGATACGGGCAGGAGGCGAAGCGTGACGATCTCATTTGGGCGGAGTTGAAGGTGAAGAATGTGATTCCCATCGATCTCGAGTTCATCAAGCTTGGTTTCATCGATGCGCACGCGATAGGCAGCGGATAACGGCAGCAAGGATCGCAGTTCCATCCCCTCAGCATCTCGGTTGAGATTCACGCATCGCACGATCATCCCCCGTTCATCTTCAGCTATTTTCACAGCCGTTAATGCAATTGTGTTGGGATGGATCGATAAGAGAGAAGCCTTGGATGGGAGCTTGCCTTTGTGCAACGTGGTGCCTTGAGCTCTCAGTGGGGATTGAAACGCTTCTGCATGTTGGCGCGCGACCAGCAGATCGGACTGGTAGGGGATCACACTGATGTTGAAGGTATGCTTTCCAAGTTGTTGACCGCCTGGGACGGGGAGCTGAGGTCCGGCGCCTCCTTTGCGTGTAGCCAAATCGTTGCGGGAGAGCCACCCAAAGCATCGAAGAAGCGTTAGTGCGATCTTGTTCTTTTCGTCAACCCGACCCTCTCGCAAGCCTCGCGCCGCGACCATCAGCCCTCGGGAGTTCTGATCGGCGGCGATGAAAGCGCGCATGGGATTTTCTTGGGCAGGTTGCTCAGCCCAGTCGGGCTCTCCTTGAACAGCTTTTGTGGGGCGAAGGACGATTTGGTAATGGCCGTCGAATGCCGCCTCTGTAACTTCGAAGGGAAGTGGGAAAACAGCTAGGAGCCGGTGGTCGCAGGCTGAATTTTCAAGATGGATCTCAAGGTCAAGGCGAGGGACCCCGCGGTGAAGCATAGCGAGTACCCGTATCGGCAATTCGACCGTTTCGGCTGATCTCTCGCGCCTGTCTGGTGTTAGGGATACAGGGATATTTAAGCACAAACGGAATTCGAGCGTCTGGGTGCACTCTTCGATGCGTCGCATAACCTGTGGGGCTTCATGGACAGTCTCGATGGGTGTGTCGTCTGGTAGTGGGCAGAAGGTATAACTGTCACCGCGATCGGCTTCATCCCGGAAACACAGTAAACCGGCGTATTCCGCTTGGCTTTGGAGATCGACCAGGGTTAAGGTGCCATCAGCACCCGCCTCAACACGAATGGTTTCATTTTCAATGCTGCGACCATCATCGATCTGTGTGGTTTTCGGACCTCGTGATGCTGCTCTAAGTCCAAACGTTCGATAGCCGTGAGCGGGGACATGGGGTGCGGAAAACTCGATGGTCAGTTCGGATGCAAAGCGTGCCAGGATCCGGAATGCCGTATACTGGCCATCTTCCAACAAGGTCTGCACCTCTTTAAGACCACGCTCGGCGATCGCATAATTGGGCTCGGCGTTCTCGGCAAGGACGATGTCGATCAAGATTTTATCCGTGTGGGATACGATGGCAACGTCTTGGATGGCGAGGTTCATGATCTCGCCATCCTGCACCATCGCGAGCATGGCCTGCAAGCCTTCGGCATCGAGCTCCATGTCGGCGAGGGATCGCGTCCGACAATCCAGAATGCTGTAGGGGATGGTGCGTCCCTCTTCGTCGATTAACTCAAATGGTTCAAGACCAGCGGCTAATTCCAATTCCACCCGTGCAATATCGCTTCGCTCAAACGGGTCAGGATTGAAAACAACGAGCGCGCTGCGTGCGCCTTGTGATTCGGACGATGATGTATCGACGACAGATGCGAGAGCAGTCAGACTTTGGCGGACGATCTCCTCACCGATCTGCTCGACTTGGTCGAAGCGTGAGTGCATCTCCTCATGCACTTGATCGATCGAGCAACCGCAGATGGAGTCGTGCGGGTGGCAAAGCAGGAGCTGTCGCCACGCTTCCTTTATGAACGAAGTGGGGCGTCGGAGGCGCGGTGTGGCGAGGTGACCGGTCCACACGGTGCGGTCGGCTTGATCCGCGAGCAGGATCTCCGCCCATGCGGAGAAGGGTTCTGCCCAGCGTTCAAGCAGCGTCTCACAGGTATGATTACGCTGCTTTATGCCGACTCGGCTGGAGAGTACACCAGCGAGAAGGTGATGTCGCTTAGGGTTACGGAGTTCGCCGTATACGATGGGTAATTCCAATTTCCGCGAAGCGATCTCTTCCATTACAGCGCTCGCATACGCGGACAGACTTGAAATGACAAGTTCATCATTCACCAGTGATGTGGATGCTACAAGGGATGGAATCTCAGGTTGCGGCTCGTGGTGGTCAGTACCATTGAGAAGGAGGATGTGCGAGACGGCGCTGTGAGGTTTGAGGGAGTTGACGAGATCTTGAAGGTGGGTGGCAAATGTGGATGGCACCGTGGGCATGCGCGCGGCGTTGTCATAGCCATCGCGCAGATAGAGCGCGAGGATGCGGGAGCCATCCGGCGCCTGCCATACCAATTCACAGCATTCATCCGCCAAACCGCGCCGGAAGGCTGCCGACCCGATCCCGAAACCCTGCAGGATTTGTGGCATCTGGCCGATATGCCCAAAGGGATCGGGGAGATAGCCGACATCCATTCGCCTCCCGAATTGATTGCAGATCGAGTTGCCTCGATGGAGATTGCGTACGATCGACTCTGGACTGACGAGGAACTCATCCGGCAAGACATACCATGGACCGATGATGAGACGGCCAGACTGAACGCGCTGCTTAAGATCGTCTGTCCGCTCAGGTCGGACCTCGAGGTAATCTTCGAGGACGACCGTCTGCCCATCGAGTGTAAAGTGGGTGAATCCCGGATCTTGTTCGAGGATGTCCAACAAGACATCGATCAGATGCACAAGCTTGAGCCTGAACAACTGAAAGGGTTGGTACCATTCACGATCCCAATGAGTATGAGGGACAAGGTGCAATGTTGTCATTGGCTCATTTCTCTGTTTAGTCATAGCTCGCTGTGTTATGACCCTGAGCGCGTTTGTAGACGTTTAATCCTACGACGAACAGCTTTCAGTATACCTGCCCACTCTCCCACTAGGGTTCTTCGCCTAGCCCGATAGGACGGGCGGGATCCGCACACCACTCCGACCAGGAACCGGGATAGAGCCGCGCTTCGCCCATCCCGGCATGCAGCATCGCAAAGATGTTATGGCACGAAGTGACACCCGATCCGCAATACCAGATCACATTCTGAGGCGGTGTATCCCCCAGGAGCGCCGAGAACTGCGAACGGAGCTCGGGGATGGGGAGAAAATACCCATCCTCCCCGAGGTTCTTCTGCCAGAAACGGTTGCGAGCGCCGGGGATATGACCGGCGACCGGATCAAGGGGTTCCATCTCGCCGCGATATCGTTCCGGTGCGCGTGCATCGATGAGAAGCTTATCTTTTGAGTTTCCTATGGTTTCAACCTCGCTCAAGCTTGCGATCCATCCTGTACGTGGCTTGGCTTGGAATTCCCGTCGAGATCGACGCTCTTCGCCAGATTCCATAGCGAAGCCAGCATCAACCCAAGCAGGATAACCCCCATCAAGTACGGCTACGGCATCATGCCCCAGATACCGAAGAGTCCACCACAAACGCACCGCAAAACCGCCGCCTCGGGCATCATAAGCCACAACTTGAACTTCGCTGTCGATCCCCATGCGGCTGAAGCGTTCCTCAAGCTCTTCGACAGTAGGGAGGGGATGTCGCCCGTTAAGCCCAGTTGGTTTGGTTGATAAGTCGTGATCGAGATGCGCATACACCGCTCTGGGGATATGTGCTTGAAGGTACTGTCTTTCTCCTAAGTCGGGATCTGTGAGATCGAAGCGACAATCGAACAAAGCCCAATTTGCATCATCCAAGTGGGCGTACAATTCCTGGGTTGATATAAGTGTTCTGTATTCCATGGGTCCCTCCGGAATGGTTGAGGAAACTATGCAGTTTGACTCGTAGGCAAGCAGGTCACTACCTGCTTCGGTTGTGGGCTGGCATCTGGAAGCGAACTAACCTATCCCGTTCACTGAACCTGGTCGGCCGTGGTATGTAATGCAGTGTGGAAGGTTGATTATCTTCCCTCTGACGCTCCCAACAGACATAAAGGATATTGCCGTTTGAACTCTCTCGATTGTGGTGCAGGGAATTCTCCTTTACCTTGATTCATGTTGGATCAAGGTGTCCCCTCACATGTATCGGAATAGTTATTGCCGGGTGAAATAAACCACATCCTTAGGACGAATAAGCTGCGAAGACACATCGACATTGGGATGCTGGAGAGGGCGTTTCCGCGGTGTGTTCACTCCCCTTTCTCCTCCTGACCTTCCTCAGCTGTAGCTGCTGGCACGGCACGGCGCAACTGCTCGATGGGAATTTTCGTCGTCCGGCGGCATCTTGGGCAGCGGGCGTCATAGTGTGATCCGCCACTTTCTTCCAAGGCCTCGAGGATAAATCGAATCTCATCTTGCTTAATGGCAAAGCTCCAATTGCAACGATAACATCGGATTTGCATTATGTACCTCCAGGCATCCCGGTTTATATGTCTGGCTCGGTGGTTTCCGTAATTGGGATGCCGATTGTAGGGTTTAGAGCGACGATCGATAACCCTACCAGGATCAACACAGCACCTGCCAGCTTGAGGAGAGTCGGGATCTCGGATAAAAAGAAGTAGGCCAAGATGGTCGACCCAACAGGTTCTCCTAGGAGTGTTAAGGATACCACTGCTGCAGGCAGATAGCGTAAGGCCCAATTGTATGTGGAATGAGCCAAAAGCTGTGGTAGCAAGGCAAGCAGAATGAACCATATGTAGGTTATTGGGGAGTAGCCGAACGGCTGATGCCCTCGCAGGAACATCAGCGCGATCAGTACACAGGCGGCTGTGCCATAGGTTAGCGTGATGTAGGGGATCAGTGCAAGACGTTTACGCACGACCCGCCCAATAAGCAGGTAGCCTGCGGCAGCGAATGCGCCAGCCAGCGCAAGCAAGTCACCTTTCACGGCAGGTCCTTTGAAAAGCTCATGCAGCGAAGGGCAGCGAAAGCCCTCGGCATATGTGCAGAGGTCGCTCGCTCCGACAACGACGCTTCCGAGAAGCGTCAGACACAAGCCGATAAGGATGATCTTTGTCGGTCGTTCATGCAGCAGGATGGGCGCGAGCAAAGTTACGAACAATGGAGCGGTTTGAACAAGCACGACCGAGCTCGCTACGCTGGTATATTCGAGAGATGATATCCAGGTTGCAAAATGGATGGAAAGGAAGATGCCGCTCCCTATCGAGAAGGCGGCATCCCCTCGACTCATATCTCGTAGATCCGATCGATGGCGAGACAATAGGACTGGAAGAAGGATGAGTGTGGCCAGGCAGAGCCGATACGCGGCGATAACAAGCGAAGGTGCTTCGCTTTGAGCAAAGCGGATGAAGATCGATGCTGTAGAGGAAGCCACCACCCCGACCGTCAGGACGATTGTGGGAGGGAAAGGCGGAGTGTTATGTTTCTGCTTATGATTTGGGGCCATTCTGTCTCGATTTGGCATCTTGCTTGACAAAAAAGGATTCGGGAGTCTACAATAATTTTGATCGTAGTGCGTGTGTCCGCCGATGGTACTTGATTTGGGATAGGGGGTCAACCCGGACCTCTACGACAGAGTGAGGAGGAAAATCTATGGCATATCAATTACCCGATCTTGTGTATTCTTATGATGCCCTCGAACCATATCTCGATGCCCAAACAATGGAGATCCATCACTCGAAACACCATGCGGGGTATACCCAAAAAACCAACGCTGCGCTCGAAGGTTACCCTGAGCTACATAGCAAGTCGATCGAGGAAGTGCTCTCGGATTTAGACGCCATACCCGAGGAAATCCGTACTGCGGTTCGCAACAACGGCGGCGGATATGCGAACCACAATCTTTATTGGAGGATCATGGGACCGGGTGGCGGTGGCGAGCCAGACGGGCCTTTGGGTCGTGCGATTGAGAGAGCTTTTGGGGATTTCAGCTTCTTTCAAGACGAATTTTCATCGGCTGCCGCGACACAGTTTGGAAGTGGATGGGCGTGGTTGATCGCAGATGCGGAAGGGGGTCTTAAAGTTCTTAAAACCTCCAATCAGGATACACCTCTGAGCATTGGATACTATCCAATGTTGACGCTTGATGTGTGGGAGCACGCGTATTATCTGAAGTATCAGAACCGTCGGCCAGATTTCATTGCAGCATGGTGGAATGTTATCAATTGGGCTGAGGTATCCAGGATATACGAATCCAGCATCGCATAAACCATCA
>CAYLOP010000025.1:0-27915 GCA_964385305.1 uncultured Anaerolineaceae bacterium | reverse complement strand
CGCATGCAACCTATCTACGCCGGTCGAAAAGCCAACTCGCCCGATCGTCAAGCCAACATTCCCGGTCGAAGCGCCCACGCGCCCGAGCGAGGCTGAAGTCGAAACCGCGCCCCCCACCGCGTGCATTCCCACCCTCCCCGATGCGAAGCCGGAGAAGGATGCCTATGAGACGATCGTCGAAGATTTCGACATCCTGGCGCCGTCCGGCAATCGCCTCTACGGCATGATCCGCCGCCCGGATCCTGCTCGCTACCCTGATCTATGTTTCCCCGGGGTGGTGCTCGTACCCGGCGGGATCAACCCCGGCCGCTTGATGGCCCTCGATCAGGATGTCAAACTGCTGGCCGGCGCCGGGATGGTGGTTGCGACCTTCAATGCCGAGGGCCGCGCAGACGACACGCCGGATGATATCCGTTCTGAATGGACGGAGGATTACAACGGCTATCGCCATCAAGATGGGCTGTGCGCCGTTGTCCAATACATCATGAATTTGGCTTACGTGCTCTCGGATAACGTGGGTGTCGCCTCGCAATCCTACGGCATCACCATGGCCGCGGGCTGCGTGGGACGGCATCCGGAAATCCCCATCAAGTACCTCGTCGACGGCGAAGGCCCGCCCTACAGCTTCGTCACCTGCCACGGGCCGCGCAGCCTGGCCGGTGATACGCAGAAATACGAGACGGTGGGGGATATCTTCGGGCGGCAGGCGACCTGGCAGGATGATTCTCCGGAGAACCTCGAATGGTGGTCCGAGCGGGAGGCGATCGAGTTCATCGGCGATTTCCGCGGCTACTATCTGAGACTGCAGGCCACCTGGGACCACGCCCAGCCCCCCGAGCGTGAGGCGGACATCGCCGCCTATACGCACCCCGACGGCTGGCCTGGAGGCGGGCCGGCCTGGTATCACAACAAGCACGCCAGCGATATCGTCAACGCGGCCGTTGCGGGCGGCGTCCCCTGGGTGCGGGTCAATCTCGCGGAACAGGGCAACCCGGTCAACGCCACATACGACTTTAAGAACCCGCCCGTTTATCTGCCGGGTCGGCTGGCCGATCGGCCGTGGGCTGTCCTTGCCATCCTCGAGATAGCGCGTATGGAGTAGAGACGTTGCACCCAGCACCTGCGGTTCTGTGCAGGTGTGCAACGTCCCCACAGGGCAATGAAAGCAAAGCGCCCAGCATCTGCTGAGCGCCTTGTTGTGGCGGGGATGACGGGATTCGAACCCGCGATCTCTGCCTTGACAGGGCAGCGTGTTAAGCCGCTACACTACACCCCCGAACGCTGGAAGTCTACCATATCCCGAGAAAATGCGTCAAGCAGTTCGCTCATTTCCCGCCCATGGGCCCCCTCTTCGCCGTGCATCTGATACCATTCTTGTATGCTATCTGAACAACCCATCGAAACCACTTCCGATCGCGAATTCACCAGACATGGATGCATGTCATCACAGGGCGGTTGATGCACCCCAGCGGATAGCGTATAATCGCCTAAACCATGTGGAGATGAGATGTCAAAGAACGAGATGAAGAAGTCCAACCCTATAAATATGACCAGCGCCGAGATCCGCCGGTCCTTTCTCGAATTCTTCGAGGAGCAGCGGCACACGATCGTCCCGTCGGCCTCGCTCGTTCCCGGCGGCGATCAGACGCTGCTCTTCACCAACGCCGGCATGGTGCAGTTCAAGGACGTCTTCCTAGGAACCGGCTCACGCCCCTATACCCGTGCTGTCGACACGCAGAAGTGCATGCGCGTCGCCGGGAAACACAACGACCTGGAGGACGTCGGGCGTGATGACATCCACCACACCTTCTTCGAGATGCTGGGCAATTGGTCGTTCGGTGATTACTACAAGCGTGAAGCCATCGACTGGGCCTGGATGCTGCTGACGGAGGTTTGGGGACTGCCCAAGGACAAACTTTGGGCGACTTGTTTCGAAGACGAGCTGGGCGAGATCCCCAGGGACGACGAAGCCGCTGAATGCTGGTTTCAGCAACCCGGCTTCGAACGCGACCACCTGCTGTTCTTCGGACGCGGGGAGAACTTCTGGGAGATGGCGGAAACGGGCCCTTGCGGACCGGACAGCGAGATCCACATCGATCTCGGCCCGGAATTCTGCGATATGCAGGATGTCCCCAATCACGTCTGTAAGGTCAACGGAGACTGCCAGCGCTTCCTCGAGCTCTGGAACCTGGTGTTCATCCAGTACAACCGCACCAGCCCGACCGAGCTCGAACCGCTCCCTAGCAAGCATGTCGACACCGGTATGGGCTTTGAACGCATCGTGTCTGTGCTCCAGGGCGTCGATTCGAACTACAAGACCGACCTTTTCACACCCATCCTGAATACCATCCAGGAACTCACTGGTCATAGCGACGTCGAATTGGAAGAACATCTCACACCCTATCGCGTGATCGCCGATCATGGCCGTGCGGCTTCATTTCTGATCGCAGATGGCGTGGTCCCCGGCAATGTCGGACGCAACTACGTCTGCCGCATGATCATCCGTAGGGCGAGCCGCTTCGGCGGCAAGATCGGCCTGGACGAGCCCTTCCTCGCAAGGGTCGCCGAGACGGTTATCCAGGAGTACGGCGATTTCTACCCCGAGCTCGTGCGCAACAAGACCGCCATCCTGCAGACACTCACCGACGAGGAGCGCCGTTTCCATCACACGATCGATTCGGGAACGGCTCATCTTATGAGCTTGCTCGAAGCTACACGCGCCTCCGGCTCCGACACGCTCAACGGCGAACGCGCCTTCGATCTCTATGCCACCTACGGGCTTCCACTCGAGATCACACGTGATATCCTCCGAGAGAACGATCTTGAAGTCGATGAGGATGGTTTCCTCCAGGCGATGGAAGCCCATCGTCTGGCGTCCGGCGCTGGCAACGACGTGGGGAACCTGGTCGAAGAGGATGTTGAAATCTATCTTCAGACCCGCAAGGATCTTCAATCCTCAGGCAAACTTGGCGCGGAGGGTGTCGACTACGATCCCTACAATAGCGATTCTGTCGAGGGTGAGGTGCTGGCCTTGATCTGCGATGGAAAACGCGTAGAAACTGCATCGACCGGCGATAAGGTCGCCGTTCTACTCCCCACCACACATTTCTATGTCGAGGCCGGTGGTCAGGTCTCCGATTCAGGCTTCATCCGTTCGGCTGGCGAGCCGCGCTGGGAGATCGCTATCGAGGATATCCGCCAACCCGTCGGCGGTTTGATCGTGCATTATGGGACGGTTGTGTCCGGCGAGCCGCACCAGGGCGACACCGCTGTGGCCAGCCTGGATGACGAGCGCCGTTGGGACATCATGCGCAATCACACCGCGACTCACCTATTGCATGCCGCCCTGCGTGAGGTGCTTGGCGAGCATGCCCGTCAGGCAGGTTCGCTCGTCGCTCCTGACCGTCTGCGCTTCGACTTCACACATTCCGAGGCCATGACGGCGGAGCAGATCGCACATGTCGAGCAAATCGTAAATGGAGCCATCCTGGCCAACCATAAACTCAACATCCAATTCAAGTCACATAAGGAAGCCGTCAGAGAGGGCGCCATAGCGTTGTTTGGCGAGACGTATGGCGATACCGTCCGCACGATCAGTATCGGCGAGGATAAGCATTTCTCCTACGAGCTCTGCGGCGGCACGCACGTCCCAGAGACTGGCGTGATCGGCTCCTTCCTCATCACCAGTGAGAGCAGCGTAGCCTCAGGTATCCGCCGCATCGAAGCCATCACGGGTCGTGCGGCTCAGGCGCGAGTTCAAGCTCGCATGAGCGCGCTCAACCGCATGTCCGCTCGCCTGGGCACTTCGCCCGAGGATGCGGAAGAACGTCTGAGCGTGCTGCTCGACGAACACTACCAGATGGGGCGTGAGATCTCCCGCCTGCGCGGTCAATCTGCACTGGCGCATTACCAGGCGCTCCAAATCGAGGAGCATGCCGGCGTGCCCGTGCTCACCGGCATCATCCCGAACGCCGATGTCGACTCGCTGCGTCAGCTCATTGATCGTTTCCGTTCAGAACATTCGGACGGGGTCATCGTGCTTGCATCCGATAGGGACAAGCGTCCCTTGCTTGTCGCCGGTGTGAGCAAGGCGTTGGTGGCGCGTGGGATCCATGCTGCCGAGTTGGTCAAAGCAGCTGCCAAGATTGTTGGTGGCGGCGGCGGCGGGAAAGCGACGATAGCGCAAGCCGGCGGGAAGGATGTCAACAAACTTCCGGAAGCCCTTGCGATAGTGCCCGAATGGCTCCGCTCCAATCTGAGTTGAACCCTTGAATGGCTGGCGAACGGCGTACTTGTGAAAGTCCAAATCATCTACCTCGATCCGCACGATGACCACGTGTCTGCCCGGGACAAGCTTGGATGGGCAAAGGCGCCGCGCATCTTGCTCGTATGGCCACGGCGTGGGAGAGTTCTCACACGCCATCTCGACCTTGTGCTCCTGCAGCGCTGGGCTAAACAAAACAGCCGGCAGATCGGCTTGATCACACATGATCCTGATGTGATCGAACACGCCCAATCCCTGGGCCTCCCGGTTTTCGAGTCCGTGGAACGTACCCCGGAAGAGATGTGGCGCAGACCAGCCAGGACCTTACGTCGCAAGCCGTCCAAACCTGAACGCACAACTGAACAGGCTCCCCGACCAGCCTCCCCGGATCGATCTTCTACGCGCCACTTCAAATCCCTGCGTGTGCTCTCCAGTACGATGGCAATTGCAGCGATCGTCATCCTGATCGCTGTGCTGCTTCCGTCGGCTGAAATCCGCATCACACCTAAGACTTCGACATATGAAATAGAGACAATACTCCTCGTTGATCCTTCTGCCAAGGAACCATACTTGGAGGGAATCCTTTTTGCTCGTCAGGTCAGCGTCACCATCACGGACAACCTGCGCCAAACCACTTCAGGTCACATCAGCGTGCCCTTAGAGCCCGCGTCTGGAGAGGTTGAATTTACCAACCTGACCTCGGATACGATCAACCTCCCGCGCGGCACTGGCCTGCGTTCAAGTCTCATGCCCGAACTTCGCTTTGAACTCCAAGAATCAATCGAACTTGCGGGAGATGAAGGCTCCCAAGCCACAGGTTCTGTACGCTGTACGGCACCAGGTCCGGTGGGCAATCTCCCTATAAACGCAATCGACTCCATCGAGGGGACATTGGGTTTATTAATTAGCGTCACCAACCTAGAGCCGTTCTCTGGAGGCATAAACGAGAGCCGCGCCGCCGTTACCGCGAGCGACATCGAAGCACTCGAGCAGGAACTCATGCAGCGGCTCTTATCGCAAGCTGCTTCAAGTTTCCGGGAGGGATTGGAGGCGGATGAAACCCTCCTTGAAGGGAGCCTCCAGACGGTCAGCATCCAGGAACGTAAGATCGATCGACAGAGCGGCGAGCCCGGTGCGAGTGTCGCCATGGAGCTTGAGATCGAAGTCTCGGGCCTCATCTATCTCGATGAAGATCTCAAGACGGCGGTTTCGCATGCATTAGAATCATCCTTACCTCCGAACACATCGCTTGTCCCCGAAACCTTAAGTTTCAGCTCTGACCTCGATTCTTCAGAGCATGACTCAAGCGCGTTCAGACTGCATATCGTTGCCGAGCAAAATACCTATCAGCCTATCGACCGACAATCCCTTCAAATCAGTTTACGATCACTTCCCGTGGACAAAGCCATTTCGTTCTTGGAACGACAGATCAACCTCGAAGAAAAACCGGCCATTAAGCTTTATCCTTCATGGTTACCGCGATTGCCCTTCCTACCGATGCGGATTTCCTTCTACTACCCCTGGGACTTAAACTGATGCGCATTTTGGCCGTCGATCCGGGTGATGTGCGAATCGGGCTCGCCTTGAGCGATCCAACCGGGCTTATTGCTCGCCCCTTGAAAGTCCTCCAGCACACCGCTCGCGCTGAAGACGCAGAAGCCATCCTCCAGATTGCGCATGAGCACGAGGTCGGCAAGATCATCGTCGGTCTTGCGCTAGACCTGGATGGAGAAGTGGGTCCACAAGCCCGAAAGGCACTTCGTCTGATCGAAAACCTACGAAGTGCAGGCTCGTTCCCTATCGAGCCCTGGGATGAAAGTGGCTCAACCCAGGCAGCTCGAAGGGGAAACCAACGCGATCCCATGCTTGATGCTCGCGCTGCGGCTGTCTTGCTCCAGGAGTACCTTAATGCGCAGGCGGGTTAGTACGCTCCTTTTCGTCCTTCTAGCTGGAGCGCTCATGGTCGTTGTCTGCGCTTCGGTTTGGATCGTAGGTGCGATCTTCATGGGCATGCCGAGTGCGAGTGAACGTATCGGACCTGCAGCCCCGAGCCTGGATCCTATTCAACAATCCCTGCTTTCGATTTACCTCCTAGCACAATCAAGCGCACTCGATTCGCCTGCAGGCGATCCATCTGCTGTGATCGATATCCTCGTTGAGGAGGGTGACACGGCAACGGCCGTCATCGACCGACTATCTGCGGCTGGCATCGTTCAGGATTCAACCCTGCTGCGCTACTACATGCGATATCGAGGCTTTGATGTGGGCATAGAGGTTGGCCGCTACCCGCTCCACGGCGGCATGACAGTGCGTCAATTGGCCGAAGCTTTGCAAACCGCGAAGCCGGTGGTCTCTATGTTTACTGTCCTCGAAGGATGGCGAGCAGAGGAGATCGCCACCGCGCTCTCTATCAGCAATGTGAATGTCGATGCTTCCGAATTCATGGCTCTCGTCCATAGCCTCCCAAGCGATTACCCTTTCCTGCATTCCATACCTGATCCGCCCTCTTTAGAGGGCTATCTCTTCCCGGATACGTACAACATCGATCCCGACGCCACGGCGAGTGATGTTGTGGATCATATGTTGGCGAATTTCGAGGACCGCGTGGGGGCCGAAATCCAAGCCGGATTCGAGAGTCAAGGCCTCACCCTCCATCAGGCTGTGACATTAGCGTCCATCATCGAGCGTGAGGCAGTGGTTCCCGAGGAGCAGCCTGTCATCGCCTCGGTCTTTTTGAATCGCCTCGCACTGGGCATGAACCTTGATGCTGATCCCACCGTCCAGTATGCCCTTGGCCTTACGGAGGGGGGTTGGTGGAAAGCAGGACTGACCGCCGAGGATCTTGAGATCGACTCCCCGTACAACACGTACCGATACGAGGGGCTACCACCCGGACCGATCGCGAATCCCGGCCTCTCTGCCTTGCTTGCTGTCGCCACCCCGGAAGACACCCCTTATCTTTATTTTCGTGCTCTGTGTGACGGTTCGGGTCGCCACGCTTTCGCCACGACGTTCGAAGAACACCTGCAGAACGCCTGCCCATAATGTTAAGATATCGTACGAGACCTTATTGAGGAGGATCACCCTGCCTTCCATAGCAACCGCCCCTTATGGTTCGTGGCGCTCTCCCATCGATGCTGAGCTGGTCGCTTCTATTGGGCGAGGTCACGCCAGCCTGTACCGTGAACTTCAGGAGTATGCAGGGCATGTTTATTGGATTGCGCCACGTTCTGAAGAAGGTGGTCGTCAAACCATCCTGCGCCTCTCGCCCGATGACTCAATACTCGAGATCACACCACAGGGATTTAGCGCCCGTTCACGTGTTCACGAATATGGTGGTGGCAGCTACTGTGTCTTCAATAAGACAGTTTATTTCACAAACCACGCAGATCAGCGGCTCTACCGCGTCCACCCGGATGAAGAACCGAAGCCGATCACACCTGCTCCAGATTCGCCCGGCAGCGTGCGCTATGCGGATGGGCGCGTGACGCCAGACGGCCGGACCTTGATCTGTGTTCGTGAGCGCCGCACCTCATCTGGCGAAGTGCTGAACGATATCGTCCGTATGCCAACCGATGGATCGCTCGCTCCCCAAGCGATCCTCTCGAGCAGGGATTTCTATGCCAGCCCCCGCATCAGCCCCGATGGCGAACGCCTTTGCTGGGTGACCTGGAATCACCCCAACATGCCCTGGGATGGCAATGAGCTATGGACGGCGAAACTGAACCCCGTTGGCACGCTGACAGAGATGAACCTTGTTGCCGGTGGTTCAAATGAGTCCATTCTCCAACCTGAATGGAGCCCTCAAGGGATCTTGCACTTTATATCGGATCGCACAGGATGGTGGAATATATACCGCAAGCAGGCTGGCGAGATCGTTCCCCTGGCACCGATCGAAGCGGATATCGGCATGCCGCAATGGTCCTTCGGCAATACAAGTTATGCATTTCTCACAGGCGATCGCATCGCATGCGTCTATCGTCAAGGAGGCGTCGATCATCTCGCCATCCTTGATGCTCACCAGGGTCAGATCGATCGTCTGGACATCCCCTTTACCGCCTACCCCTACCTATGCAGCGACTCGTTGCATCAACTCTGGGCGATCGCCGGTGACTTTCTTACGCCCCTCTCGGTGATTCAGATCGATCCGACAACCGGGGACTACGACACCCTGCAGCGCCCGCTTGATCTCAATCTAGATCAGCGCTATTTCTCTGTGCCGCATGGAATCCAATTTCCTACCGGGAATGGCATGGTCGCGCATGCCCTTTACTACCCCGTCGTAAACAGAGATTTTCAGGGGCCTCCGGAAGAACGACCTCCGCTCATCGTGCAATGTCATGGTGGTCCAACAGATGCTGCGATTCCGCACCTGCAACTGGATATCCAATACTTGACGAGCCGAGGCATCGCAGTCGTCGATGTCAACTACGGCGGGAGTGCAGGTTTTGGACGTGCTTATCGAGCGCGACTTGAAGGCCGATGGGGCGAGGTCGACGTCGAAGATTGTACGAACGTCGCTTTATACCTCGTGCAAATGGGTGAGGTAGACGGAGAGCGTCTGATCATACGCGGTCGCAGCGCCGGCGGCTTCACAGCTTGGCATGCTGTAACAGGCGATAGCGTGTTTCAAACTGCCGCGATCTCCTCTGGTATCTCAGATCTCGAAGCACTGGCACATGAACCTCTCAAGTTCGATAGCCATTATCTACACCGTCTCATCGGATCAGCGGGGCCATCTGACCCCAAGCTCCGTGAACGATCTCCGATCTATCGCACCTCCGAGGTTTCATGCCCCCTGCTTCTCTTCCAAGGGCTCCAAGATCCGATCGTTAGTCCCGCTCAAACTCAGGTTATCGTGGATGCACTCCGTGAAAAACATCACCCTTTTGCGTATCTCCCTTTTACGGATGAGGGGCACAGTTTTCAAAATAAGGGTAACATCCAACGCTGTTTGGAAGCGGAGCTCTCGTTCTACTCCCAAGTCTTTGACTTTGATCTATCAGACCCAATAAAATCCGTAGTCGTTGAGAATAGGAATTGGAAAAATACCTGAATTCCAAATGCAATATTATGTCTACGCGCACTTAATATGAGAGGCATGTTTGTCCCCCAACATCGGTAACCCTGCGCCGGTCTACCTTAGAGGATGCGTCTTCATGAGAGCGATTGTACGATGATCCCATCCCATAACCGAAATGCCCATCCTGCAGGATGGCAGCGAACGCTCTACATTATTTTTTTTGCGCAGTTAATCACAGCGGTTGGCTTCTCGAGTATTTTCCCGTTTCTTCCCTTGTATGTTGAGGCTTTAGGCTCCACTACAGGTTTGAGCATCGAACTGCTCGCGGGATTGGTTTTCTCCGGTCAGGCTTTTACGATGATGATCACCTCCCCAATCTGGGGAGCGCTTGCAGATCGTTTTGGACGCAAAATAATGGTCGAGCGTTCATTGTTCGGCGGCGCTGTGATTGTATTCCTGATGGCGTATGTCAACTCCGCAGAACAACTCGTTCTCTTGCGAGTGGTCCAAGGCATGATCTCGGGCACAGTCGCCGCCACCAACGCTCTTATTGCATCTGTAGCCCCACGTGAGCGAACGGGCTACGCAATGGGTGTCATACAGACAGGGCTTGGTGCTGGAGTTGCGCTTGGTCCTGTCCTCGGTGGTGCGATCGCAGATATTTTTGGCTACCATGCCGCCTTCTACGTCACCGCTGCAATGCTCCTTCTCGCTGGCCTTCTGGTTTTGTTTTTCGTACATGAGGACTTCCAACCCCTCGAAGCCCTCGCGAACCATAGGATCGATTTCATGGCAGACTGGCGGAAGATCCTCGGGTCATCTGGCGTGAAGATCGCCTATACATTGCGCTTCATCAGCCAATTAGGTCGTATGCTTATTACGCCTATCGCTCCCTTCTTCATCGCCACACTTCTATTAAATCCCGATCGTGTAAACACGGTAACCGGTCTGGTAGTTGGCGTTGCTGCTGCTACGACCACGCTGAGTGCCGTATTCTTAGGGCGACTTAGCGATCGTATCGGCCACCGTCGCATCTTGATCTTGTGTTGCACTATCGCCGCGCTGCTTTATTTCCCGCAAAGCATCGTTACCTCTAGCATGCAATTGCTCGTTTTGCAGGCACTTGTGGGAATCGCGCTAGGCGGGATCATCCCCTCCATCAGTTCGCTGCTCGCCAGAAGCACTTCAGAAGGAGAAGAGGGTGCTGCCTACGGCCTTGACAATTCGATCAACGCCAGCGGTCGCGCCATCGCGCCACTGATCGGCTCTGCCGTGTCGTTAGCCTTTGGATTGCGCGCCGTCTTCCTCGCGACTGGATCGCTCTTTCTTCTCGCAGCCGTCTTCGCATCGATTCGAGTTTCCGTTAAAGAAGAAGCACCCCGCGAAATCTCTATCACATAATCGCCGGGTTGCATAAAAAGTTCAAATATTATGGCTATACGCAACTATAATGAGCGGCAAGCGTTATAGGCGCCTCTTCATACGATACGCAGGTTTTTACCCACCTATGATTTTATAGAAATGCGGCAATCGATCCACCCTTTCCTCACGGAACGTATGCGCTTGCATCAAGCGTTTGATCGCATCATCGCAATTTTTAGCCGATTGGGCATGTACAGTGAAAAGCGCATCCCCCTTGTCTACACGGTCGCCGACCTTGCGGTGGATCACGACGCCAACAGCGTGATCGACGGAGGCACCTTTCTTAGCACGTCCCGCACCCAACTGCATCGCCGTTAGGCCAACCTCGCGGGCGTGGACCCACGCCAAGTAGCCCGCGCGTGGTGACGGCACGGTTTCCACCACGGCCGCCTTCGGCAGGCGCTTGGGATCATCGACCATACACACATCGCCGCCTTGCGCCTGTACGAGTTCTCGAAATTTGGCGAGGCCAGCGCCATTCGCAATTGCGGCCTCCACCAATTCCCTGGCTTTCTCGATCTGTGTATCCTTGTCTGCCAGTGCAATCATCTGCGCTGCCATCTCCACGCAATGCATCTTGAAATCTGCAGGCCCATGTCCGTTTAAGGTTTCAATCGCCTCTCTCACTTCAAGCGCGTTGCCAACCGCGTTTCCTAGCGGCTGATTCATATCCGATATCAGAGCGACCGTGCGACGTCCGGCACGCCCTCCGATCTCGACCATCATCTCGGCCAACTCAGTCGCTTCCTCCTCCGAGTGCATGAAGGCACCAACACCTACCTTCACATCGAGCACGATGGCCTGTGCGCCCGCTGCGATCTTTTTACTCATCACGGAGGAAGCGATCAAGGGAATGGAAGGTACGGTACCACTCACATCCCGCAGGGCATATAGTTTCCCATCCGCTGGGGCAAGATCCACCGTCTGTCCACACAATACGATCCCCACTTGTTTTAATTGATGGAGGAACTGCTCCGTTGTGAGATCGACTCTGTATCCAGGGATGGATTCCATCTTATCCAATGTGCCACCTGTGAACCCCAATCCCCTCCCGGACATCTTTCCAACGGGTATGCCACAGGCAACAACGATCGGTTGAACAACGAGTGTCGTCTTATCCCCCACTCCGCCCGTGGAGTGCTTGTCAACAGCGACCTCCACAATATCGGAGAGGTCAAGTTGGTCTCCCGAAGCCGCAATGGCTTGGGTTAGATCGAGGGTTTCACGCGGTGTCATCCCTCGCCACAGAACAGCCATTGCCCACGCTGAAGCCTGGTAATCCGGTATTTCACCACTATTGAACCCCGCTATGAAAAATGCGTTCTCCTCAGCGCTGAGCTCATGACCGTCGCGTTTTCGCGTGATGATATCTACAGCGCGCATGTTTAACCCTCCACAAGAATTATACATGTGGATTTAGACGGGATTACCGTTCTCATGAAACCCTATGCTCGCGATGAATGTAACCTTTGCTCACGCAACTTCTTCAGTTCCTGCTATAATCTCACAAATCACTTCGAGGGAGGACATGGACGAAGCTGATCTAATCCTGACCAACGCAACCATAGTTACCATGGACGCCAACTATCGCGTCTTCCCCGATGGCGCCCTCGCCCTGCAGGGTGATACCATCTTGGCCGTCGGTAAGAAGTCAGACATCCTTGCGTCTTTCACCGCCCGAGAAACGCTGGATTGCGGTGGAAAGACTTTGATCCCGGGCCTGATCAACAGTCATACGCACGCTGCTATGACCCTTCTGCGCGGTCTCGCGGATGACCTGAGGCTCGACGTATGGCTCCTTGGGTACATGATGCCTGTTGAGCGCGAATTTGTCTCACCTGAATTCTGCAAGGTGGGCACCCTTCTCGCTTGTGCTGAAATGATTCGTGGTGGGGTGACCTGCTTTGCAGACATGTACTACTTTGAAGAGTCGGTTGCCGAAGCAGTGGCCGAGGCAGGAATGCGAGCCGTGTGTTCTCAGACTGTTCTCAAGTTTCCCTCACCCGATGCCGCATCCTTTGAAGATTCGTTGGCGGCTGCGCGCCAGTTCATCGAGCGCTGGAAAGACCACCCACTGATCACACCCTCCGTTGCTCCACACGCTCCCTACACATGCACACCGGAGATATTATCTGCGTGCACCGACTTAGCGATGGAGTTTGATGTCCCGCTGCACACCCATCTCTCTGAGACCAAGCAGGAAGTCGACGAGTGGCGTGAGATCTACGATATGCCGGTCATCCCCTGGGTGAAGAAACTGGGCATGTTGGAAGCCAAGGTTATCGCCGCACATTGCGTTCATGTGGACGATGGCGAAATTCACACCCTCAAACATGCAGGCACGGGCGTTTCACATAACCCTTCCAGCAATCTAAAACTCGCCTCAGGGTTCGCACCCGTAAAGGATATGCTTGAAACCGGGCTGAACGTCGGCGTTGCGACGGATGGTCCCTCCTCAAACAATGATCTCGACCTCTTTACCGAGATGCAGTTGGCTTCATTTATCGCAAAAGCCGTCACCGGCGACCCAACTGCACTCCCAGCTCGCCAGGTGTTTGAGATGGCAACAAGCATGGGCGCGCGTGCGCTCCATCTTGGCGACCTGGTGGGCTCACTCGAGCCTGGTAAACGCGCCGATCTTGTTCTTATCGATTTGCACCAACCTCACACACTGCCTCATTACAATCGCGATCCTAATGCGATCTATTCAAGGCTTGTTTATGCAGCCAAATCCACCGACGTGACGGATGTAATGGTGAACGGACAGTGGTTAATGCGCGAAGGCACGTTGCTCACGATCGATGAAGCGCCGCTGCTGGAAACGGCCGCAAACTATGCGTCGCAGATCGACGCCTTCCTGATCGAGCGGGAGGAATCTGTGCTATCGAAGCTCGTTGCGATCGGTGGCGCGGAACGTGAAGAAAGCTATGAGGTTCAGATCAAAGTCCGCCTCAAAGATCCAGCAGAGATTCTCGAGCAGCTCGAGGGAGATAAATTCAAGATCATCCGTACAGCTCACTACCTTGAGTACGATAACTACTTCTCTTTCGCCGACCCAAGTGAGGGCAGATTGCGTTATCGAGAGGACCAATTTGTCGATCCGGCAGGCGATGTCTACAACGTCCGATACCGTCTTACACTCACCGGCCCAGCCGCCGAGCGGGAGTATCCGAATTCTGTCCTTCTCTCCCGATCACGCTTCATCGCACCGGCGCCCCACAGCCCACGCTTCTATCGAGAGTACTTCGAACCTGTGGATGAATTTGAGATCAACAAAGACCGCCTTCGATGGTTGATCCAGTTCAACAACACCGAGTTCTTCATCAACATCGATCGCATCCTTCAACCTGCAATCGAGGGTTGTTTCCTTGAAATCAAGAGCCGAACCTGGTCACGCAGGGATGCCGAAATGAAGGCCAGCAAGATTTCAGAATTGCTCCAAGCTCTCGGCCTCTATGATGCTGACAGTTTGGTGGATGACTATCCCGAGCTTGTAGGAGATAACAATTAAAAGTGCGGGCCAACCAAACAGTCCCGTCTTGTGTGCCGATGATCCTCAACAGACGTTACGACGGATCGTCAGTCTCCTCACTCTCATCCTCTGCGAAACGATTCTGCCACTCGTAGAGTTGATTCAAAGCCTCGAGGGGCGTTAGTGAGGCAACATCGATTTTTCGTATTTCTTCCAGTAATGGATTCGTTTCCGGGAAAAGGGCTAGCTGCCGCGCGGGCGGTTGATTACTATTGCGCGCTTGCATTGATTCTGCCTCGAAACGTGCCAGGATATCCCTTGCTCGCTGGATCACTGGCCTGGGCAGACCTGCTATCTCGGCTACATGGATGCCGTAAGATTTATCCGCTCCACCCGGCACGATTTTGTGTAGGAACAAAACTTCCCCTCCTTCCTCTGTGACAGCGACATTGTAATTACGCACACCTGGTAGCACCTCAGAGAGTTGTGTTAGTTCGTGGTAGTGCGTTGCGAAGAGCGTTCGAGCCCGCAAGCGTGGGTGGTTATGGATATACTCGACTACAGCCCACGCGATCGACACCCCATCATATGTGCTCGTACCCCGGCCAATTTCATCCAGGATCAACAAGCTCCGGCTCGTTGCATGGTGGAGGATATTCGCGGTCTCAACCATCTCAACCATGAAAGTTGATTGACCCGCATGGATCTCATCTTGTGCACCTATTCGGGTGAAAATACGATCTGTGATTCCGATCTTCGCAGATTTTGCGGGCACGAAGCTCCCCATCTGCGCAAGCAGGGCAATCAATGCCACCTGGCGTAAATAGGTGGATTTTCCACTCATATTGGGGCCCGTGATCACGCGCACCCTCTCCCCCTCTTCGAATGTGGCCTCATTGGGGATGAACCGCCCGCTTTCCAGGAACTCCTCAACAACGGGGTGGCGTCCCTCCCGAATTTCGAATATATCCTCCTCGACCACTTTTGGACGCACATAATCTCGCTGTGTCGCCACTTCTGCCAGACCTGTCACCACATCGAGTCGAGCGAGTGCGCGCGCACTCGCCAGCAACCTATTCGATTGTTCGCCAACTTTTTGACAAAGTTCTGTGAACAGGCGGGATTCAATCTCGCGGATATTCTCCTCCGCGGTGAGCACACGTGACTCATAGTCCTTCATTTCTGGTGTGATATAGCGCTCGGCATTCACCAGAGTCTGCTTGCGAATATAGTCGGTGGGCACAAGGTCGGTGTTCGCCTTCGTGACCTCGATGTAGTAGCCAAAGACTTTGTTGTAACCCACTTTGAGGCTCTTGATTCCAGTCCGTTCTCGCTCCACAGATTCCAATTTAGAAATCCACGTACGCGCATCCCGGGAAGCTTCCACAACGCTATCTAATTCCTCGGCATATCCGGGACGAATGATGCCGATATGTCCGAGCGTTGCTGGCGGGTCTTCCGATAGTGCCCGTTCGAGCAATTCAAGGATGTCAGGACACAGGTCGATGTTCTCCCTTATCTGCCCCAATGCCGTGCTTTCTTTCCGCTCAAGAAGTGCGGTCACCTCTGGAATGCGGCCTAAGATCTCCCGTAATGTGGCCAGGGCTCGCGGGCCCGCCGCGCCGGCAACAGCCCGATTTGTCAGTCGCTCAAGATCCTCTAGCGCGGTGAGTGCCTGGCGGATCTCCGCTCGCCAGAGGCTGTCCTCAAATAAAGCCTCGACTTGATCCAATCGCCGCTGTATGCGCTCAATATTACAAAGTGGGTTTCCAATCCAATTTCTAAGTAAACGCTTCCCCATTGGCGTGACCGTCTTGTCGACGACGCCCAGCAACGAGCCGCGCACCTTACCTGTCCGGATCGTCTCGGTTAATTCCAAGTTCCGTCGGGTAGCTGCATCTAAGGCCATGAATTCTTCTAGCGTATAGGTTCGGATGGAAGTGAGCAATTTGAGTGCAGCTTCCTGAGTTTGCCTCAAGTACTCGATGATCGCAGCGGCAGCCGATACAGCAAGAGGCATTTCTGCCAAACCGAAACCCTCGAGGGTTATGGTTCCGAAGTGGTCGGCAAGGATCTCACTCGCTCGCTGATTCTCAAATCGCCAATCGGGCAAGGCAGTCACATGCCACTGCATCCCATTTCCCTCAAAGGAGAGGGACTCGGGAGCTAAGACCTCCGAGGGCTTCAGTCTTGTAAGTTCTTGCCAAATGGCAACCTGGATGTTGTCAGAGACGATTTCTGTGGCAGCAAACTCGCTCGTGCTCACATCCGTATAGGCCACGCCCACTCTCTCTCCCTCGACGAACACGGCGACAAGATAATTGCTCGCATCTCCTGGGAGCAATCCTGCCTCAACAACGGTGCCGGGTGTGATCACGCGCACCACCTCGCGCGGGAAGAGTCCTTTTACTGGCCCGTCACCCACTTGTTCACATATCGCGACGTGGTAGCCTTTTTCGATCAGGCGTGCGAGATAGTTGTCTGCGGCATGATGTGGAATGCCTGCCATCGGCACGCGCATGCCTTTTGCAACATTCCTTGAGGTGAGAACAATATCCAGTTCTCTCGCAGCGATCTTGGCGTCATCGTCGAATGTCTCGTAGAAATCGCCCAGGCGAAAGAAAAGAATGGCGTCTGGATATTGACGCTTGATCTCTAGGTACTGCTTGCGTACAGGGCTAATGTCCTTCTTACTTTTACTCATCAGGCAGGGCTTGTCTCGCTTTTCTGACTCTGGAATCAATATCTTCTAACAAATAGTTCTTTCCCAAACTCATACGCTCCTCATTCTAAGCTGAGCCAGTATAAACATCAAGCGTATATGATATACTCAGCGCATGCCTCCGATAATTGCTGTCGATCTTGGTGGAACGAATATCCGAGTGGCACATTTCCCTACCTCGGCCCCTCCCCCGATCAAACAAACGAAAGTCCCCACCCGAGCATCCGAGGGTCCTCAAGCGGTCATTGACAGGATCATTCTCGCTATCGAAGGGCATATCCAATCCGGTGACGGAAATTTTTGCATCGGAGTCGGCGCGCCTGGGCCACTTGATCCCATCCAAGGCATCGTTCTTGAAGCGCCCAATCTTTCAGGCTGGGAAAATATCCCCTTAAAATCCATTCTGAGCGAGCACTTCCATGTCCCCGTCGCCGTAGGGAACGACGCGAATGTAGCTGCGCTCGGTGAATGGCGTTTTGGCGCAGGACGCGGCACGCAGCATATGATCTATCTAACACTTAGCACTGGCATCGGTGGGGGTGTGATCATCGACGGTAAGCTGCTTCTAGGTGCACACGGCTTAGCAGGGGAATTAGGTCATATGACCATTGAGCCAGACGGACCCATTTGCGGTTGTGGGAAGCAAGGCCACCTTGAGGCGCTCGCCTCTGGTTTGGCCATCGCCCGGATAGCCGAGGAGCTACTTGCAAAGGACAATGATTCAACCTTGGCGGAGCAATTCTCAAACGCAGGGAAGCTAACCGCTTTCGATGTGGGGCAAGCCGCCATGGCGGGCGACGCGCTTGCCCGATTGATCATTTCCCAGGTGGGTGAGATCATCGGTCGACAACTTGCGAGTCTAGCACACGCATTCAACCCCGAGATCTTTGTTCTCGGCGGTGGCGTCTCTCAAATCGGAGACATCCTCTTCAATCCCATCCGAAGCGCCCTCCTCGAACATGCAATGCATCCCCGATACGTAGAGCACATAAGAGTCTTGCCAGCTGCCCTCGGCGATGATGCAGGACTTGTGGGCGCAATGGTACTCGCGAGTCAAGCATGAAAGCCTGTAAAAAAAACCTTTCCATCCTCGTCCGTCTTACACTTCTCGTGCTCCTCAGCGGATGCTCCAACTCGCCTTCCGAGCCAACAAGCATAACGTATGGGCTAACCCTTGCCCCGTCAGGCATCGATCCGCACATCCACGCATCATCGGAGTTAGGCATCCCTCTCAGCTCTGTTTATGACACCCTGGTTTGCCGCGACCCTGAAAGGGGGATTTTCGTCCCAGGGCTTGCAGAAGATTGGACGATCTCTGCGGATGGCTTGCATTACACATTCTCCTTACGCCACGACGTAACCTTCCATGACGGTACACCATTCAACGCAGAGGCGGTCGAAGCCAATATCGCATACACCACAAATCCCGACCACCATTCTTTTAAAGCTGCACTCATGCTCGGTCCGTTTGAAAAGGTTGAAGTGATCGACGAATTCACCATCGCAATACACCTCAAAGAACCATTTGCGCCGCTTCTCGATTCACTTTCCCAAGTCTACTTGGGCATGGCATCGCCACAAGCCCTTGCAAAATGGGGTCCCACGGAATATCAATTCCATCAGGTAGGCACGGGTCCCTACAAATTCGTGGAATACATCCCCAACGACCATTTGACCCTAGCCCGGAATCCCGATTACGCTTGGGCGCCGTCCATCTACAACCAGGCTCAGGCATCGATTGACACCATCGTCTTCCGTTTCTATGAAGATCCCGCGACCCGCGCACTCGCATTGGAGAGCGGTGAGATCGATATCATCGGCGAGGTTCCTCCTCATGATGCTCAGCGCCTGTCCGAACAGGCTAGGTTCAACCTTTACCCGGTTCCGATCCCTGGTCAGCCCTCCCAGTTCTTTTTCAACACACGTCAGGAACCGACATCAGACCTGCGAGTTCGCCAAGCCTTGAGCTTGGCGGTTGATAAAACCAAGATCGTTAGCACGGTTTTTGGCGACCAATCTCCCGTCGCTGGTGGCCCCCTCTCTGCAACTACATTTGGATATAGCGATCAATACCCCTACCCCACATACGACATTGAGGGAGCTATTGAACTGCTCATACAGGCGGGGTGGGTAGATAATGACGGCGATGGAATTCGTAGTCGCGATGGCACACCTCTCAACCTAACGATCGTTGCCCCGCCTTGGGGCTCGAATTCCGAGATCGCGCAATTGATCCGTTCTGATTGGGAAGCATTAGGCGCACTCGTTACGCTGGACGTAGCACCTGGCTTTGGCCCCCTTAAGGAAATCCAAACAAGCGGCGAGTATCATGCGATCGGTATTAACTTCTTTGATAGCGATCCGGACCTGCTACGTTCCTTCTATTCCTCAAAAGGCTTTTACAATTGGTCTCTGGTGGAGGACGCGCGCCTAGACGAATTGCTCCTACAAGCATCCCAGGAGACACTTGACACAGATCTTCGCCTGGCACTGTACGGTCAAGTATTTGAGCGAATTCGGGATCAAGTCTTGGTGCTTCCTATTCGTGATTACATCAATCTTGTTGTAACAAGCAGCCGACTGCAAGGTTTGCGATTTTCCGACCAGGGATGGTTTCCTTTCCTCATCGACCTACGTCTGGCGCCTTAGCTACGATCGGACGCCGAATCGTCGAAGGCGCGCTGACAGCCTGGGCGGCTGTCAGCGTAGCCTTTTTCGCGTTGCGAATCGTCAGCGGTGACCCGGTTGACAGCCTTCTCTCGCAAGGTCTGGCAACTGCCGAGCAAGCGGATCGACTGCGAAAAATGCTCGGGCTTGATGTCTCCCTACCCGTGCAATATCTACATTTCCTACGAGATTTTTTTCGAGGAGATTTGGGCGTTTCGCTCTATGATGGACGAGGCGTAAGCAGCGTTGTCGCCCAACAATTCCCCGCCACAGCGCAACTCGCGTTGACGGGACTTGGATTTGCCATTCTCTTCGGTTTCATCCTAGGCATCACCTCTGCTTGGAAAGCACGCTCACCCGTTGGGCGCATCGCTTCAAATCTAGCCGGTTTGGCTACTTCTCTGCCAGTTGCTTTCACAGGCATCCTTGCATTGCTTGGCTTCCACTACCTGCTGCAACTCATTCCGGCTATGCAAATCGCGACACTGCGTCGTCTTATATTGCCCGCTCTTGTACTCGGCTTTTCATCTGCGGGTGCAATCGCTCGTGTCATCCAAGCCAGTCTGTCAGAGAGCATGCAGGAGCCCTATATGTTGGCTGCACGCGCCCGCGGCATACGCGGCGAAGCCCGCCTCCTTTGGCATGCACTAAAACCTGCTTTGCCCCCAGCGATTTCCCTCAGTGCTCTTGAGGCAGCTTTCCTCTTCGCTGGGACCGTTGTGACGGAAACCGTCTTCTCCCGACCTGGCCTCGGCCGCTTATTAGTGAATTCGATCTTGATTGGGGACTATCCGATCGCGCAAGGGGTTGTGGTTCTGGCAGCGGTAATCTATACCGTCAGTCATGTCGTCGCTGATATCACAGCCCTAATGGTCGACCCGCGCCTAAGGAGAGTCTCGTGACAACACGTTTGGGCGCCACCCTTTCCTTGATGTGGCTATGTGCAATCCTTATAGTCAGCCTTGTAGGACCAGCGCTTTCCGGATGGAGTCCTCTTCAACCGGTCGCTGAGCCCCTCCTATCTCCAAATTCACACCACCTTCTCGGCACCGATGCGCTCGGTCGCGACCTGCTGACCCGCATGATGTATGGCGCCCGATACAGCCCCGGCCTTTCCCTGCTCGCGCTGTTGATTACAGTGACCCTGGGAGGCGTGGCTGGCCTGACCGCGGCCTTGTTTGAAGGCTGGGCAGACCGCCTGATTATATGGCTTTCAAACGCTATGCTGGCTATCCCGGGTCTTCTGCTCGCGATGCTGTTCGTCGCCGGGCTTGGCCCCGGTCTTCCAACTGTCATCCTTGCCGTTGGCTTAGGCGGTGTGCCTGGCTTTACGCGCCTAGCCCGCATGCTCTTCATACAATTGCGCGTACGAGGTTACGTCGACGCTGCCATTGCAGTTGGTGCTGGCCGTCAACGCATTGCGCTTCGACACATCCTTCCTAACGCTCAAGGACAACTACTCTCGCTCGCAACTATTCATTTTGCCTGGGCCTTTATGGGGATCACAACCCTCACATTCCTCGGTTTTGCAGGCGACCCTTCCATTCCTGAATGGGGTGCAATCCTCAACGCTGCAAGAGTGCACCTCATCGATACCCCACGTCTTGCACTATGGCCGGGTCTGGCAATTAGCCTCACAATCCTAGCGGTTCACCATTTGGGTGCGTGGTTATCCAATTCTATTGCGCATGATCAAACGCGCTGAATTCGCCTGTTTGTGCGCGATGGGTAAAGTCTTTATTCGCGCGATCCTCAACAACGAGCATCTGCATGGTTTATGGTAGACTTACTCTCTATCAGGGATACAGCGCCGTGGGAAATAACGATGTTGGCCCCGTCACGGTCTGCTTTAAACGATTGCACTAGATATGATGACACCTTTCTTGATCGCCCTTCTCGCGCTCGCGTTGTTGTTTGATTTTCTAAACGGATTTCACGATAGCTCCAACATCGTGGCGACCGTGATTTATTCGCGCTCCCTATCGCCAAGGGTTGCACTGTTGCTCGCGGCAACGATGGAGTTTATCGGTCCCTTTATTTTTGGTCAGGCCGTAGCAACCACGGTTGGGAAAGATCTCCTCTCACAAGATATCCTACAAATCAATGTGGTTCTTGCGGCATTATTCGCTGGAGTCGTCTGGAACTTGGCGACATGGTATCTAGGAATCCCATCATCCTCCTCCCATGCGCTTGTGGGTGGGCTCTTAGGTGCGGCGATCCTTACGGGCGGTATTGCAGTTGTCAAACTTGCTGGCTTGATAAAAATATTTGCATCACTCCTGCTCTCTCCCCTCTTGGGATTGTTTGTCGGCTTCATCATTATGCGCACCACGTTATGGTTGCTTCGAAACGCGACACCGAAAGCAAGTCAATTTTTTCGTCGACTTCAGATCTTCACACTGATCGGTCTATCGCTCAGCCATGGCACGAATGATGCCCAAAAGACCATGGGTGTCATCACATTAGGTCTCATCCTTATGGGGTGGTTGGACAGTTTCCACATACCGCAGTGGGTTATCGCCGTTAGCGCTGGATCAATTGCTTTAGGGACATCTCTCGGCGGATGGCGGCTGATCAGAACCTTAGGGGGTAGGATTTACCGCATTCGCCCCATCCACGGTTTTGCTTCTCAGATATCAGGGGCTTTTGTCATCCTTGGAGCATCCCTCGCAGGTGGTCCGGTGAGCACGACCCAGGTTATGAGTTCAGCAATTGTAGGTGTTGGCGCAGGGCAGCGCATGAGTATGGTCCGGTGGGGCATCCTACGACAAATGGTCATCGCCTGGATCTTCACCATTCCGATCACTGCGGGAATATCAGCCCTAACTTGCCTATTGCTAAAATAATAGTGGTTATTGCGCGGGATCCAGTCGTGAACTTTCCGCAAGCCACTTACGAATTAGTGCCTCGATCTCACGCTCAATCCCCTCTTTGGCCTCAAACCAATGAATTCGCTCATCGCCCAACTTAAACCAATTCGCTTGCCTGCGTACGAATTGCCGGGTCTGGCGACGCATCTGGCGAACCGCTATCTCAAGACCTATCTCACCTTGAAGGTGACTCACGATCTGTCGATATCCAATCGCGCTCATAGCCGGCAAATCCGCCGAGTAACCGCTTTCGAGCAGCGAACGCACCTCCTCGACCAGGCCTTCTTCCAACATCGCATCGATGCGCGCATCGATACGAGCGTATAACTTGCTACGCGGCAAATCTAGCCCGATGCGGAGATCGTGATAACCCGGGGCATGCTTTCTGCGTATATCGCTTGCAGGCGATCCTGTAAGCTGGCAAATCTCAAGCGCTCGTACAACGCGCCGAATATTCCGGTAGTCAATTCGTTCAGCGGTTTCAGGATCAGTTGCCCTCAAGCGAGCGTGTAAAGCTTTTGCGCCTTGATCTTTCGCAAACTGAAAGAGTTCCTCGCGCAGCGAATCGTCCTCCGACCTTGGTGGAGGCTCCCAACCCTCAAGAATCGCCGTGACATACTGCCCCGTACCCCCAACAAGAAATGGCAGCTTGTCTCGCCCTGCGATCTCCTGAATTGCCATCTGTGCGGCTTTTTGGTGTGCGGATAGACTCCATGGCTCATCGGGGTATGTTACATCGATAAGGTGGTGCGTGACACGCGCGCGCGCTTCAAGGTCCGGCTTGTCGGTTCCGATGTCCATTCCACGATAGACTAGGCGAGAATCGGCGGAGACAATTTCCCCCTGTAGGCGCTCCGCAAGTCGAATGGAGATCTCTGTCTTACCAACGGCGGTTGGACCAAGAATGACAACCAACGGAATTAATGTATTCATCCTGGATCACCATCATAGCCCACAGCATACTGATAATGTTCCAACCGTTCCAGACGCCCGCTCGGTGATAGATCGATGGCAATGACATCGATTCGCCAATCGGTGTCTAACAATTGATGCGCATCCAGGTATTCCCAAGCAGCTTTTTGCATGTGCCGTCGTTTCGCTAGCGTGATACTTTCCTCAGGCCATCCATAGGCATGGCTGGTGCGCGTTTTAACCTCGACAAAGACGATCTGCTCACCATCTTTCACAACCAAATCTATTTCCCCCTCCCTCGCTCTCCAATTTTGGCAAAGGACGATGTACCCATTATCCACAAGATGTTGCAAGGCTATGCGTTCCCCAAGTTTTCCAACTCTTTGGCGATCCCGTCTCTCATCAAAAGGATCATCGTAGGAAGCTGACATCCGTCACCTTTCTTGCATGGTTGCAAAGGTTGAGTTCGTATGAATCCTAGTGCCGCGCTCTATAAGCGTCAAGCAAGGCCTATGAAGTCTATTTCCTTCTTTGCCGTAGGGTTTTATTTCTTGACCTTCTTATGTTAGACTGACAAGTGGTTATCAGTGGAGCAAGATCGATGTCGCACTCAGGTATTCTCCTCCAGTCAGATATCTTCCAGGGAATAACTCCCCAGCAAATTGAACTTATTGCGGCGATTTGTGAAGACAAATACTTTGGCGTTGCCGAAATGATCTTCGAGGAGAAATCATCTTCTGATGAATTGTACATTATCGCTCGTGGTGATGTCGAGATCCTCGTTGACCCCTCCTTGGTCAGTGACCGCCCCGACATACCAAGCCGCCCAACCACCATCGCCACCCTTCGCAGGGGTCAATCCTTTGGTGAAATGGCACTGGTCGATCAAGGACTCCGCTCTGCATCCGCGCGCAGCGCCACAAACAACACCCATTTAATCATCATCCCAAGATCAAGTCTCTTGGAAATTTGTGAGAAGCATCCTGAGTTAGGTTATCGTTTGATGTACAACCTGGCTGCAGATATGGCCCTTAAAATTCGAAATTCCGGGTTGATGATTCGAGAGAAATTGTTGTATTCTATATAATGTTCAAAGTTGCATTCACTTTCAAGGTGAAAGCGATCCTTCCTTTGTCGACAAGTTTTTAAGTAAAATATCGTCAAACGGGTAGCAGTGCAAGGCGAGATCACTGCTCCTGGTTTGATCCAATATTTGACATTCATCGTTTTTTAGTTATACAATATCAAGTTATAACCGTTAAAGCTCAGCAAAGCGTTTGCGATTCTCGTTTCGCACGATCTTAGCCACGAGCGTCAGGAAAGGAGATTTCGCGTCCAAATTCCAAAAAATATTTCAGATCGCAATAATCGTGATCGACACAGATTTGACCCGACAAATAGGAGGAGAAGACCCGATGAAACGCATGTTCGTTCCATTCATCATATTGATTGTATTGAGCTTAGCTCTCGCAGCTTGCGGTGGCGGCGCGGAACCTTTTGAGTGCCAGGACGATATCGGCTGTGTAACATACGCTCCTGGTGATCCGATTCGCATCGCTTCTGCGCTCGTGATCTCTGGCCCCAACACAGACCTTGGAACAGACTCACAATACGGCGTTGAGATCGCCATCGACTTCCGCGGCGAAGTTGACGGTCACCCTGTCGAACTCCAGGCGGAGGATGATGGGTGCAGCGCCGAGGGCGGGCAGACGGCAGCTCAGAAGATCGTTTCTGACCCAACGATTATAGCTATCGTGGGGACAAGCTGCTCTGGCGCAGGGGTTCCGATGTCAAAGGTTGTATCGGAAGCCGGGTACGTGATGGTATCCCCCTCCAACACAGCCCCCTCCCTGACCGATCCAGCGCTTCATGAGGCAGGCTACCTGCGCACCGCGCATAACGACAAGGTGCAGGGTAAAGCCATGGCCGACTACGCGTATAATGTGCTTGGCGTTCGTTCGGCTGCCGCCATCCATGATGGTGACCCCTACACAGAAGGCCTGGCTAAAGTGTTTGCGGACAACTTCGAGGAACTGGGAGGCGAGATCGTAATCTTCACGGCCGTCAACAAGGGTGATACCGATATGCGCCCCGTGCTAACAGCCGTCTCCGCTGCTGGACCGCCCGAATTCCTCTACTACCCCGTCTTCACCGCCGAGGGTGGCTTCCTCACCAAGCAGGCCAAGGAAGTATCGGGACTTGAAAACACCATTCTTGCCGCCGCTGACGGAATGATCTCCGACGCCGCGATTGATGCTGTCGGGGAAGCCGGCGAAGGAATGTACTTCTCAGGACCGGATCTCGCCTACACAGGCGATCTTTACGTGCGCTTTGTTTCCACCTATGAAGAGAAATATGGTGCGAAACCCATCTCAGTCTTCCATGCGCACGCCTTCGACGCCGCGAATATGATCTTCGACTGCATCGAAAAAGTAGGTCTTTTAGATGAAGATGGCACGCTCCATATCGGGCGCGCGGATATGCGAACCTGCTTGTTCGCCACTTCCGGGTTCTCGGGCATCACCGGATCGCTGACCTGCGATGCGTATGGCGACTGCGCCGATCCAAAGATCTCCGTCTCGCAACTGAATAACGGAGCATACGAGCGCCTTTGGCCGTAATCGCAGCTACCCATGGATAGAAATTTCTAATCCGCGATACCTGAGGGGATGGGCTTAGGGTGAAAACCTGGGCCCATCCCTCCCGCTTATCGGAGACCATGACATGCTACGACGATTCCAAAATCTCGATTTAATCCTAGTATTCCTCTGGGTGTTGAGGGCCGCAATTATCGTCCTCGTTCTATGGGGGACCGTTGCAGCGATCCTCGACAATCCATACACATCACGTCAATGGATTGACTTCCTCATCTTCGGCATTGCTCAAGGCAGCATGTATGCACTTATCGCAATTGGTTATACGCTTGTATATGGCGTGTTGTTCATGATCAACTTCGCACATGGCGAATTCTTTATGTCGGGTATTGTAACGTCTACGGTTCTTATCGCCTCACCCATGGCTGCATCAGGGCTGCTCGACCGACATCCCATCTTCGGGCTGACTCTTACGATCATATTGTCCATCCTTGTATCGATTGGCATCGCGTTACTTACAGAGCGAGTCGCCTATCGACCCCTTAGGAAAGCGCCGCGTCTCGTTCCACTGATCACCGCCATTGGTGCATCCTTCTTCTGGCAGTACTTTTTCCGAGGCCTGTTTGGCTCGAAAGTGATCCCTTTCCCTCAGATTGAAGCTTTGCGTGGAAGTATTCCCTTCCTCGGATCAGAAATTCTCAAGACACACCTGGTCGTCATCATCGTGACAATCGTGATGCTTATTGGGCTCAACTTCTTCATCATGCAAACGAAAACGGGAAAGTCGATCCGAGCGGTGGCGGAAGACAAGGATGTCGCCGCGCTGATGGGGATCGATATCGACAAAACGATCTCGATCACGTTTGCCACCGGAGCGGCCATGGCAGGTGTGGCCGGTGTGCTTTTTGCCCTGGTTTTTCGCCAGGTTCACTTCTTCATGGGATTCGTCCCCGGGATAAAAGCCTTCACGGCGGCGGTCCTCGGCGGTATCGGAAGTGTTCCGGGTGCCGCGATCGGCGGTCTCTTCCTGGGCATGTTCGAATCGATTGGCCCAAGCCTTTTCCTCGAAGGTCTCGGCATTCCTGCACCCCATCAATTGAAAGACGTGATCGCTTTTACGATGCTGGTCTTCGTGCTCATCTTTCGTCCTCAGGGCATCCTGGGTGAACGATTGGCTGAAGAGAAAGCGTGAGGTGGAGACATCATGGCTAACTCTTCTCGTATAAACATCAATAACGCGATCCGGCTTGGGCTTCTCTCTGGGGCTGTCGCCCTTAGTCTGAGCATGATTGGCATGGTTGGACTCTTCGCGCAGCGCGACCTCGTCGCCAATACATTGAGCCTTGGGCAACTTCTGCTCTTCTTGGCACCCGTGATCATGGCATATATGGCCGCCCAATCTGGCGATCAGGAGAAACGCGGCCTGCGTATCCTGTATGGTTCCGTTACTGGGGCACTCACCGTCCTGCCTCTCGTCATGCTCATCTTGTTGGAATCTGCTTTCAACATTCGCCAGTTTTTTCTAAACGTATCACCTGCTCTGATCGATATCCTCACCTTCGGTCAAAGCATATGGGTTGGCGTACTTATACTAGCAGGTGTATTTATCGTCCTCGGTGTTGTCGCTGCTGCTTTTACGCTGCTGCCGGACCGCTTCAAGCAGCCACTTCTATCCGGGGTAATTTGGACCTTGACCGTGGGCTTGTTTTCCGAAATCCTCTCTGGAAGGTTAAGGGACTTCTTTGGCCCGGGGATTATCAAAATCCTCTTCAGATCCAAAGCGCTCCTTCCAAGTTCAGCTGGCATACTTTTCATTCTCATTGCCGGTAGCTCTTTTCTTTGGCAGCAGCGTGGCGGACGCGTAAGGGACAAGATTACTGCACTCCCTCCCGCCCAGCAGAGGAACTTACGTTGGGGTAAATATGGACTCGGAATCGCCTTCTTGCTGATACTGCCTCTTGTCATGGGC
>CAYLOP010000024.1:0-28132 GCA_964385305.1 uncultured Anaerolineaceae bacterium | reverse complement strand
TCCCCGAAGTGTGAAAACAAAAGCACCCACCAATGGAGACCCTCTCGCTCGCTACTGTAGATTATCCTTCTGGATTGGGATCGCCGACCACAGCCCGTGCATCCACAGCCAGGGCACCATCCGCCGTGACGATCAATGGGTTGATCTCGAATTCTGAGAGAAGCGGATTTTGAACCATCAGTGCGGATATCGCCAGCAGCGCATCCACCAAGGCTGTGCGGCATACGGGCAGCCTGCCGCGCACGCCACCCAATATGCGGCTGCCGCGCACCTCATCGAGCATCGCTTCGGCATCTTGTTCTGTGAGCGGCGCAACGCGGAAAGATACATCGTCGAAAATCTCGACATGGATCCCACCCAGACCAAACATGATCACCGGCCCAAAACTCGCATCCCGCTTCGCTCCGAGGATCACCTCGACCCCGTCCCCGATCATGCGTTGCACCATGATTCTCGGGGCGTGGCTTACCGCTGTGATTTCTTTATAACGCTGGAGGATCGCTTCTGCCCCCTGCTCCACTGAGGCGGCATCGTCAAGGCCCAGAATCACGCCACCAGCGTCCGTTTTATGTACGACCTCCTCAGCGAGCATCTTCAGCACGACTGGGAACCCAAGCCGTTCCGCAGCTCGGGCAGCATGGTGAGGCTCGCTAACAACCTCCCAAGGAGCCACCGCGATACCAGCGCGCTGGCAAAGCTTGAAGGCTTCATCGGCAGGCAAAGTTCTAAGTTCTATTTTCCCCGCTGAAGCAGGCTCGGCTGTAAGGTTCTCTATAAAAGGCTCACAGGCATGTCCAGATTTCCACCGATGCCAATCGCGAGATGCTGCCAATGCCCGCACCGCAGTCTCGACATCGAAGAAGACCGGCATATCTGCTTCACGCCGCAACTCCTGGGCTTCGCTTGTTCGCGAGTAGATGCAAAATGCGATCGGCCGACCCGACTGTTTCATAATCGCTTGCACACGGTTTGCAAGGCGGCGGGCTGATTCTGCCTCCCGCATGCCATAGGTGTTAACGAGAAGAACGGCGTCCGGTGAAATGGCTTGCAAACATTGCTCGACGATTTGAGCGTAAAGATCGAAGTCAAAGATGACGCCTAAATCGATCGGATTGGTGAGCGAGATGACATCAGCGCGGAACATAGACCGCACGGATTGTGTGAACGCTTCGGGGAGCGGCGCCAGTTGGAAATCGTAGCGTTCAGCCGTGTCTGCTGCCACAACCGCATGACCACCAGAACGAGAGATCACAACCAGGTTGTCTCCGAGGACGGGTGGTAAGGCGAGGCCTCGTGCGATCATCACAGTTTCTGGGATCGTATCGGAGCGCAAGATGCCTGCCTGTTTGAAAGCCGCACTCACAACGCGATCGTCGTCTGCGAGGGCGGCCGTGTGAGAGAACGCAACCGCCTGACTGGCAGTCCCTCGATTAGCCTTGTGAATGATGATCGGCTTCTTGCTCGCACGCGCCTGAGAGATGAGCCGCCGCCCATCATGGATGGATTCGAGGTACAGGCATACAATCTCGGTTCCGGGATCCTGCAGCAAGTAATCGAGATAATCCCCCTCATCCAGATCGGCCTTGTTACCAATGCTGACCACTTTGTTCACCCCGACACCCACCGTGCTCAATCGGTCGAAATAGGTGATGGAAATGCCGCCGCTTTGCGAGACAATAGAGACCGGGCCCTTTCGAACAGCATCGGGCGTGATCCGCGCAAACGGCAGGCAAACACCCGATTCCAGGTTAACCACGCTGATGCAGTTCGGTCCCACAAAGCGGATATCCCACCTCCTTGCGATCTCCTTCAATTGCTCCTCCAGCCGATGACCCTCCGGAGAGAACTCGCTGAAGCCGCTAGATTCAATCACAACACGCTGGATCCCCTTCCGCCCACAAGCCTCCATAAGATCCGGAACGGTTTCTGCAGGCGTCAGGATCACAGCCAGATCCAACCCATCTGGGATTCGATCAAGAGAGGACTCGATGGTGATCCCAGCGATATTCCCATTCCGGCGTCCAACCGCGTAGAGAGCTCCTTGATAGTTAAACGCTTTTAGATTGAAGATGATATTTCTGGCGAGGTTGTCCGGATTTTCGGATACACCGATGACAACGATGCTGTTGGGGTAGAAGATTCGCTTCATCGACCAGCACCCTCCGCATGATTGATGGGTAGATTTTAATAAACGACCACTAAAAGGAATAACCGGACTCTACATATCCACGGCATGATTCCGGTCAACTGTCTGGTTGGACCCCCACCCATGATCAAGCCTTCGGTTTCCCATTACTTCGTAGAACCTAGAATGCCAACGCAGCATGAATTTTGGTTTACCTGTAAAATATAAGATTGTGCCGGTGAGACAAACTCGCTGCTTACCGTAAACAGTTACGGTTGAGCAGCGAGGATAGATACACCGGGGTCATACACCAGCCTGGACTAAAACACGTTCGAGATTGGCTACCGTTAGAGGATGGTGCCGGTTGCGGACTCGTTCGAAGATCGGACGCGCTATCTCCCGAGACCACTCCGTCTCCGCCAACGCACGTAGGAGTGGCACGACAAACTTACCTCGGCCGACAGTTGCCAAGATCTCTTCGACGCGGGGCAGCACCGTCTCATAGCCACTTTGGATGGCGATGTTATAGAAGACGACAAGGTGGGTGTAATTATTGCTCTTTGCAATCGAGAATAGAGATTCCAGGTATCGACATGATTCGAGCGGGATTTGATGCGGCAACTGATAAAGGAAGAGTCGGATCTGGTTGGAATTCCATGCCCCCACATCCTCATGGGACGGCAGCTTACCTTCCTTGAACTTTTTGACGCACGCAACGACTTCATCCATCAGATTCGAATGAATGGCGGGCGCGCTATCGGGGAAGCCCGGTTCATAGATCCATTCCTGAACATCCACTTTTCCCACGGCTTCCGGCAGTTTTTCATTCAAGAACGCTACAAACTCTTCGGTATTGATGGATCGGAATTTATACGTCGATATGTAGTCTTGGATAAAGCGATCGAAGCGATCCCGTCCAACGGACTGCTCAAGGAGCACCAAGAAATCATGCCCTTTGATGTAAGGTATTAACGAATACACTGCGTCGGGGTCGATACCTTTCTGCGAGAACTTCAGGCGCGTTGGGTCCGAATCCATCCCAAAGCGCCTCATCGCTATCAACATCTCCTCTCGATTGATAGCGGCCATCAGTTGTTCGTACTCGCGCCCTTCAAGGATCTCCAAAATGCGATGCTCTGCATAGACTGTCCAACCTTCATTGAGCCAGAAATCTTCCCAGGTCGCATTCGTCACGAGGTTTCCCGTCCAGGAGTGAGCGAGCTCATGTGCGATAAGCGTGGTTTGTGAGCGATCGCCCGTCAATACGGTTGGGGTAACAAACGTCAGACGAGGGTTCTCCATGCCGCCATAGGGGAAGGATGGCGGCATGAGCAGCATGTCATAGCGATCCCAGATATACGGCCCGAAGAGTTTTTCCGCTTCGGTCAGCATAGACTCCACTTCCGCAAACTCCCAGGCGGCTGCTTCGATCATGTCGGGCTCAGCGTAGATGCGGCAACGTTCGCCAAGGTCTTTGGATGTGATGTTCCCCACGCCCAGCGCGAAAAGGTAGGAAGGGATCGGCTGGGGCATCTCAAAACGGCATACATTCACCCCGTCCTCGGATTGAACAGACAGGGGAGCTGCCGCCATGACGGCAACTAAGGGGGCTGGGACCCTAATCTCAGCAGTGTAGGTGAAGCGCACAGCGGGCGAATCCTGGCAGGGGAATACGCTGCGAGCGTGAAGCGGTTGGCACTGGCTGAATAAGAATTGATGCTCTCCCCCAGAGGTCTGCTCCGGCCTCAACCATTGCAGTGCTCTTGCTCCAGGATCGGTCTTGAATGTAATCATGAAGGCGGACACGCCATCGAGATCCTTAAGGTGCAAACGCTGCCCTCGAATCTCATCCGATTCGTCTAACTCCCAGGTGATACTCTTGCCATTGGTTTGAATTTGTTCCAAATCGATCTCATAGCAATCGAGGAAAAAGCTCCCGGTGATCGGTTGATCGACTTGGTACTGAGCTTCTCCATGTAAGGCATTGACGGAAAAATCGACATCAAAAACAAAATCGATATGCGTAATCTTGCCCTGTCTTAAATCAGCAAAGGAATGCGGGTCTTGAGCCTGCATGGTTTACTCCTTAAATAAAGTACTTCCAGAGATCACGGAAAGTTTCATTAGAAATAGATTGGTCCCACGTAGAATAGCATAAATAGGACAACTGGGAAACAGGGATTCAGCATGAAGGTGCAATCCCTCGCTCTTTAATCTCCTCCTGGTTATGAGTAAATTCGCGACTTATTTTCCTCTTCTGCGTAGAGTAAGTGAATGAGCATTTACAAGTTCTTGATCGTGCATCCTGAACAACGCTCAGTCTACCCTTACGGAGACCGGCATCTTTCAAGGGAGGGAAGGTGATGAGAAATCTCGATCATAACAATCGTTTCCGCTTAATATTGGGATTTTCGCTCATCAGCTTAGGTATCATGCTGCTACTTGATCAAATCCTGGCAATACGAATTTTAAAGGTCCTTTGGCCCTTCTTTATCATCATCCCTGGGGTGGCTTTCTTCATCGCAATGGTTACGGGCGGAAGTGAAAGGGGAGGCCTGGCCATCCCTGCGAGCATTCTTACAACACTTGGTGTCCTCTTGCTTTACCAGGCAATCACCGATCACTGGGAAAGTTGGGCATACGCTTGGTCATTGATCTTTCCTACCGCTGTTGGCGCGGGTATCGCCTTGTATGGTGCCCGAACCATGAGCCCCGCACTCCAAAAAACCGGGATGGGTTTCATAAAGGTTGGCTTTGTGATCTTCCTGAGTGCGGGCATATTCTTTGAGATGTTTCTAAATATCAGCAATTCACCATTCAATCGCATCTCGTGGTCCATCATCATGGTCCTAGCGGGCGCGTATCTAACCTTGCGGCAAGCGGGATGGATCCGCCTGCCTGAGATCGTATCCAACTCTTCCGCTCCTGAAACGTTTGAAGAGACGTCCTCGATGGATTCCCTTGAGGGCAGCGTGAGCGACACGCAAGAGCAAATTGAACCTTCCGAGGAGGTATAGATTCATGAACGACAATACTTCTTTTCGATACCGCTCCTTTTTCTGGCCGATCCTGCTTATCGGCGTGGGCGCGCTTTGGCTCCTAGCCAACGTTGGGCTTCTCCCACAAGGCAATTGGTTTTCCCTATTGCGTTACTGGCCTATCCTGTTGATCGGCGTCGGAGTTGATCTCCTGATAGGGCGTCATTCCCCATTCTTTGGTGCGATCATCGCGGTGGGCGTTCTTGCCGTTGCGGTCGCCCTGATCCTCACCTTGCCGCCTATAACTGCGACCAGCCTTGAAGATGTTGTGACAGAGCGATTCAGCGAGCCTCTCGGCGAAGCCACATCGGCCGAAATCGATCTTGACTTATCTCTCGGGAGCAGTACCATCCGCGCCGGGATGGATCCGGAGATCCTCTTTGATACTGAAATCACACACGTCGGCACGATGGATTATCGGACAAGCGGCACGGCTCGTAAGAAAATAAGCCTGCGTGAGCGCGGACCCGAATTCAACCTGGGCTTTTTCGATGTCATCGACCGTGAGAAAGAGCTGCGTTGGGATATCGGTTTGAGCACAGCGATCCCTATCTATCTCAACATCACCGGTGGGGTTGGGGATGCAAATCTTGATCTTTCCGACATTCAGGTATCCGGGATTAGTCTAGATGCTGGTGTGGGTGATATCGATCTCCAACTCCCGGCTACCGGCTTAAAGTATGAAGCCAGGATTAAGAGCGGTGTAGGCGATGTGCAGATCCAGATTGAGGCAGATGCCGATATCGAAATGACGCTCGATGGCGGCGTGGGCGATGTCACCATCACCCTTCCAATGGATGCGGCCGTGCGTTTGGATGCGAAAACCGGATTAGGCAGCATACACGTCCCATCTCATTTGATACGCGTGGGTGCTGGCGATGAAGGCTTCATTGGTGAAGAGGGTGTATGGGAGACATCCAACTACACCAGCGCCGCCCACAAAACCACCATTACGTTCGAAGGCGGCGTGGGAGATCTGAACATACAATAAAGCGACAAGGAATCGATCTTACATTCAATTGGCATCGCTTCCTATCCTTCAATATGGCCTTCGCGATTGAAGTGCATGAGCGATAGGATTTGCGGTGATAATAATCGCCTCACCCTTAGATCGGTGAGGCGATTCGATTCCATGTACTGCGCTTGGCAAGAGAATGGCGTGCCCTTTCACCCCGCCAGGATCCCAAAGTAGGAATGGGGCGGTTACTGCCCCATAAGCTCGCGTGCCACCTCGACAGCACGCATGGCATCCTCGGCATACCCATCGGCACCGATCTCTTTTGCCCATTCGCGACTAACCGGCGCTCCCCCAACCATGACTTTCACTTTTTCGCGCATTCCCGATTCGATCAGGGCTTCGATCACCTCACGTTGAACGACCATGGTTGTCGTTAGCAGGGCAGATAAACCCAATAAATCCGCGTTCGTTTCCTTGACCGTCTCTAAAAATTGCTCCGTGGAGACATCGACTCCGAGGTCATGCACGTGGAAGCCATTCGCGGACAACATCGTTCCCACAAGCGATTTCCCAATTTCGTGGATATCGCCTTGAACCGTACCGATCACTGCGGTCCCTGCTCCCTCCAACAAACCTCCGCCAGACTGCAGTTCAGGCTCAAGCAATGACATCGCGCCTTGCATACCTTTCGCGGCGATGAGCAAATGTGGCAAGAAGTACTCCCCACTCGCAAATTTCTCCCCAGCAATGTTCATGCCAGGTACTAAGCCCTGATTGATAATCGTCAGGGGTTCTAGATTGGATTCAAGCGCATGGCGGGTCAGAGTGACCGTGTTCTCCGGCTCGCCCTCCACGATGCTTGCGGTGATTTTTGAAAGTATGTCATCAGACATTCGACTGTCTCCTCATTGAATAGCGCAGTGGTTAAGCTTCCGGAAGGGACGGCAACGTTTCTACACCAAAGGGTTCCCCTGCCGCCGTCGCCATGGCGCGTAATTCTTCTTGTAGCTGTTCATCGATGGGTTCATAGACATAGCGGCTCACCAATTCATCTACCCGAGCTTTCGCCCGCTGCCGCGCGGTCTTACTGCCCGTGCTCTCCCACTCGTCATACGAACCCCGATCGATGACTTCGGATGGGATATAGAACTCCTTCTGAAACCATTTCAGGGTATGCGGCTCGGCGAGATATTCGGCCTTATGACCCATCTTCCGCATGAGTGTGAGGGCGAGTGGGTCATCTCGGCCTTCTACGCCGGCGATTAAGCGTTTCGCCATGCCGATGATCTCGGCGTCGACCACCAACTTCTCGAAGCTCTGGCAGCTTTCGAAATCCATCATCCCGGCGCCCGAGACCATGTTCACGCCCGCTAAGGCCGCCAGGATCACGCCTCCGGCTGATTCCAACCCACACTGAACGTCGACTGTTTTCGTATCTGTCATGCCAAGGTAGGCATGCGTGGGCAGGCTCAAAGACTTTCCCACCTGTGTGTAGGCGCAATCGATCATCCAGGTACCTACAGCACCCATGGGTGTTGTGCCTTTGCGCATATCAAACGCCGCCGGCGAACCACCCCAGACAATCGGCGAGCCTTCCTTGGCCAATTGGCCGATGGTCACACCACTCATGCACTCCGCGGCATGCTGTACGACCGCGGCCGACAATGTGACCGGCGCCGTCGCACCCGCAAGCGGCATGGAGACCAACTCGGCAGGGATTCCTGCTCGCGCGCAGTCGATCAGATTCTGGCAGGTCAGATCGCTCCATAAGAGAGGCGGCGAGGGGCACACATCGAAAACCGCGATTGGCTTTTGCGCCAGGGCGGTTTCCCCACCCACCCTCGCGGCCAGCATGTCCTTCATCGTCCACCAGGTATCCTTGCGGAATGCTCCCGTGACGATCGGCTTGCGGATGAAATGCAACGCGATGTAGAGACGGTAGAGATCCCCAATCTCCTCCGGTACATCCGCACAGATCAATGCCGTGCTCTGGGCATCAAGTTGGGGGAGCATCTCCACCAATTTGACAAACTTGACAAAGTCTTCCGTCACTGGAGCACGCTGTCTTTGTGTCTCACCGTCGAGAATGGTGATCGCCGCAGAGCCCGGATCGAATTGCACGTCGTCTCCACCATAGTGCACGGCTGGTTGCCCCTCGAGATCGTACAACCAGAACGCCGAGGGCGCCGTTTCAAGCGCCCGCCGGGCGATGGCTTCGGGGATACGTGCAATCTGGGAGGTCGGATCGACCTCAGCACCCGCCTCCGCCAATAATGCGAGCGCTTCCTGATTGTGTACGCGTACACCGGGGTCCATCAGTAATCCGAAAGCTTCGTCGACGATCTTTGTAACCATCTCCTCGCTGAGGAGTTGCAGTTTTGGTCGCATGCGTGTATCTCCTGAATGAATGGATCTCGCGCTGATCACAAACGGGACGATGAGAGCGCAGCTAAAAATGCATTGCATCCATATATCGATCGGTAAAACCAGGGTGTGTCGTCAACTCGAGATACGTAACTCGGCGAATCATCGCGGCTGCCTTATCTCGAAGCGAAGCTGATACAAGCAACTGCTTTGCACCGATCCCGGCTGCGTTTCCAACTTGTTGGTATCTTTGTAGAGGGAGCGCAGGCAACATCCCAATCCGGATCGCGCTTTCCAGATCGAGGTACATCCCAAACGCGCCTCCGATGATGAACGCTTCAATGGCGTCATCGGGAATGTCCGCTTCCTCGAGGAGCGCATCCACGCCAGCCCTGATTGCGGCTTTGGCTAGTTGAATTTCAGCGATATCCTGGCGTGTCAGGGAGAGATCACGCTGATGGCCCGTGAATGCCGACGGCACTAACAAAAACTCCGTCTTACCATCCACATGACGTACATGTGGATGCGTCGCCATCATCTGGCCGCTTCGGTCCAACACGCCTACCCTGACCATCTCGGCGACGGCGTCGAGAACCCCAGAGCCACAGATCCCCAAAGCGGGCTGCCCTTCAACCGTCTGAACTCGAACATCCTCATCGGTCACTTGCACACGTTCGATTGCCCCTGGTGCGGCACGCATACCATCTCGGATATGTGCGCCTTCAAAGGCCGGACCCGAAGCGCAGGAACATGTCAAAATGCGGTCATCAATCGCTAAACTGATCTCCGTGTTCGTGCCGATGTCCATCGCCATAGTGAGCGGAGTGGATTCAGCAAAGCCGCTCGCAAGCAGCATCGCAACGTGATCTGCGCCCACAAAGCCGGCTATGTTGGGGGGTAAATGGATGGCCGCGCCTGGCGCCAACATCAGACCTACCTCCCCAACGGGCAAATCCATCGCCTTGGCTACCGCTGGGACGTAGGGAGAGACACCCAACTGGCGGACCGGGAGACCAATGAAGAGGTGGTGCATGGCCGTGTTCCCGACCACGACAGCATCTACAATTTGCTCCGGTGAGATCTCGGCCAATTCACACAAATCAGCAACCAGCGCATTGAGGGTCTCCAACAGAACGCGCTGCAGGACCTCTCGACCATCCTTGTGTTTGTTCGCGTATGCGATGCGGCTGATGACATCTTCCCCGTAACCAACCTGCGGGTTCATCGCGCCCAACTTTGCGAGCGTTATCCCCGAGCTTAAATCAACAAGGTAGGCGGCCACCTTCGTCGTTCCAATGTCGACGGCAAGACCCACGAGCTCGCTGCCGGTGGGTAAGAATGCCGCCACCTCACCGTGGCGGAGGGCGACGCGCGTTCGCCAGTCCCATTCGCGTAGTTGCCCGGGTAGATCTCTCAAGACCGGAAGTCGCATCTCGGCCGCGTCGATCCCTTCTTGCCTCAGTGCATCTAAGACGCGAAGAGCATCTGCACGCAAATCATCCAACGATGGAGGTGACAATTTCAGATCCACGGCAACGATCACTGGATCGATGGGGATCTCGGGCTCACGCCCTTCGAGTTGTAATCGCTGTGTGGTGGTGAGAGACGTCTGAGGGATGTCGAGTTTCACATCACTCTCAGGATAAGTCTGGCATGCCAGGCGCCAACCTGCGTCAATTTCATTTGTGCTGAAAATCGACTTCTCAACCGTCGTTGGAGGGGAAACTATACCGCTCGCCACGCGTACCCGGCAAGCACCACATGACCCATCTCCCCCGCAGAGGGAAACCAGTTGAACACCCGCTGCCTGCGCTGCTGCCAGAAGAGTATACCCATCTTCTACCTGGACACGGCTGCCAATCGGTTCCAGATCAATTTGATAACCTTTGCGTTTGGTCTCCTGATCCGCCATCCTGATTCCCAGCACCAAAGGGTTCGCGCACCACCCTGCGGGCACGACAGCCCCTATTGTAATGCCTTTATACCATCTTCAAGTAGGGGAATTTAACGCATCAGCAGCGACGTAAATAGGCACGGCACGGCGCAATGCCCACCATGCGCAAAGCGGAATGGTTTCGGTTCCCGCCCTATGGTCGATCCGAAGCAGTTGAGCGCTGCGCTCAGTCCAACTTATTCATCAACGCCCATTATGGGGTCGAAGGAAACTATGCTTCCATAAACCTGCCCAGGTCCACCAAAACAATGACCCGTGAAGAGGCTTCACGTTCAATGTCTTCGGCTTTTGGGCGTCCGCCGTCGTCGAACGCCACATGAAAATAGCGCGCGATCTGTGGGTGGGCGCTTAGCACGCGCAGCAAGTGCTCAGCCACCTCACCCTCATCCTCAATGGAAATTCCGAATGCTTTCCTTTCCCGTCATTGGAGCATGACTTTGACCGGAAGGCCTTCTCGAAAATTCCGCCACCAAGTGCGGCTTCGCAAGCTGACAACGGTCAAGCGTTCAGCATCCTGGAAGTAGTTAACCGGCACGGTATACGCCTTGCCACTCACCCTCCCGTTGTATTTGAGCAAGATGGTGCTCCCGCTAAGTAGCGTATGCAGAGGAGATTGCAGGACCCATTGGATCATCGCGTTGTACCACATACACCCTCCTGATGATCTGCGAGCGGCACACCTGAATCTTACCAAACACCATTTGCATAGTGTTTAAAAAAAAGGCATACATCTCCCTCTTGCGCGTAGTAGCCCTTCGAGTTCCACATTCTCGCATACCCGACGCGTTTTTTCTCAACCTCGCTTGGGGAGCCCTCAAAAACGATCCCTCTGATGAAAACCTTGTACAAATGGGGGCGCCGTTATAATTGTATCCATCCAATTAATCGCGCTCTATCTTCTACGTGCGATCTTGGGGTTTGTAATTTTCGGCGCCTTGTGCGGTTTGCTCGGCGGGCTAACCTTGGCTTCCTTGCGACGTGCGGATTTCTTCAACTACCTTGCGGAGAAACGTTTGGAGGAAAAGGTTGGATCGAGGAAAGGTATTGCGGGCTATGCGGTGTATCCGGTCCGCGGTTGGCTAATGATCGATGATGAGCATAACAGCCCCCCTCCCCTTTCCCCACACCTCATCATGGTTCGACACCACCCAGAATAACCACAACCTCCAGTGTTTCCCTGCCCCTCACAATCCCCAAGGTCACATTCTCCCCGGGTTGATGTTTAAAAAGGGTATTGATGTAAGGGTGATCCTCATCAAGGATCTGCCCATCAACGCTGACGATAATGTCGCCGCGACGAAGACCGCTCTGGGCAGCCGGGCTATCCGTACCAATCTCTGAAAGGTAGACACCGTACTCAACCGACAGTCCGTAGCGATTTGCCGTCTGTGGGTTGATCCACTGCCACCTTATCCCCAGGTAGGGACGCGAAACATACCCGTTGGCGATGATCTGTTCAGCGATGGCACGTGCCGAGTTGCTCGGGATCGCAAACCCTAAACCTTCCGCAACAGCCCCCGTACCACCGCTATTCCGCACCACGAGGGTATTGATCCCGATCATCTGACCCGCAAGATTGACCAAAGGACCGCCGGAATTCCCGCTGTTGATTGCTGCGTCGGTTTGGATGAGATCTTCCATCAGGTAGCCGAGACTGGTCTCGATCGATCGACCCGTCGCACTGACGACCCCAACTGTCACCGTGTTCATGAAGCTACCCAAGGGCGATCCGATTGCGATTACAGCTTCGCCCGCGTTTAGGGCATCCGAATTGCCCCATTCGATCTCAGCCGGCAAAGTTTCCTCGGTTTTAAGGACAGCCAGGTCCGCATATATGTCCACCCCCACCAGCGTGGCGGGAAGCGTGGTGCCATCTGCAAGGATCACTTCGATGCTCTCAGCGTCCTCGACAACATGGTTGTTCGTGATAATGTATCCATCCACTGAGATCATTGCGCCTGAACCGGAGGAAGTGCTTTGTGTGACCCCACCGAAAAATGAGCGCTGCGGTGGCAAGGTGCTGATGACCGTGACAACAGTCGGAGCGACACGCGACACCGCATCCGTCACACCCGTCGTGACATCAACCGAGATGCCATAAGATTCGCGGTCGGGTTGCAAGACTTGCTCGGTTGTCTCCGGCGTAGAAAGCAGCGGTTCAGGGGGGCGTGAACGAACGATCAGACCCCCGACTAAACCTCCGATTATCCCGGATATGATGACCGCCATCAAAACAATCCCTGATGACCAACGACGCCTTGGTGGATCGTAATTCTGGTACATACATAACCCTCTACGGGTAGGATGCGGTCTCCTACCCTTTTATGAAACACGAGAACAGAGCCTCCATGCTGGTGCTGACGCAGCACTTAGGCCTTAACCGATATCCCCCTCTTGATCTTGTAAACCGGGTTAGCCAGTGTGCTAACCCTTGGATTGGCCTTTCATCGAAAGGTCAATCAAAGAAACCAGGAGTCCGAAGGTACAGGCTCCTGGTTAAAACGGGATACAGCTACTTCTTGGTTTGTACTGTAATCTTCTTCGCTTTAACATCCTCAACTTTAGGAAGCGTCAGGGTCAGGATGCCATCCTCGAATTCGGCTTTGGCACGATCTGCGTCCACCGAGGTAGGCAAGGAAAGCGATCGAGAGAAGCTTCCGAAGCGGCGCTCACGCATGTAGTACTTCGGCTCTTCTTCAATATGCTCTGCCTTCATCTCGCCGTGAATGGTCAGCGAATCGCCCATGATCGATACATGGATATCATCCGATTTCACGCCAGGCAATGCCGCTTTCACGACAACATCGTCATCCGTTTGGTAAATGTCGAGAGGGAGAACGCCCTCGCGAAGACTTGCGTCGAATGGCATGTCAAGAAAGGATTGATCCATCATTCGATCGAGCATGTCATGCATTCTGCGCATTTCATGGAAGGGCTCCCAACGTGTTAGCTTTGTCATGGTTACACCTCCGATCCATCTTTTGATGGAAATTTAACGTACTATCTTCAATCCTACGAGTAATCTGTTAGATGCGCATCAGATAAGTATCAACATCTGATTAATCCAACCGTGCACTTGGTTCGCTAGCATGACACGCCCTCGTTTTCTTCATAGGTCCCGCAGATCAACTCTCGCAAGGATCAAGATTCGGGAGACGGCGTTTGTTCAGGGACTTCCCCCTCTTCCGATTCCCTTGGCGTCGGCGTCGGGAGCAGTAGATCCTCGCTCCCTATCGTAACGAATGTGTCGACGGCATATTCAGAGACCACCACGTAGTAGGGAGATTCCGAAGACTTCAAAACATAGCTGTTGTCATCAGGGTCTTTCGCTCCAACCCGCAACATATAGGTTGCATCAGCAGTCCCAATCGTCACAACAGCCAATGGCTCATCCATGCCATACGCCGGCAATTCTTCAATCCCAAGCGGACGCATCATTGTGACGGACGCTGCGCGGCTGAGGAGCGAGTCGACCTGCGTATTGTCGAGAAGCTCACCTGCCGTTAGCGCAGGCATGCCCCAGTTGCCCTCCTCATCCTTGACAAATTGCCATGACCCTTTGCTGTTACGCAGGCTAAGCGAGGTGATATCCGATTGTGCAAGATTAAAATAGCTCGTATCCACCCACGAGCTGGCATTCGCATTGACCTCATAGGATTGCAACACACTCGTCAGGTAAGTCTCCGATTGGCCTTCGAGGCGGATGTGGGTGGCGCCGTAGCTCGGCGAGGAACCAAGATAAAAAACGATTTCCTCGCCCTGGGTCTCTAGCGCGATCATGCGCGCGAAATCCTGGGCGGCGACCTGCAGTTTCACCTGACTCTCTTCCGTACGGGTCACAGGCTGGCCAAGGGTAATTGTGCTCAGCTTGGTTAGTAACGCTTCGACACTCTCACCCTTGCATGGGAAATCATCAACCTCCGGCAAGACCCATACCCCACCCGCCTTCGCAAGGCGGATGCGGTTCCCATCCCCATCCTCGATGGTAATACCGATAACGGATGCTGTGTCAAATTCTGGTAGAAGCGGGACACCCTCACTAGCACTTGCGCCGCTGCGCGGCCAGTAGACAACCACGCCCAACAGGATTTGAACAATCAAAACTGCAGTGAGTATTTGGATAGACTTTTTCATGACGAATCCTCATTCTCTCTCGTCAGGTCCTGCGTTCGGTGACGGGTTTTCTACTTCGACGAGCTGCAGCGGTCGCTCGTTCCTGCGCTGAATATTCCGATTCACAGCGAACCCGATCAGAGCCAGCAATGCAACGGCGTAGTTGAGACCCTCCCACATCGTTTGCTCGTTTTCTGTCATCGGATTTAGCACACGTGCGTAGGTTCCCCTCGTCCGTATGTTCAACAAATCTAGATCCTCGACACTCCAATCAACTGCATTCTGCATAAATTGCAAGCTGTTTAGATAACGATCACCACCCAGGTTCGAAGACAATCGAAATACGAAGTCATCGAGGAACTCCGCACTTCCGATCACAACCAACCTGGCGGTCTCGGGCGATGATTCGATGGTAGGCAAAGCAATTTGTGTTTCCTCGGCCGAATCCAGCGGCGAGGCTACATCCTTGAAGGAGCTCTCAAATGCACCCTGTACCGCAACTGCAAGCGGATAGGAAACTTGCTCCTCCCCTGGTGGGAAGCCAAGTTCGGGGTACAGATTGAAGTTGGGATGGATGTCGGTATCCATTTTAAGCCATGATGAACGACTCGATGTCAGCAATGTGACAACCTCACGATCTGCGTTCTTGGCCTCATCGACCGTCAAGGGAGAGACCCAATTGAGCGTCACCGCGGGTAAGTTGGCGGTAATGGGGCTACCCTTATCCATTTGATCCGCCCTTACGTCCACAAAGAAGGGATAATCGATAAGCTGGATCTCCTGCACCTCAAACGTACCGACCTGGCGCGTAACAGGGACGGGGAAAGACTCATTGATGGGATCCATGACAAGAGATTTCTCAACCCGAATGCCGTAGCTCTCGAGCATCTCTTGCAGGGTTCCATCGAGCTCCTGCAAGGCCAATGTACCGCTGAAGGGATCAGCGGTGATCCCATAGTTCCCAGCGGCTACAACAACCGATCCACCGCGCATCAAGTATTGATCAACGGCAAATCGCTCCACATCGCTAAAACCTTGCGGGCCCACCAGTACGAGCACATCCACATCGACAGGGACCTCGCCGCTGCTCAGGTCGATAATCCGCACCTCAAAGTATTCTCGAAGCTGACTCTCCACAACCTGCCAGGTGGAAAGCGGGTCTTGCATCTGGCCGAATATGTCCTGGGTTGGAATCTCGGGCGGCTTCCACAAACCAACAACCTTCAGGAACCCTGAGGAGGCGCGCTTGAGCGCGGCCTCGATGTTGGTTCGCACATCCGCCTCGCTGACCTCCCCTGAGGGATAAAGCACCTCCGTCTGTTCTCCAATTTGAAGCACCATGTATAGGTAGTAGCTCTGATCCGAGAAGAGTGAGAGCGCGATCGGCTGGATCCCATAAGCATCGTTAAGTTCCTGCCGCGTGACAGGGCTGCCAGGCGCATCCGGGTTGACGATCTCATAGGTGAACTTACCCGCCGATTCGGCTCGAATGTCATTCACGACGCCCACGATCGTATCTTGCGCGTCGAGTAGATCATCCGGCAGTGTCTCGGGTGTGATGTACAGGGTCAGGTTGGCCGGCTCGTCCATCGCTGCCAGGACGGCAGCCACACTTTGGAAACCATACACAACCTTCTTGATCGAGCGTGTCAGGTCATATTCCAGGTTGCGGAGACGTACATCCAGGGACTGATCGCGGCCCTGTTCCACCTCGATCAAATCCCCATAACCCAGCACGACGCTTTGATCACCATATCGGATGAGGATGTCGAAATAGGAATTGATCACCGAGGCCTCATACCTGCCCGCCACCTGGAACGGTGTGGGCTGGATGCCGTACACCTGGTTGGCCTCGGCTTCCTTCTCGGGATCCTCCATGGGATCGATGAAATCCAACTCAAGCATCCCGCTGGCCGCGATCTCATACTCCCGCAGCATGTCTTGAATAGTGGGCACCAGGGGCGCCAGAAGCGGGTGCGTTCGTGCGCTGAAATAGCCGCGTACGACCAGCGGCTCCTGCAAACCATCCAGGATCTGACGGGTGGTATCAGAAAGGCTGTATTCCTTTTGCTCGGTAAGATCTAAACGCAGACCGTGCAAGGGGTAGAGCCAGACATTCATCGCAATGAGGTTCAACGCCAGCAGAGCCGTCGTAATCGTGACGCCACGGCGGTGCGGGAGGGTATGCGGCCCTCTGCTCCAGCGCAGGATATCCAGGGAGGTCACATTTAGCGCCAAGAAAAGGGCTGATAACGACAGGTAGTAAACCAGGTCACGCAGATCGATCACACCGCGCTCGATACTCTCGAACCGACTCCCAGTACCGATGGCTTTCAGGATCGCGGCAGGGGTATCCGCCACAAACTCGGTTATCCCGCCGGATCCTAAGATGTAGAACACACCGCACAGTAAAACGGTTGAGATCAGCGAGACGATCTGGTTGTCCGTCCTGGAGGAGACAAAAAGCCCAATCGCAGCATAAGCTCCTGAGAGCAAAAGCGCAGCGAGGTATCCACCCGCAACCGGTCCCCAATCCAGATTGCCCAGAATCTCTACAGTTATGGGTAGAAAGAGTGTCAACCCCAGCGAGATTGCGACCAGCGCTAAGACTGCCAGGAATTTCCCCAGGACCAATTGTGTATACGACACAGGTAGCGTCAGCAGGATCTCTAGCGTTCCTGAACGTTGCTCCTCGCTCCACTGGCGCATCGTCAAGGCTGCAACGAGAAAGATCAGGAGCAGCGGCATCCAGTTGAAGAGCGGCCGCACATCCGCGATGCCGCGGGCAAAAAAGGTGTCCACCCAGAAAAAGGAGAACAGGGTCGCTGCCAGGAATGCTCCGACAAAAATGAGCGCCATCGGCGAGCTGACATAACTGAGGAATTCCTTACGAGTGATGGTAAGTATTTGTTTCATGTCCGCCTCAGGCTGCTGTTGCCAATTCGTTGAATACGGTTTCCAGGGTGCGTTCGTCCTCTCGCAGCTCTCGTAATGGCCAGGCCTCTTCCCTGGCCAAACGATAGATCTCTGGGCAGAGATCAGCGCCATGCATCCCCTCACCCCCAAGTATCCGGTATCGTGCATACCCCTCAGGGGTTTGGTCTACTTCGAGACCCTGTACTTGCGCCAATCTTCCGAGCGCTTCTCGCACACCTTGTAGATCCTCCTCCAAGATCAAAATCGCATCCGACGAACTCGCCAGTTCGGAGAGACGCGCATCAGCTTTAACTTCCCCACTGATGATGATGATCACCCGATCACAAAGCGCCTCTACCTCTGAGAGGATATGCGTGGAAAAAAGCACGGTGCTCTCTGCTGAAATGCGGCGGATCAGGCTGCGGATTTGAACAACCTGAGTGGGATCGAGCCCGATCGTAGGCTCATCCAGGATGAGGATCTTGGGGCGATGGAGGATCGCCTGCGCCAGACCCACACGCTGCCGCATACCCTTGCTCAACTCACCGATCGGACGTGTGAGCGAATCCACCAATCCCGTAGCACGCACCGCTTCTGAGATATGTGCAATCTGCTCAGATTCGGGAATTTGACGCAGTTCGGCGATCATCTTGAGATAGGATTGCACAGAAAGCTCCGGGTAGAGCGGCGCGTTCTCTGGCAGGTAACCGATGTTTTCCTGCACCTGCCGGGTGTCGGTCATCACATCCAGGTCATGGATGCGCACGTTCCCATCATCTGGCTGAAGGTAGCCGGTCATGATCTTCATCATCGTGGTCTTACCAGCCCCGTTCGGACCCAGCAAGCCAACGATCTCGCCAGCCTGGATATCGAAGCTGATCCCCCGCAACGCCTCGATAAGCCCATAGGATTTCTTCACGTTCTTAACCTGGATCATATTCTCGCTCTCCTGATGATTGAACCTCACACCGATCCTGCCGAATGAACCATACAGCAAGCAGTGTGAGGTTTTACTAGATAGATCGAGCGTCGGTCGTGTCTATTCGTGCCATTTTACGATGGTCTTAACGGTAGAGAATAAAGTACGAGATACCCATTATCGACCCTGCCCCGGACGTTCGGCAAGGGTTAGATCGATGCTGAGCGTTTCGCCCTCGCGCAGTAGTTCAAGCGTAACCGTCTGTCCCACGCTCGTCTCTTCAGCAAGATAGGTCAGAAGATCCGCGAAGGTTGTTGTTTGCACACCATCGATCCCGAGAATAACATCCCCTCCGATGAGCAAAGTCTGTCCATCGACTTCGATCTCGTCCTCACTCCCCCTTAAACCCACTTCCTCGGCCGGGCTGTCTTCGATCACCTCAATAACCAGGATGCCGCTTTGCGTGGGTTCAAGATCCATGGCTTCACGGATCTCAACGGTCAGTTCGGTTCCGGAGATGCCGATCCATGTATGCTTATATTCTCCCTCCTCGATCAAGGACGGTACCACGCGCGAAACGGTGTTGGACGGCACCGCAAACCCAACGCCCGCAAACTGCCCGGCGTTGGACTCGATGGCCGTATTAACACCGATAACCTCACCAGCTAGGTTCAACAAGGGCCCGCCCGAATTGCCTGGATTGATGGCAGCGTCCGTCTGGATGATCATGGGCATGCTGAATCGTGTTCCACCGATCGCGGCCGATTGAGAGGGCAGGGTTCTTCCCAGCGCGCTGATGATCCCGGTCGTCATCGTGCCCTGCAGCCCGAAGGGGTTACCGATCGCAGCAACGAGGTTTCCAACCCGCATCGCGTCCGAATCCCCCAACGAGAGGGGCTGCACATCCTGCGGGATGCTCTCCACTTCGATCACAGCCAGATCGCTGTCCGGATCGACACCAACGACATCTGCGGCGAGACTCAAGCCGTTCCAGAAGGTGACGGTGATCTTCTGCGCCTCACCGACGACATGGTAGTTGGTGACGATGTGCCCTTCTGCATCCACCACGAAGCCCGACCCCTCACCATATTGGAACTGTTCGGGGAGTTGGTCCTGAGATGGGAACTTAAAATCGGGGATCTCTGGAAAATCCGGAAGGTTGAGGCCTTCAAAATTGATCCGCTGCCTAACTTGAATGTTGACGACGGCGGGATTCACCTTCTCATAGAGATCTGCCAATCGTTCGCTCACATCCGTACTGATGATTGTCGTGCTGATATCTGGTTCGGTTGACCGCGTATCACCGGCTTGAACAGGCAGCTCCAGGACCTCCGACTCAAGCGTTTCAACGTTCTCTTCAACCGTATCCGAGCCGATAACGATATCGACGGGGAATGCGCTACATGCACCGAGAATCAAGGTGAATACCACGACGAGCGACATCCTCACCGCCATACGATTAACATCCTTTATCATGTTGGATGCCTCCTTGGTAAAACGAGATGTGTTCATGAAAACACGCCCATTTCAGACATAGGGATGGTGCGAATCAGCCGCTTGGCACGTACACTAGCTGATATCGTGCTTCCGGGTAACTCAAACAATGTCAGTGGGCGCGAAAGGCATATCCTAAGGATTAGACTTTCATGCGAGAGTTTACACCCAAAGCATTAATGCGAGGTTAATTTTTTATGTAGATTATGTCCTTTCTGGAGTCTTCGTCCTTCAATACACTTTCATGCCAGAAAAAAAGGACCGCGTTATCCAATGTCCTGCTTATCAGCAGGTGTCAAGAGGCGTAAAACAAATGAAGATAAACCGACAGATTGATTTCAGCTGCTTTCATAGCCATCCTGCCGGGAAGCTCACGAAGAGTAGACTGGCCTCGAATACCCCGTAGAGAGAGGGTCCTACATGGATCACAACTCCACTCAGATATGGATATGAAAAAAGAGGGAAAACCTCATAAAGATCCAATAAGACTTGGACCCTATAAATAAACATCATGCCTTGGAATCGGTATCCAGCATGCACAGAAATACGCATGCATTAATATTGCATGACCACCACTGCGTCTTTCGCCATTCTTACATCATGGATACAATGTGATGGCATTAAGCGTATTAGACTGCATACCAAACCACGAATCGGCGAGACATGAAACGCTATCCCTGGTTCCATCCCTTCTTATTTGCGCTGCTTCCACCGTTATCGATTCTTTCCTATAACCTGAACGACGCGCCCTTGATACATGCCCTACGCCCTGCGCTGATCAGCCTGATCGCCGCTTTTCTCCTACTGCTGCTCATCAAGCTGCTGGTAAAAGAATGGCCACTGGCGGCCTTGCTCTGCTCCCTGACCCTCATGCTGTTCTTCTCCTACGGTCATATCCTGCGCGGTATGGTGCACGAGAGCGTTCGGGGCATCTTCGCGAAAACCGGCCTGATGGGGAGTGCGGGCACGCTTGGGCTCCTTTGGCTCGCGCTCATGGTATTCGGAAGCTGGGCATTGATTAGGCTGCGCGCCTTTCGTCCCCAACTTATAACCTTCTTCACAGTCACCGCTGCAATTGGCCTGGGCATACCCATCGTGCGGATTGCCGCACATGAGGTGCAGCTTGCACGCCCATGGCCGGGGACCCCGGAGGCGGTATCCATTGCCAACGGTCAGGCAACTTCCAGGCCAGATATCTACTACATCATAGTGGATGGTTATGCACGAGCGGACGTGCTGGATGAGAACTACAACCTGGAGAATCAATCCTTCCTGCAATTCCTGCGCCACCAGGGCTTCTACATCGCCGAGCAGAGCCGTAGTAATTACACCCAATCCGGCCTTTCCCTGGCATCATCCTTGAATATGACCTACCTCGATTTCCTCTCCGACCAGCCGGGATCTATTTCACAGGATCGCACCCCTCTGGCACGCCTGATCCGCTGGAACGCTGTCCGGGCGATCCTGGAGGAACAGGGCTATCGGGTCGTCGCCCTATCCAGCGGGTACCGCATGACCGAATGGGAGAATGCATCCGAATTCCAGCGGGCACCAGTCCGGGCGCTAACAACGCTCGAGAGGCTTCTGATCGAGACCAGCGCACTGACGCTCTTTCAGGAGTTTGCACCACGCTGGGGCGCGGAGCCGTTCTTCCCTGGTTACGCTGCGCATCGAGATCAAATTCAGTTCACCATGGATCAGCTCAAAACCTCCTCCGGGCTTGTGGGCCCAAAATTCGTGTTTGCCCACATCATCGCCCCCCACCCGCCCTTCGTGTTCGGACCAGATGGCGAAGTGCTCCCCCAATCGCATCCCTACACCCTGATGGATGGCGACGCATACCTCGGGACGCAATCTGAGTACATCGCCGGCTACCGTGGCCAGGTGCTCTATATCAATCGACGGATGCAGGAACTTCTCCCTGTCTTGATTCATGCCTCCGATACTCCTCCGGTCATTATCCTGCAGGCCGATCACGGCCCAGGGCTTGGTCTGGATTGGAATTCCGCAGAAAATTCCGATCTGCACGAACGGACCGCCATCTTAAACGCATACTATATGCCGGAGGGTATGACCGCCGCTCTCTATCCTTCGATCACGCCGGTGAACTCCTTCCGGATCGTCGTACAAACCTTGCTTGGGAAGGATATCGATCTGCTGACCGATCAAAGCTACTTTGCCACCTGGGACCGACCATACCAATTCATCCCCATCCCGGAGGATGCAATCGCCATGGGTCATGATCGATAGGACCAAACCCATCCCTTTTCTGGCGCAAGGTTAGGAGGACTGCCATTCTTCCCTTGACCTTACGCATGCTATAGAATAATCACCCGTGAAAGCATCAACCTCTTCCTTTATCTGCAATATACGCCAGCGTTGCTTGTGGTCGCTTGGCGTTGGTAGTCTCCTGGTCGCCAGATCCTTTTGGCCGCCACGTGATCCCCTTACAGATGGTTGGCTCGCTCTAAGGGACCTGCTGCTAACATTCATTTTTCTGGGGCTTGTGCTACTCCTCGCTCACTGCCTTGGTAATCGAATCCTTAATTTCATCCTACCTAAAGGGATCCTAACGCTTGAGCGGTTTATTTTCAGCCTAGCCCTGGGAATAGGTACCCTAGGCTATATAAATTTAACCTTGGGAATACTCGGCATTCTCCGCCATACCTGGATTGCTGGGATCCTCTTGCTCCTAACGATCTGGCTAGCGCCGGATCTCTCACAGTCTATCAAACACCTGATCCGATTCCCGCGCCGCTTGGCTTCATGGTGGTCACAAGCCAGCACCGTTCCCCGGGCTGTTGTCATAATTACAGGCATGATCGGATTGGTGAGCCTGTTCAATTCCCTGGGGCCTCCCTGGGATTACGATGGTCTCATGTATCATCTGCTGGGCCCCAAGCTTTTCTTGGAGCAGGGCCGGATCTTCCCCTATCCTGATAACTGGTATATCAATGCCCCCTTCACAGTCGAGATGGTCTTCAGCCTGGGGATGGCCTTCGGTGATGACGTCTTTCCTAAATTAATACATTTCAGCCTTGGTGTGATCTACGTTATCGCGACCTATGCTTTGGCTTCCCGCTGGCTCCAGCAAGATCGGGCATGGCTTGCTGTCGCTGTTGTTCTGGGCATACCGACCCTACCGATCTGGGCTGGATTTGCCTACATTGATCTTGGCTGGAGTCTATTCGAAGTATTGGCGACCTATGCGATAGTCATCTGGTGGCGAAAAGGTGGCCATCACTGGCTCATCCTTAGCGGTCTCATGGTCGGTCTGGCCATGGGAAGCAAGTATCTAGGATTAATGGGATTCGGCCTCCTGGGGCTTTTCTTGATCGCAGCAACTTACAAGCAGGGGTTCCAGACCATAACCCGCTCGGCACTTATGTACGCGCTACCCGCATTGCTTGTTGCTTCTCCCTGGTATGTGAAAAACACCTTTTGGTTTGGAAATCCCATCTTCCCCCTTCTATCTGGCGGGCCTGGCTGGGACCCTCAGCGGCTCAGTACGTATAATGCCTACCTGGATATCTTCGGCGTCGGAAAACGTCCCTTAGATTACCTGCTGCTTCCGTGGAACATCTATGTTCAACACGCTCGATTTGGCGCGGTTATGAACCGGATTGACATCCCTAGCGTGCTGTTTCCTTTGACTTTGCTATATCCACTGCGTCGAGGAAACCCGGTGGTCCGCAGCCTACTGCTCCTATCTCTCGGACGCTTTGTCCTGTGGTCAGTAGGCTCTCAGCAAGTACGCTTTCTTCTCCCTGTCTATCCCCTGCTGGCCGTGGCCACCGCGTACATGCTTCCAAAATTAATCCGCAAGCGTCCGGGAGGTTCTGCACTGTATGTCTTCTTTCCCACGCTTGCTGTAGGCCTCATGGCACTCACGCTTTTCTATCAAATACAAGTAGCCTTGAAACATAATCCGTCATATGTAATCACGGGGTTAGAGAGTCGCCATCAATATCTTATGCGAAATGAAAGAGATTACCCCGCGATGCAGTATTTAAAGGAATTCGACGCCCAGGGTGAGCGGGCTCTCCTCATAGGGAATGGAAGGGGCTACTATTGTGTCCCTCGTTGTGTACCGGACCCTGATCATTTCCGCTGGGCAAGTGAATTAGCAGAACTTAAAGATCAAACGGATTTCCAAGCATGGATGGAGAGCCAAGGCATCGGGTACATCACACTCAGCCTGGAGGATTTGGATTTTCTCCTGCAGCATGATCCTACACGTGTCATAACCCGCACACTGGAAAATATTGCAAGTTTACGGGACCAGGGCGCACTCGTAGAGGTATATAAAGACGAGTGGACAATCCTCTACCACGCTGCAAGATAAGAGTCGGTTTCCAATGGTGGTAGCGGCATTGCTTGTTCGTTAAATCAGCTTAAGCCCTCAGGGTGCTATGCACCTCGCACATCAACGACGGGCAGCTAGTCCAGTGAACCCATCATAGATATTAAAAGCGCACGGCAAAGCAATCGGCATTTCAGCGTGATCAGTGTTCTTAGCGAATCTGCGGTTCCGAGGGACGGAACCACTTAAACACGGATTGCACAGAGATCGCTGACAATGACACACCCAATCGGGCGGGCCTGCGGGAGAAAAAACAACCCCACAAGCCAATATATCCTGGCCATGTGGGGGATCGGAGGTGGCGGGGGTGGGACTTGAACCCACGACACAGGGCTTATGAGTCCCCTGCTCTGCCATCTGAGCTACCCCGCCATATCTTGAAAAGTTGCAACGTTGAACCATCAAATTCTACTCGGGATGCGCCCCCATGGCAAGAATTTCACCTCCACACCCGGATCGACCACTCTCGCACGCGCGCCATCGATCGCAACGGAACCCCCACGCCCTCCGTTGACATTCGACCGGCGATCTCGCTGACTTCCAACCATCCCCGAACTGCTCTAAATGGCCCACATTTACCCCTGCGGCGTCGGAGTGCCATGGCGCACGCCATAGAAGCAACCATTGGATCGGTGGACCACACCGGCCTGCAAGGGGAGGTGACCCGGAATCCGGTAAAATACATGGGGATCGGTGGCGACAACCCCAGGGAAGGTCCCGGCTAGATTCGCATTCATATGCCCTCACCACTCGCGGACGGTTCGTCGAGAAGGAGTACTCGTGGATTCAACATCTGTAAGCGTGCAAGATCAGCAGGGCTCACCCCTGAAAGGCAAGCTCTTCACGCTGCTCATGGTGCTGATGGCCGCCCTGGCAGGCTACCTCCTGGCCCCTTCGGATCTCGAATTCGGCACCTATCAAGCGCACATTGTCGTCGATATACAGGGCAATCTGCTCGAGGCTGACTTTCCATTCGAGATCGGTGGTGTACCCGGCACCGAAGATACACAGACGGTTCAATTTCCCGATTATGGTTTAGAGATATCCAGCCGCAGGAGCGTGCCTTACCGACTCAATGAGAACATCAGCTACGCGCTGCGCGTCTTGGATTCGGCTGGGCACCCCATCTCACTGCCACTGGAGCAAGCCAGCTCCACACTTTCCGGCCCCAACTACGCCCAGCAGCTTCCCCCCACCGAGAAATCGGGCGACTGGCTGCGCTTCCAGATGCGCGTGCCTTACCGAGCCAAGATCGCCGCGGCCGTCCTGCTGGCTGTCGCGACGCTCTGGCTGACGGAAATCATCCCGCTCGCCGCAGCCTCACTGCTCGTGCCGGTGGTGATCGTCGCCGCTCAAGTCACGAGCGCCAAGGAAGTGCTGGCGCCGTTCGGGCATCCCATCATCTTCCTATTCATGGCCGGGTTCCTCCTGGCGGAGGGCATGCGCCGCACCGGCATCGACCGCCTGATGGCGCTTTCGATCCTCCATCGGGCTAGCGCAAAACCCGCCTTGCTGATGCTCACCATGATGGGGATCACCGCCTTCCTCTCCATGTGGATGTCGAACACGGCCTCGGTCGCCATCATCATTCCCATCGCGCTCGCCATCCTGGATAAGATCCCCAACCAGCACGGCCGCACCGGTTTCCGGCGAGCTCTGATCCTGGGTGTCGCCTACGCCGGCGCGATCGGCGGCATCGGCTCCGCGATTGGGACGCCGGCCAACATCCTGGCGATGACGTTCCTGAGCGAGTTCAGCGGCACCGAATTGACCTTTGTGGATTGGTTCGCCTATGGCGTACCCATGGTGCTCCTGATGGTCCCCATCATCTGGGTCTACCTGCTGCTCACCTTCCGTGTGCGGACTCGGGCTGTGGAAGCCTATGTCGACCCTCAGATGTACAAACAGGAGCTCGAAGCGATGGGCGGTCTCAACCGACAGCAGAGCATCATCATAGCGGTCTTTATCGCCATCGTACTACTGTGGCTGACGGAGGGTTTCCACCACATCCACGCCTCCATCGTGGCGCTCGCTGGTGTGATCGTCTTGTTTCTAACGGAAACCCTGAAAATCGATGACCTCAACCAAATCAACTGGAACGCCCTGCTCACCTTCGGCGGCGGGTTGGCGGTTGGAGGTGTCCTGGTCACGACCGGCGTATCTGATTGGCTCGCCTTGAAGCTTATAGGCCTTTCGGCCCTCCCAAACATCCTGGTGATTGCCCTGGTCGCCGGTCTTACACTCCTGATCGGAGCCTTCATATCCAACACCGCCTGCGCCGCCATGCTCGTCCCGCTGGCAATCCCACTTGCACAAATCCTGCAGATCGACCCCCGGTTGATGGTGGCCGTGGTCGCCATCGCCTCCTCGATCGATTTTGCGCTGGTGATCGGCACGCCCCCAACCATGCTCGCCTACTCAACGGGCTACTTTGAGACGAGCGAGATCTTCCGCCGCGGGATCATCCTGGATGTGATCGGCGCACTGCTGCTCAGTTTTGGTGTGACCTGGATCTGGGACCTGCTTGGTGTGATCACGCTCTAGGAGCTTTGCGCAGACAGCCCGCCTGACATGCAGACTGGTTACATTTTCCAATTCTTTAAATCCAACAACCGCTTTGTATGTGCATCCCCCTGCTGGAAACACGATGACTCTCAACGAGGGGTGCCCATCAATACGAAAAAGCACAGGTGCTGGACTAAGATCCAGCACCTGTGGTCTTGCATTCTTCCGTTATTGACGATCCCAGACGACCTACCCTTTCCTCCGCACCACCCGCCCTGGGTTTAATACGCCAAAACGCCTTAGCGTCCAACGCTAGATTAACGTTGAAAACAGAAGAGCCCACGATTACCTCTTCCCGCGACGACGGCGCCGCTGACCTCTCCCACCGCCACCTTTCCCGCCGCCCTTGCGGGTTTGGAGTACATTGTCCTGCTGCGTAGTACTGATCGCGCTGGAGCTTTGGCCACGCTCGCTTAAAGCATCGACGACACGCGGCACGATCTCACGGCCGACGAACGCCAATGCCATCTCTACCCAAGGGCGTATGCCGCCACTCGTTTGTTGCGGCACCATAGAGGGGGCGACTTCGATTGCTTTTGATGCGCTTTCGACAACGGGCCGCACTGGGACGAGCTTGTCCGTCTCGACCGGATCATGAACCTGCACGATGGCCCCTGGCGGGCAGGCATCCAGGCAAGACTCACACTCCTGGCATAGATCCTGATCGATGTGCGCAAGGTCGTTGACGACCTGGATAGCATCGTTCGGACATACGTCCACACAGACGCCACACCCCGTGCACAGTGCATCATTCACATAGATCACGGAACTCACCTCCTCGAAACGGTCCAGCGCGAAATGCTTCGAGCCGCAACCAGGGCTAAGACCATCCCCCTTCGATTTTCCAGCGGACCGAGATGCCAGTTCTTACCTACTCATCCTCTTTCAATTGGTCAATGCGGTCGAGCAAACTTGTAAGTTGCTTCTGCATCTCGCTGGCCTGCTTTTTAAGACTGGCGATCTGCTCTTCCTTGGTAAGCTCCGGGTCGTTTGCCGGTGTCTCCGCTGGCATAGCGCCACTTCCCATGCCCATGCCGCGGCCCATACCCATGCCCCGACCCATGCCGCGTCCCATGCCCATGCCGCGTCCCATGCCCATGCCGGCGCCTGCGCCTGTGCCGGTAGCCGTCCCCATGCCAGTGCCCACGTCCTTACCTGCATTCGCGGGAGCGTTAGCACCGCCCGCAATGGATAACTTACCGGCTTTGAACGCCTCCACGGCCTCACGCACGGTGCCGCCGCTAAAGAAGTAAATGGGCACTTGGGTGGACTGGAAGACATTATATGCGTTCGGCCCCACGTTGCCCGTCACCACAGCTTGCG
>CAYLOP010000023.1:266-28695 GCA_964385305.1 uncultured Anaerolineaceae bacterium | reverse complement strand
CCATCGGATTGACACGCCCGCCGGTCTCCTCGATAACAAGGTCGTCTGCCCGTACGGTTACGCGATACAGCGCGTCGAAATGCTCCTTCCCAAAAACGTTGCTGCGGCGCGTCACGCCATCGGAGAAAGTGATCTCCAGCCGGAAGTACTCTTGATAGCCGTAGGACATTGATTCGCAATGGTCCGCTTCACAGGAGAAGCCCTGTGGACCGAACTCCTCGAGCGGCTCGGCGGTCGAACAGGTCGCGTCCAGGCACTGCAGCAGCGCCCCGCCGGTGATGCTCAGCGAGGGGTCGGACTCGAAGACGAAATCGAAATCCATGCTCGGCTTCGGTCCCATATCGGCGTGGGCGGACGTGCCAGGGATGAGGGCGAGAACCGCGATCGCGACGAGACAAAGATACTTGAGGGAGCGTTGATTGTATGGTATTCCCATGGTTATACTCCACCACATACGCAAGGATGAAAGCTTCCAAGGAGTGGGACGAAGACCGCACGCCATCGTTCCCATTCGTCCCCCGGCGCCACGGCCAGGACTTCGTAGACGACATCATCGGAGACGGCGTCCATCAACAGGCTATCAGGCTGGATTACGACGAGCAGGAGGAAACGCTCGCCTTCGGGTGTGTCGAACTCTCCCTGCAGCCCCTCTAGTGGCTCGTTCAGATAGTTGGTCACCGTGATTTGCTTGAAACCTTCTCCCATGTTTTCCGCCCCGTAGTCAAGCGCGAGCGCTGCGACGATCTCATCTAGCGTGCGTTCTTCCTCATCGGTGGTGCGCCGGCGAGCTTCGACGACCACATGTACATCAGGATTTTCCTCGGCCTCAAAATACAAGCCGAGCACGTCCTGGGGAACGAGTTCTGGGGGATAGCTGAGGGTGTGGGTGCAGGCATCCAGGAAAGTGTCGCCGGGGCGCGGCTGTGGGGTGAGCATCTCGATGGTGGGTTCCGTTGCCACTGCGGTGGGCGGTGCGCAGCCTGCCAGCGTGAGCAGCAGCAGGGTGGCGAGGAGCTTTGGTTTCATCGTTTCACCTTCCATCGGTGTGCGGAGCTCAATGGATCAGCCGTGGGTTGGGAGTACTCGGGTAAACCAGCGCTTCGTACCAACGTACCATTATCCAGCATGCAAATCACCCTCACGGAAATCTACCCCGCTCTCCAAAGAGCCCGGAGTAGGATATACCCGTTTCAGCCGGGCGGCAACAGGCGCTGCTGCCTGCGCCACCGGCGGCATCATCTACAGAACTTAATCCCAACCATGTCATCCTGAGGGACGCGATGGATCTCATGGTTGGGCTGCGAAAGCGCATGACGATGAAGAGGCTTTTGTTTGCGAAGAATGCGTTTCCTCGTCGCTTCGCTCCTTCGCGCCGAAGGTGCCCGCCGCGAAGCGCTCTGTAAGAGAAGAGTGCAGCACCCAGACGGGCGGAATGATAATCAGTCGCCCCTTCACGTCACCGTGTAGCAGCCTTGAGGGCGGAATGACCGAAGGCGGACCTGGTATCGGTCCGTCGTGGAAACCAGAAGCGGGCGTATACCCGTTGCGCCCCGACGACTACTTTTCGGTGACGTTGGCTTTGTTCTCTCCGAGAAGATCGTTGGGGCACAGCATGCCGTGCACGCGGGATGCGCCCTTGTAGCCTTTCCCCATCGATTTACGCATAGGGAAACCTCCGGCAAGGTTCAAACCTGCGGGAGGTTTTATTCGCGTCTTGGACACCCCAACCCCGCTAAGACCGTACGGGGCGAACGGCGGGGAGTCGCTACAGCTGGCATTGCGGTGCCGGGGAGCGGGCGAGCGTGGAGCACATCCTGCCTGAGACAGCATAGCATACTCGGCTTATGCTGAATGGTTACCGAGTGCCCTCGTTCAGTAGATCGGCAGAGAGGGATCGATCTCGCGCGCCCAGCTGTTGATCCCGCCGTGGAGGTTCTTAATCTTACGGAAGCCAGCGCCCGCCAGCATATGAAGGGCGCGTTCAGAGCGCGTCCCGGCCTTGCAGATGAGCACGATCTCCTGCGCGCTGTCGAGCTCATGCATATGCGCGGCAAGCGAGCCCAAGGGAATTAATTCAGCGCCCTCAAGCTGTGAGATTTCCAGCTCATGCGGTTCACGGACATCGATGAGGCGGATGGTGTCTCCACGTTGGAGACGGGCAGCCAGGTCTTTGGCCTCAATCTCCCATTCCGTGTCCAACGGTTCTTCGCCGCGGTCATGTCCTGGAACGCCGCAAAAGGCTTCGTAATCGATCAGTTCCGTGATCTCGGGCGATTCAGAGCATATCTTACAGCGCGGGTTCTTCTTGAGTCGCACTGGCTCGAAGCTCATGGCGAGCGCATCATAGAGCAGCAGCGTGCCGATGAGCGGTTGGCCGATTCCAAGCAGCACTTTTAACGCCTCGGTCGCTTCCAACGTGCCGATTGTGCCCGGCAGGACGCCGAATACACCCCCTTCCGCGCAGGAAGGTACGAGACCGGGGGGCGGCGGCTCAGGGAAGATGCACCGGTAGCAGGGACCTTTTTCCGCCCAGAATACGCTGACCTGGCCTTCAAACCGAAAGATCGAACCATAGACGTTGGGCTTGCCGGTCAGCACGCAAACATCGTTGATCAGGTAGCGGGTGGGGAAGTTGTCCGAGCCATCGATGATGAGATCATAGGGTTCCGTTATGCGAAAGGCGTTCTGCGAAGTGAAGGGTTCGTCGTAGACGTCGATGGTTATGCCAGGGTTGATGTCCAGGAGGCGATTGCGGGCTGAGTTGACTTTGCGTTCGCCAATACCAGCGCTGCCGTGTACGATTTGGCGCTGCAAGTTGGTTAAGTCCACGGTATCGTAGTCGACCAATCCGATCCGACCGATACCCGCGGCTGCCAGGTACATCGATGCTGGCGATCCTAAGCCTCCCGTCCCGATGATGAGCACGGAGGAGGTTTTAAGCTTCTTCTGGCCCTCCAAGCCGACCTCAGGCATGAGCAGGTGGCGGGAGTAGCGCAGGATCTCACCATGGGAGAGATCGGCGTCGTTTGCAGAAGGTTTTCGATTAGACATAGTTATCCCTACGCAGCGCGGCGTACGTGCTAATTGTACTCAATCCTGGCGTGCCAGGTGGAATCACCGGCGATGCTCAGGAGAATCATCAGGCGGTCTCCGTCCACCAGCGGGGAGGCCTTGCTTTGGAGATCGCGCAAATTGTCGTCATTGACGACGACGTTCACGTACGGTCGCAGCTTGCCGACTTCGTCGAGAAGATGCGGCTTGAACCGCAGAAAGCGGCAGGTAGGTTCCTCCAGCGCCGCGCCGTTTTTAAGGGGAATCGAAGCCTGAGTCTATGGATCCTTATCGCAGATGCTACTGCACCATGGCATGTCTATCCAAGAGCAGTTTAACCCATGGCGCTTACTCCCATGAGGGGAGGATCATGCGCACCGTATGGGCTTTGTCGATACGTTAAAAGCTTGCCTTGCTCCAGGGTGGCATAGAACTTGTACGGCTCCATGACCATGGTCCTGTCCGCATTTTGGACGTCATCTTGATATTATGAATTCCACAGAGTAGGATAGTAACAGACGATGTCTCAAGAGAACTGGGTTGAATCCCGCGAGCCGGGCGCCAAACCGCCGGCGAGCAGGGTGATGCGTCACCTTGGCGTCACGCTGGTTTTTGCAGCGGTGTTGGCGACGATATTTACATCCTGGACCCCCGCCAGTCTGGCACCTGGCGAGCTTGCCAGTCAGCTTGCAGAGGCGCTTGAGCGGGCACCTGCAACGGCTGCGGCCGGGGATGCAGGTGGCAGCGGCGAGGAACAGATCATTAAGGTCGGCGTCGTTGTGGGACACTCCGGTTTGCACCCGGAATCGGGCTATATGGACCCCGGTGCGACTTGCCCAGATGGCTTGACAGAGCTGCAAGTTAACCAGACGATCGGGGAGTTGGTTGTACGTGGGCTGGAAGCGGCAGGCATCGAAGTCGATCTGCTGGAGGAGTGGGACGAGAGATTATACGGTTACCGGGCTGTGGCATTGGTTTCGATCCATGCGGATTCATGCTTGCCCATCAATGAATATGCCACCGGTTATAAAATCTCGGCTGCCATGGATACGGTGGTCGCGGATAAGGCTGAGCGCCTCACGACGTGCATGGTCGACCGTTATGGTCGAGCGACAGGGCTGATCTACCACCCCGCCAGCATTACGCGTGACATGACGGATTACCATACCTTCAAAGAGATTCACAGCCAAACCCCCGCTGTGATCATTGAAACGGGTTTCTTATACCTCGATCGAGAGTTCTTGACGAAGAGTCCTGAAAAAGCAGCACGGGGTATCGTCGATGGCTTGCTTTGCTATATCAATAACGAGCCGGCCAGCATCGATTGGGAGATTCAACCGTGACTGGCGATCCCCGTCAAGCCGAATATGCCTACGACCGAAAGGTAAGGGCTGCGCACCACGCGCTCTCCCAAGGGGGACGTGCAGAGGCGCGACGCCTTGCTAGGCAGGCAGCGAATCAGGATCCCCATCGTGAAGAAGCCTGGCTTATTCTTGCTGCCGTATCCGAGCCTAAAGCTGGCCTGGCGTATGCAGCACGCGCCCTGGATGCCAACCCGAGGAGCAAAGCCGCTCGTAAAGCCATTCGCTACCTCGTACGCCGGCTTCCCCCAAAGGATCGTCGCACAGCGCTTCGGGAAGCCAAACTCCCCGAACGCCTGACCATTCAACTTGCCCCGTTGGATGCACTGGCACGCCGCCGCTTCCTCTCCGGAAGAATGGCGCTTTCAGCCGTCCTTGTCTGTGTCATGGTTGGTGTTTGGTTTCGGAGCTCGCCGGCCGATGCGCAGCAGCCGCAGGTGGCTTCGGCGGCTATCGCGAAGGCCAGCTTTACGCCCACACCAACGCTAACCCCGACGCCAACAAACACGCCTACACCGACCCTGACCCCCACACCAACCCCGACCCCGACGGATACACCAACACCCACACCTCGGCCGGCATATTCATTTACCTACAGCGTGGTGCCGGATGAACTTGCGGAGGAGGGAAGATGGATTGATGTGGATCTCTCCGCGCAGCAAGTCACTGCGTACAACGGCGCCTCTCCTGTCCGAAGTTTCATCGTCTCCACGGGGACGGCGGCTCATCCATCACTTACCGGACAGTACCGCATTTATGTCAAATATACGGCTACGCCGATGTCTGGCCCAGGATACTACCTCCCAGGCGTACCGTTCACGATGTACTATTACAAGGGTTATGCACTTCATGGCACGTATTGGCACAACAATTTCGGAACCCCTATGAGCCATGGCTGTATCAATCTGCGTACACCAGATGCGGAGTGGCTCTTCAACTTTGCCTCCGTCGGAACCCTGGTCAACGTTCACCCTTAACCATCCCCTGAAGTAGGCCTTGCGTACGTCCGCAAGATTGCGTTTAACTAGGGACTGCGGAAAATTCGATGCAAGATTCTCCAAAGTCGTGCAGCTTGGACATTGGGTGGGGGCCAATTTAACGAAGTATCTGGGTCTGATTGCATTCTAATAAGAATCATGCATGATTTTGGTAAGATGATGCTGTCATATAAGGTCAATAGGGGGACAGCGGAATGAATTCCATGGCAAATCTGACCCTTGAAGGCGTGGGGACGTTTGATGTGACAGAGGATACGCGCCTTGTGAAGGCAATTGAAGATAGCGACCTGGCGATCTTGCATCGCTGCGGTGGTCATGCGAAGTGTACAATTTGCCGGGTATCGTTCATCGCAGGTGAGCCCAGGTATCGCAGGGAAGCTGAACGAGTTACATTGGCGGAGAAAGGTGCGAGCGGGATCCGGCTCTCCTGCCAATGCCTGGTGGAAGGTGACATGTATATCCACGGGATCCATACGCTCCAAAGCACCGGGCTCGATAGTCCTGGGGATGAGCCGGCAAATGTGATCACCCCAGAACCGGTGTGGATCCCGTTAGAAGGGTAGGGTGGACCAGCGTGGCAGGAACTGCATTATTTATGGGTTTGGTCTCCGATGAAGATGACCAACCCATCGAAGTCGTGATGGTGGGAGGGGATGCGTTTTATGTCGTCGATGATGAAGGTTTTATGCGTCACATCGAGTGTGAATACGTGGATCGCCAGGTTCTTTCACACTTCCTTGAACTCATTCAAGGCCATGAGTCTTTGATTAGTGAAGAGACCATGAAGATGATAGGTCAGGAGGATATCTTCACGAAAGCTGCGATCGAAACTTCGCTGCAAAACCTTGATGAACAATTGGACACGATCCTTAAGCAGGGCTTGCCGGAAGAGGTACGTGCCTATCTTGGCATGCTTGGGTTTCGAGTTATCATCGATGTTCATGGCGATGTCATACGTATCGATCAGCCTGGGGTTTCGGATGACCCGTTCGATGATTGAGCTTAGCATAAAACAAGTCTCTCAGATGCTCCTCCATGCCTGTTATAGTAGAATTGGTGAGTGTAGTATCGAGGAAAATAGATGACCTTGTCAGAATTCATTATAGATGTCGATGAAGCGACCTTCGAGAGTGAAGTCGTCCTTCGTTCGCATGAAATACCCGTTATCGTAGATTTTTGGGCGCCATGGTGCGGACCATGCAATGTGCTCAGTCCGCTTCTCGAACGTATCGCAATTGAAGCGGGGGGTGCATTCCGACTTGCAAAAATCAACGTCGACCAAAGTCCAAATCTGGCGATACGGTATGGCGTGCAAGGAATTCCAGCGGTTAAAGCCTTACGGGAAGGCAAAGTCGTCGCTGAATTCGTTGGCACGCAGCCCGAGCCTGTTGTAAGGCGTTTTATCGAACGTTTGGTACCCAGCGAAGTCGATATTGCCGTCAACACTGCGAAGAGCCTTCTTGCCACACGGCATTGGGACGAAGCTGAAAGCGCTTTCCGCGAGATTTTGGCCGAGGATGAAGCCAATTCCGCGGCAGCATTAGGGCTGGTGAAGAGCTTATTGATGCAAGGATTGGGGCGAGAGGTCCTGGACATTCTAGGACATTTCCCTGCTGGAACGGAGTGGGTTACTGCGGAGGGCCTTAAGCCGCTTGCGGGGCTTCTCGCAGATGTTGAAGGGGATGACAAACAACCGCTGGATGATCCCTTAGCTGCTCGACTCTATCAAGCGGCGCGTCTTATCGGCCGTGGCAATATTCCAGCTGCGATGGATGGCATGCTCGACATCCTGCGAGAAGACAAAGCCTTCCGAGATGGTTTGCCTAAAAAGGTCCTGCTCGCACTTTTTACGCTCCTTGGCGATGATGACCCGGTGACACGTCAATATCGCGACGAACTCGCGTCGATCTTGTTCTAGTCGGCCACGAAACCAACTACGGTGCCGGGTCACGAGCCCGGCACTGTTGCTTTTGTAACATTGAAGGTCTACAAGGTCGCCTGCTGTTGTATGTGTAACCGTTCTAAATCAAAAACGGCTCGGGGTTCCCGAGCCGTAGTTACGGTATATCAACCGTGCTCAGTCGCCAGGTTCAGCTAGAATCAACGTGCCCCATGTGGTTGGATCGGCCGTTCGTCGTGTACTCACGCTTGAGACCATCGATTGCCAGGCAGACGTTCCGGCTACGTCGTTGTCCGAAAGGGAGAGTGCAAAGCCATAGTGTCCACCGGCTACGGGGGTCAGGTTGAAGGCGGACCAGGGGATCTTCGCCTCCAGGGTGTATCCGGAATCCACGAGTTTAGCGGAAACCGAAGCTGAATTGATCCACGATTCTAGATTGCGCGGGTACCAGCGATATGCCTCGGGGTCGATCGAACCGAAGTTCCCCGGCGAGAGCCCAATCTGATAATCGTCGGTGCTCATACCTGCGGTGTAGAAATCCCCCGGGAGATCCGTGTCAAGTTGAATTTCGACGTCATCGCCCCGATACATGTAGCGACCCCATGAGATTTGCACGAATACATCATCTGTGCGGCGGACAGCCACGTAGAGATAACTGGCATCCCAACCGAGGTAGTACACGGCGGATAGATCACTCGCGCCGCTCCAGTTCCCGCCTGCATTTGGCACTGTTTGGTTTGCAGTGTAAGGCGTACTGGTCCATTCACCCAGCGCGCCGTCAATAGCCGGCGCTGCGCCTAGGTATGAAGCTGTGACAGGATCTCCATTTGGTCGCGAGCTCAGTGTGCTCGATGTTGCCGTTGGAGCTGTTGTGGCGAGGGGAGCTGTAGCCGTTGCGATAGGTTCGGCCGTTGCGACAACCGTGGTCGGTTCAGATGGTGGGGCGGTCACAGCGAGCGCGGGGGCAGTAGGTGTGGCGGCGAAGATGGCTGTATGGGTTAAATTCGGTGTCGGGAACGTGAAGGGAGTGGGTGAGGCAGCTCCAGGAAGATTGCATGCCGCCAGGCTGGCAGACAGGAAAACGATCGCGATCATTCGGACACGCTTATCCATAACAACCTCCGCTATACACTATGCTGGATTACGCTTCGATTGTACCTTGATTGCAGTAAACAGAGAACAAAGCCCACGGATTATTATCTATGATAGAGGGTTTGAAGGGAAGGGGACACATGGGGCGGGGGATGGACGGTTGTAATAAAAAATGGCACTATCACAGCTGCCAAGACATCGACCAATTATTGTTTGGTAGGGCGGGTGGGGGTCGAACCCACATTCCCGAGGGAAACGGATTTTAAGTCCGTCGCGTCTGCCAATTCCGCCACCGCCCCACGTGCTTATTGTATCCTTCCGTGCCGCCGCGTCAAGGGATGCGCCATGCCCGCTATGCTATAATCCCACCTGGAGAGGTTCTAACGCATGTTTAAAGGAATAACACGAATATTAGGTGGCGACCCGATCCGTCGGCAACTCGAACGATATGCCGAAATCGTGGCCCAGATCAATGTCCTCGAGCCCCAAATGCGGGCGTTGAGCGATGGAGCGCTGCAGGCGAAAACGGGGGAATTTAAATCCCGACTCGCTGATGGTATTTCCTTGGACGAGCTTCTTCCCGAGGCATTTGCGGTTGTGCGAGAGACCTCAGTTCGCACGATCGGACTGCGCCACTTCGATATCCAGTTGATCGGCGGCATCGTCTTGCATGAGGGCAAAATCGCGGAGATGCGCACTGGTGAAGGTAAAACGTTGGTTGCGACCTTGCCGATCTACCTCAACGCACTCGAGGAAAAAGGCGTCCACTTGGTTACCGTGAACGACTATCTGGCGCGACGAGATGCGCGTTGGATGGGACCGGTGTTTGATTTTTTAGGTCTGAGTGTGGGTGTTTTGCAAATGGCATCACGTACGGAGGGTGGCCGTAAGGCGCTCCTGTACGATCCCACCCGTGAATCGGCGCAGGAAGATGCCCACCAATTACGACTTGTAGATCGTAAAAAGGCTTACGCGACCGATGTGACCTATGGCACGAATAATGAATTTGGTTTTGATTACTTGCGGGACAACATGGCGCGCACTTTAGAGGCACGCTCGCAGCGTGGCCACAACTACGCCATCCTGGATGAGGTGGATAACATCCTCATCGATGAAGCACGTACACCGCTCATCATCTCGGGCCCGGCTCATGAAGACCCAGAGCTCTATATTCAGATGGCCGCCGTCGTTAAGCAGTTGCGCCCAGAGGATCTTGAGATCAATGAGCGTGACCGCACGGTCTCATTGACGGAGATCGGCGAGGACCACGTGGAGCAGGTTTTAGGTATGCCGATGCGTGATCCCGATCGACCCGAGGACATCACACCGGAGCAGGCGCGCCTGCTGGGACACCTCGAACAGGCTTTACGTGCCGAACATCTCTATTCACGCAATAAGCAATACGTCGTCCAGGGCGGTCGGGTTGTCATCGTCGATGAATTCACCGGGCGCTTGATGCCGGGAAGACGCTGGTCGGATGGGTTGCATCAGGCCGTGGAGGCCAAGGAGGGCGCCCGTGTACGGCAGGAGAATGTCACCTACGCCACGGTCACCCTGCAAAATTATTTCCGGATGTACAGCAAGCTCAGCGGCATGACGGGCACGGCGCTGACGGAGGCGGAAGAGTTCAATAAGATCTACAACGTCGATGTGACGCCGCTGCCGATGAACCTTGAATACCGCGCCATGCAGCCCGAGACGGACTTGGTGGAGGTGGGGTACAGCGAGAATGGGAGCCAGTTCTCCTACTACGCTGCATCGGAAGATCCAAAGCAGGCACCGCTCTTCTGGAAGCGCAAGGATTACCCCGATATCGTATTTCGCACCGAGGAAGCAAAGCTGCGGGCGGTGACGACGGAGATCTTATGGCGCAACGTCAAGGGTCAGCCGCTGCTCGTAGGTACGACTTCCGTCGAACTTTCAGAGCGGCTATCGAAGCGACTGCGTTCAGAACCGCTGCAGCGCCTGGCGTTGGTCATGATTATACGGGATGCCTACATGGAGGCGCATGATATTCAAGCGGAGGGGGTTCGCATTGAAGCCTTAGATCCGCTCAACACGCCGATTGATGACCTTGGTTCGGCTATTTTGCGCCCTATAGCGAAGGAACTTGATCTCTCTCTGAATCCCATGAAAGCCGAGAACTTGGAACGGCTTGTAAGGGTATTGGATCTCGGGACTGACGATCTCGAGCGTTTGGAAGCCTGCCTGAAGGGTGGTATCAACCACAACGTTCTCAATGCGAAGAAACATACGGAAGAATCGCAAATCATCGAAGGCGCGGGCGCGCTGGGGTCTGTCACGATTGCGACGAATATGGCAGGCCGTGGCGTGGACATCGTGCTTGGTGGAAGCCTGCGTGGTGAGGTTACGCAGCGCGTATCTCGGGTTGCGCGGGATAGCTATGAAGGGGCTGGGCGTGTGGAAGCGCGCGAGGAAATGGCGCGCATTCTGCGCGCCGGCGTGGGCACTGGCTACGGCAAATCCTCCCATGTCGAGCGCTTGGAGAAGTGGCGGCGCGAGTTTTCCGAATTATCCAACCAAGAGATGGGCATCTATGAGGCGGATGTACAGGAGTTTGACACATTCGTTGTAGATCGTGAGCGTGTACTCGAGCTTGGAGGCTTGCATGTGATCGGCTGTGTGCGGCATGAGTCTCGCCGCATCGACAACCAACTCCGCGGCCGCGCTGCCCGGCAGGGCGATCCAGGCTCCTCCCAGTTCTTCCTCTCATTGGAGGATGACCTCATGCGGCTGTTCGGCGGCTCGCAGGTCGCAGGGTTGATGCAGCGCCTGAACATCGACGATGCCATGCCGATCGCACACAGCATCGTCAATCGGACCATTGAGCAAGCTCAATCGCGCGTCGAGGGAGCTAACTTCGACACTCGAAAGCACCTGCTCGAATACGATGATGTGCTCAACCAGCAGCGCGAGGTCTACTACGGTCAGCGGAACCGAATCTTCACAAAGGAAGACCTCACCGAGGATATTGAGGAAATGCTGCAGTATGAGGTCGACCGGCACGTCGAGCTCGCGAGGGAAGAAGATGAAGGTTACTGGAAACTCCTCGCCTGGTTAGAGGAGACACAGCCCTCACTCAATCTGGATTCACAGGATGCATACCCGTCCTTTATGCTCCGTCTCCTCTTGGATGAAATGACGCCCTTCGGTGATCCTGCCGCGTTACAAGCTGGGCTCTTCGATTCCGCCCGACGAGCACTTGAGACCCAACATGCGCATCTGAGCAATATCGTAGAGCAACAGATGTCGCGCGCCATCGATCGCATGGAAGATCAGATCCGACAAAGGATGGAGATGGCGGATATGGCGGTCGAGGCTGCGCTGCTTGAAGCGGAAGAACTCGACGTTGAAGTCGATCCCGAAGATCTGCTCCGAGCTGTGGAATCTACCGCAGGAATGCGATTTAAGATCGACAGCGAAGGTATGCGCCGGATTCGAGAGGACCCACAGGGCTTCCGAAATAACATTCCAAGTTTGATTGAGGGAGCGTTGGGCCTACGCGTTTGGGCAGGGCTGATTCAAGGCGTCGAACGACGGGTAGGCGAGCCGCTTGGGCTGGATCTTCAGATATCAGCGCCACTCGATTGGGATGACGCCTCTCAGCGCTTGCATAACGCACTAGACAAGGTATGGGCGCGTCGTGCGGAGCGCGTGCTCCAAGATGTTGCTGTAGAAGTCGAGAACGCCCTCGCTCGCGTCGATGAGAGTGACGAAGCTTTGGCGACGCGGCTACTTGTGCGGATGAGCTATGGAAAACAGGCCTATTTTGATCGAAAGACCCACCAGCGGAAGTCGAGGTTTATTCCGCGTCTATCGTACGCATTTGCAGCTGCTCAACTGTTAGAGAACGCTGATCCAGAAGCGGTATGTGATCGTGTGAAGGCGCACCTTATGGGCGCGCAGCGCAGGGCACAACATGACCTCGGCCGAACAGAAACAGCTTCGCTGAGCGCCGCTCGGCTGGATGAGCTGGATGTGAGCACACAAGATGCCTTGCGGGCCATACTTGGAGAAAGCCTCTACAATCAGGTTCAAGCAGCGGGCTCTATCGCCTCACTCCCCGATGATATTCGGGAGGAGATCATCCTTGCTGTCGGACGGATCACCCTTACGAGAAATTATCGGGGATTGATCCTTTCCGTGGGTGACAGACTATGGGTCGATTATCTGACACAGATGGAAGCGCTAAGAACCTCGATCGGACTCGAAGCCTACGGCCAGCGAGATCCGCTTGTCCAATACAAGAGCCGAGCGTTTGATATGTTCGGGCATCTGCTCGCGGATATGCGCGCCGGCGTTGTATCACAGCTCTTTCGTGCACGTGCTGCTGCTCGTCCACTGACCGTTGCACCTTCGCAGCCCACAGCGGAACGTCCTGAATCAGATATGAAAGAGCAAGATGAGAGCGGAACGAAGAATAAAAAGAAGCGCCGGAAACGCCGGCGCTGAGGCCGAAGCCATAGCGCGTCGGCGATTCGCGGCATTCATGTCCGGTGTTCCGATAAAGCTTTGGAGATTGTAGGTGGTACAAACTGCCCTTCAACTTCGCGATCAAATAGAGCGGCTTCACAAAGTGGATCTACACCGTCACCTTGAAGGCTCGATGCGCTTGGATACGTTGCTTGCAATCGCCCGGCGCTACGACATGGATTTGCCACGTGAGCGGGAGGCATTGCAGGCCATTGTCCAGATTCAACCAGGTAGGTCGATGAACTCATCCTCCTTTCTTTCCCGCTTTGATACGCTGCGAGGATTTTTCCGATCGCCAGAGATCATTCATCGCATTACACGGGAAGCCATCTCAGACGCCGCGGCGGATCATGTCTGCTACCTTGAGATGCATTTCACGCCGCGTGCGTTAGCGCAAACTGCGAACTTCCAATTGGAGGAGATCTTTGATTGGGTCGTGACGGCTTCACATGAGGCAGCCGAGGCGTACGGCGTGGAGCTGGGATTGATCGCAAGCGTAAATCGCCACGAGGAACTGCCGTTTGCGGAGCAGGTGGTTCGGTTCGCCGTAGAACGGATGCAAGATGGAATCGTAGGTGTGGATCTTGCTGGCGATGAGGTGAATTCTCCTGCTGAGCCCTTTTTTCCAGTTTTCCGTGAAGCGGGGGAAGCTGGGCTTGGGATCACAATTCATGCTGGGGAGTGGGCAGGTCCTGAAAATGTGCGTAATGCCATCGAAAACATGGGCGCAGACCGGATTGGTCATGGATTTCATGTACTCGACGATCCGCAGGTGGCGTCGATGGCGCGGGAGCGCCGCACAGTCTTTGAAGTCTGCCTGACAAGCAATATGTATACAGGTGTGATTACGGATATTCGCAAGCATCCCCTGCCAAAGATGATTCAATCCGGGCTGCATGTGACCCTGAACTCCGATGATCCGGGTGTCTTCAACATATGCCTGACAGATGAGCTTGCGCTTGCAGTAGGGGCGCTGGATTTATCCATGGAGAGCCTGAAAGGGTTGATGCTTAGTGGTGCACAGGCATCTTTTCGCAGCCGTGAATTGAATGCTGCCCTCGAAGAGAAGCTCGTGGGAAATTTCTTCCACGCAGACTCCGTGAAACAATGATGCGCATTGGCGATCTCGAAGTCGATCTGATCAGCGACGGGGTGGTTCGCGTCGACGTCGGCGGGATGTTTGGCCTCGTACCCCAGGCGCTCTACCAGCAATACCTCTCCCCAGACTCAAATAATACGGTTCCAATGTTCTTAAACTCTCTCCTCATTCGATCACGCGACCAGCGCATCCTCGTGGATACAGGGATAGGAGATCGGTTAGGCACTAAAGACGCGCAGCGATGGGGGCTGCAGCGCGAGCGTGGCGGGCTGCTCGAAGGGTTGGCGATGCGGGGAGTATCGCCCCACGAAATTGATATTGTCATCAACACACATCTCCACTGGGATCATTGCGGGGGGAATACGCGTTGGGAAGGGGAGGAGCTTATCGCAACTTTTCCAAACGCCGAATATTGGGTGCAGCGCATGGAATGGGCGGAGGCATGTCATCCCGATGCACGCACACGCGGTACGTATTTCTCGGATAACTTCGCACCGCTCATGAGTGAGGGCAGGCTGCGACTGCTCCATGGGGACACGGAAGTGACGGATCAGGTGCGAAGCGTCGTGACGCCGGGGCACACACGTGGGCATCAATCGATCATTTTAGAAGAAGATGGCTGGAAGGGGATCTTCTTGGGGGATATGGCGTCCTATGCGATCCATTTCGCTCGCATTGGTTGGCTGGCGGCCTACGATGTTCTGCCGTTGGAAAACGTCGCAACAAAAACAACCTGGCAAAGGTGGGCGCTAGAAAATCAGGCTTGGCTCTTTGTGGAACATGATCCCATCTTGCCCGTCGCGCGTCTAGTGCAGAGGGAAGGCGAAATCGGAGTCGAGGGCGTAGAAGAAGCTCAGATGATTATTGAAGGTCTTCCCAGGCTGCTACAGCCTGGCGAATGAGTTCCCGCGCCTCAGGATCCGGCACTTCATCGAGACTGTAGCTGTTTACGCCAAGCAGTACCCTGACGGAGCCGTCAGGCCCTTCAATCAAGCGAACGGCTTTCAGATCGCCGGGGGTTTCGGCGATTTTTCGCTGTAAGATCGCGTTGATCTGCTCGACCATGCTCTTCGGCTTGGCTGCACGCTCTTCAACATCAGACTTAGGTGGTGTTTCTGGTGAGGTAAAACGAGCGATCCAACTTTCCAGGTCCTTTGAAGCAAATTCGATGTGAGCCCAATCTTCAGATTCTCTCAATTCAGATGCGCTTGCGTACTCCTGCTCACCAACGCGCACGATCAGCGCGCCGGTTGCCTCGTCACGCAAGAGCATCGCAATTTCGGTTCTAGATGGTGAATCAGGGGGTGATTGAGAGCGGGTTTCGGTCGGGGTACTCTCTTCCTGCACGCTTTCGGTTTCCAATTCCTGGACCTGTTCAGGCGCTACGGATGCTTCCGTCTCGGGTTCCACGATCACTTCATCTGCAATGCCTTTTTGCCCTCTAGGCATCTCCGGTTCAGCGATTCGAATTTCGACATCAGGGTAATCCGGTTCCACTTCGGATGACTGGGCGAGTGGTTCCTCGGCCTCTTCACCCTCATCCTCGGATGGTGTTTCCCTATCCCGGCTTCGTCCGGTTAAAACCATAAAGGCTATAACGGCAATCAAGATCCCTAACCCGACGAGGACGATTCCAAGGAATAGTTGACTATTGGGATTCATACCGTGCTCTCCTGCTGACACGATGGGCAGAAATGTGTGCCTCTTTGGGCAACGACGATGCGTTGGATCGGTGTCAGGCAATACACACAGGGTTCACCAGCACGTTTGTAGACGAGGAAGTGGTTTTGGAAGCTGCCTCCACGATAGACCCAATCGATGCTGGCACCGTTATGGCGGATTCCCATTTGGAGGGACTCGCGTATGCCACTCCAGAGGGAGTGGATCTCTTCGCGGTTCAATGAATTGCTGCGGCGTAAGGGATGTAATTTGGCGCGATGGAGGGCTTCATCGGTGTAGATGTTGCCTAATCCAGCAACGAAGGTTTGATCAAGGAGGAGGGATTTAACTTGCCGCTTACGCCCTTTGAGGATCTCCTCAAGGAGTAGCGGCGTGAAGCTCTTGGCGAGTGGTTCGGGTCCAAGTTTTCCAAGAACGGTGTTCGGGTCACGTACCAGATGGACACGGCCGAATTTACGCGCATCGCTGAACCGTAATTCCCAACCGTTTTGGAGGTGGAAGACTGTGTGATCGTAAGGTCCGCGCGGCGACACCGAGGGTGCAATCAAGAGGTCGCCACTCATGCGCAAGTGGATCAGCAGTGTTCCCTCATCCAGCGTGAAGACCAGGTATTTTCCACGCCGATGGATTTCTTTGATTTCCCGCCCGCGTATTCGCTTGCGGAACGCAGGCAAGGATGGTTCCACAATGTGGCGTGGCCAACCTACTGTGACCTGCATAACACGCTGTCCGGGGAGTGGCGGGGCTCCGTTGCCGGCGCGAAGCGCGCGCACAATCGTTTCAACCTCAGGAAGCTCGGGCATTTAAGAGGATTATACCGCTCAAGTAATGACAGGCAAGTTGACGCTTGTCCTATACACCCCCTTCGTTTCGAGTGAGCGAGAGAGCACCTGTTGTCCGGACCGGTTATATCTCAGGGGGTGAGATCGTTTAACGGTAAGTGATGAGTTCTCGAATTTCATCTAGCTTGGAGGGCCCAATGCCCGATACCTCGAGCAAGTCATCCGGTTCAAGAAACGGACCATGAGCTTCCCGACAATCGATGATCTTCTGTGCCAGGCTTGGGCCGATCCCTGGCAGCCTCTCGAGTTCAGGCGCTGTTGCCGAGTTCACGTTGATCAGGAAGACCGGGGTTTGATGGCCCGAGGAGCCCGAGGATTGGGCTTGCGGCGCGGGCTGATCCTCCGTGGGAACATAAACTTGCTGCCCGTCGACGAGCTTGGCTGCCAGATTCATGGCGTCAAGAAAGGCGTCCTCTCTAAAGCCCCCAGCGGCGTCGATCGCATGCTGGACAATCGATCCTATCGGCATGGTGTAGACACCCGGGCTTCTCACCGCTCCTGCCACATGAATTTGCAGGGGCGAGCAGGTCGATGGTGGCTGGAGTTCGACAGGGTAACCGTGAGGCTTGGACAGCAAGAGCTGCAGCAAAGCGGTGCAGAGCAGGCCTACAAGAAGACCAGCGAGAAATGGTATCGCACGTCGAAGCAAGTTTTCCCCCTATCGCACATCCTGTGATAAGGATTATAGATCAATGGGCATCAACATTCAAACCATATATAATCTGTATATGCCATCCTCTTACACGCGCAAAGGCGACGACGGATTTACAGGCCTCCTGGGAGAAGGCCGGGTTCCAAAGCATCATCCCAGACCCAACGCATATGGGTGTGTGGACGAGGCTTCTGCCTCTTTGGGCCTAGCTCGGGCAATGGCCCGATCTAAGGATACCCAGAATGTGGTTAAGGTTGTCCAGAAAGACCTTTACCACCTCATGACAGAGATCGCTGCTGCCCCCGAAAATTCAGAGCGCTTTCAAGTGATAGACGCCAAACGCGTCGAGTGGCTTGAGCTTCAGATTGACGCATTTGAGAAAAAAGTAGAGATGCCGCGTGAGTTTATCCTAGGTGGCGATACACCTGCTGAAGCCGCACTTGACTTGGCACGCACTGTCGTCCGGCGTGCCGAGAGAGAGGTAGCTCGCTTGTATCATAATGGTGAATTGACAAACCCTCACCTCCTTAGCTATCTCAACCGCCTCTCAAGTCTCTGTTTTGTTCTCTCGATATGGGAAAATCGCAAAGCAGGTTTTGAGGGTCCCAGCCTCGTAAAAGCAGAGCCCGCATGATTGGTACTTTCATCAATATCGGCACAATTCTCATCGGAGGGATTCTTGGTCTCGCATTTGGAGCAAGACTGCCGAACCGCATCCGCAATACCGTTGTGATGAGCCTCGGATTGTTCACAGCCGTTGTGGGCATAAGTATGTTTATTGAAAGCACTGGTGTGGAGGGGGAGAACCCTCTTATCCCGTTGGTTGGATTGCTACTCGGCGGTATTCTGGGGGAGTGGCTCGGGATTGAGCGTTGGCTTACAAGTTTGGGAGCATGGCTTGAAGCGCGTTTTGCAGGAGGCTCAGGTCGAATCACGGGTGAGAATCGTTTTATTCGGGGGTTCATATCCGCCAGCTTACTCTTTTGTGTCGGTCCGATGACGATCCTGGGAGCCATTCAAGATGGTCTGACGGGAAACTACGAACTACTAGCTATCAAGGCTGTCCTGGATGGGTTTGCATCCTTGGCGCTCGCGTCCACGTTGGGTGTGGGGGTTATGTTCTCAATCCTGGTGGTTTTGGTGTATCAAGGGGGTTTGAGCCTCATTGCGCTTCAAGCACAATCCTTCTTTTCAGAGATCATGCTTGCTGAGTTATCCGCCGTAGGGGGCGTGCTGCTGGTTGGGCTGGCTATCGGAACCCTGCTTGAGTTACGTCCAATAAGGATAGGGAACTTGCTCCCCGCGCTTCTCATCGCTCCAGCGATTGTGTTCCTGCTTGATAGGCTATCGTTTGTATAAGAACTGAATTGTGCAGAAAGCAAGAAGCATCGTTGGGCGCTTCATCATGGGAAGCGCCCATGCGTTGTTGCTAGGGCTGAGAAGCGTTTGAAAGCGCGGCTTCGATTTCTGCCTGGAAGGTTTCGAAGGGCAACGCGCCAACCATCAGGACACCATTCACGAGGAAGCTTGGTGTGGAGTCAATTCCCTGCATGGTGCCTGCCTGAATATCTTCTTGCACTTGCCCCTGATAACGATCCTCTCGAAGGCAGGCGCTGAATTCATCCACATTGAGATTGATGGCCTCCGCAAAGGCCTCCAGACGACGCGAAGAGAATGCTCCGGTATCGTGACCATTTTGATTGGCAAAAAGTATGCTGCTGAATTCCCAGAATTTGTCTTGTTCTGCGGCACACAGACTTGCGTTCGCTGCCGCAAGTGATTCTGGACCAATCACGGGATAATTGCGAAAGACAATGCGGGCTTTGCCCGCTGCGACATACTCCTCAACGATTGCTTCAAATGTACTCTCATGGAAGACGCGGCAGTAGGAGCATTGGAAATCAGAGAATCCCTCGACCAGAACCGGCGCGGCTGGATCGCCCATCGCCGTGCCATCAACCATGGGGTAGGTATCCAGGTTCGGCATCGCGATTTCGCCGATAGGTACGAAGTTGGGTGCGATAAGGATCGCGGTGAGGATCAATGCTGCACCGACGACGATGATGATTAAGATCAGTCGCCGCTGGTGTTGTTCGCGCTTCCGGCTTGCTCTAATCTCTGTTCGTTTACTCACGATGTCCTCTTAGAAGTAATATTACCAATACTGCCATAAAAGTCGTAATTTGTCCATTCTCGCAATAGGCGAGTGCTTGGATTCGATCCGTTCAGGAACGGGCATGGATCCAGTCAACCATTTCTCGCAAGACCAGCATCTTCTCGGGCTCGTTATGCACTTCATGGTGGAGATGTTGCCAGATTCGTAGAGTCTTGTCCGTTGATCCGGCCAGTCTGTGAAATTGCTCACATGCACTCGGCTCAATGAGACGATCTTCCTGGCCTACAACAATGAGTACGGGAAGTGTGAAACTCGCCGCACGTACCAGTGCATCCTCGCCAGCGAAAGTTCCGTCAATAAACAATCGCGCTGTCGCCCAATCATGAACGAGTGGGTCATCGATATAGGCTTGCACAACATCTGGGTCGCGTGATATGTCTTTAGGATCCAGTCCGCTGTGTTGAGCGAAAGTTGGCCACACGTTTGCGAGAAGCTTTCCGAGGATGGTTTTGATCGCTGGCACTTCAAACTTTCTTCGAAGCGAAGGACCCGTAGCGATTACACCCGCGAGCTGCTCGGGCACCTGCAATCCATAATCGAGTGCAAGCGCGCCTCCAAGGCTGTGACCATAGAGGAAGCGAGGCGATGTTGCGGGAGAGCGATGGATCAGGTGCTGAATATCATCCATCCACTGCTGCAGGCTAGGCGTGTGTCCACGGGGGCCTTCGGAGCGACCGTGACCACGCAAATCGATCGCATGCAGGGAGAGTCCATGCTCTGTCAGGTATTCCGCAACGTGGAAATAGCGTCCTGCGTGTTCTCCAAGCCCATGTACAAGACAAAGTGTGGCACGTGCGCTTCCCTCCGGTTCCCATGCCTGCCAGTGCAGTTTAAGACCATCACTCGCTATGATTTGATCTTCCATGTGATGCATTTGTCGTTTTCCTTTCGTCGCGATCCGTTTAGGGTCGTCTCTTAGCGCAGTTTGGATAAACAAGTAAAGTGTGATTCTCAAGGTCGGAAGACGGATATACTTGATATAATAGCTATAAGGGTGGTTCTCGTAGGGAAAGGACTAAAAATGAACTTCCTAATTGAATATCTCAGCATCCCGATCTTGGTTGGGGTTTTACTCCTAGTTCTACTCCTCACCGCAGCGGTCAAGATCGTGCAGGAATATGAACGGGGCGTGATCTTCCGTCTCGGGAGACTCATCGGCGCCAGGGGACCCGGGCTGTTCTTCATTATCCCGATCATTGACCGGATGGTCAAGGTCGACTTACGCGTTGTAACAATGGATGTCCCCTCGCAAGAGGTGATTACGCGCGATAACGTCACGGTCAAGGTCAACGCCGTCGTCTTCTTTAAGATCATGGATCCTTGCGCAGCGATTGTGCAAGTTGAAGATTTCCGCCGGGCTACGTGGAACATCTCGCAAACCACACTTCGAAACGTTGTGGGTCAGTCTGAGCTGGATGAACTGCTGGCGAATCGGGAGGAGATCAACCAAAAGCTGCAGCACATCATTGACGATACTACAGAGCCTTGGGGTGTAAAAGTCACCATCGTCGAGGTCAAGGATGTGGAGCTTCCACAGACAATGCAACGAGCCATGGCGAAGCAGGCGGAAGCGGAGCGGGAGAAGCGGGCTAAGATCGTACACGCCGAAGGTGAATTAGCGGCTGCGCAAACCCTTTCAGAGGCTGCAGACTTGATGTCGAGGAACCCGGTTTCCGTGCAGCTGCGATACCTGCAGACGCTGACCGAGATCAGCGTTGAAAAGAACAGCACGATTATCTTCCCCATGCCCGTCGATCTGCTTGAGGGTTTTCTCAAGAAGGCAACAGGCAAAGGGTCCTAATTGATCCACTGGGAAGCCGGCGCGGCAATGTAGGCGCTGCACCCTTTTCCTATACTTCAGGCAACCAAGGCGGCTGCACCTCGCCGCCTTGCTGTTTTGAGAAAGGTTATTGGGCGTGAAATCGTGGAGCGAATGTGTTTCTCCTTCGTTGGGAGAGCTTCACCCTGTTTGGAAACCACGGTAGGAGTCGTTGCGTGATGGCTGATTCAACTACCGCGGCAAGAATCACTCCTGATGCCATCCGAAACTGTCGAACCAGCGCCCTTGACGGTAGTTATCAATCGCGCGTCGGACATAGGGGACCACATTTGGGGGGAGGGAATCCATGTCGTACCATGCGAGTTGATCGCATTTTTTCGGCTCTCGATTAACGACCTCACCCGACCAGGTTCTCGCAGCTAAAAACCAGTCCACACGTTCATCGTTGGATTTCCGATGCATAACCCCAACAACTTCTACGTCCTTGGGTGTGAGCTCAATTCCCGTCTCCTCATAGGCCTCGCGAATCATCGCTGCTTTTACTTCCTCGTCTCCTTTGAGGTGCCCAGCGATCACACTATAATTCCCGTCTTCATAACCAGTGTTGTATCGCCGGAGGAGTAGGATTTGTTCCCCGCGGATGAGGAAAAGATGAGCGGCAGAGATCAGTTTAAAACGGTTAGGCGCCACGCTGCTAACCTCCCATGTCGGTATTGCGCTGCCTTCGCTCCGGATACGGACATTTATCGCTCAAGGTGGCGGTTTCGTTTAATTAAAGCCGGACGGGACGCAAGGCTTAAGTTGTGGGGATGTCGAACTCATAGAAAGGGTGGAGGCTCCCGTCTGGTTTAAAACCAAGCGAACGATAGAGATGCTGACTTCTTGAGTTGTCCACCTGTGTGTTAACCGTCACTCGCATGGATCTGTGTTGGTTAAACTTTTGCACCGTATCCGCCACCAAGGCCTTGCCCATGCCTTGCCCTTGCCAATCCGGGTCCACCGCCAACCGGGCGATATGAGCGCCGTGCCAAGAAACCGTTGTGATCTGATAAGCAACCGGCACACCTTCGAATTCAATAACGGTTGCGAGGGCTGCCTGTTCGAAGGCAACACGGATCAGATGGGCTGAATATGACCAAACCGGGTCAAAGGCGCGTTGATCAACGGATGCCAACACGGGGATATCTTCCGGTTTCATGGTGCGTAGGGTGCCCATGTGAGGCGGAATTGGAGGAGGTGAGATTCCTTCCCATTCAAGGAAGATCACATCGTTGGTGTGTTCGAACCCCGAAGCTTTGAGGAGTGGCGGCAGCCAATCCACCGTGAGTAATGCAGCAGCCATTGTCGCGCCAGTCATACGAGTTTGTTCAAGGATAAGCGGCCATAGGAAATCCCAAACATCCTTTGGAGTTCGCTCTCTTGAGACGCTGAAAAGGCGCAACCAGGCGACGGTGGGCGGATCTGGCGGGCAAGCCAGGCAGCCGCAAGGCTTCCTGCCGTAGATCGCGAATAGGAATGGGGATTCACCTAATAGATCTAACGGATGAACCCAATCGAGGTGTTGATGAGTCCAGCGTGCGTTAATGAGCAGGTCCCGCAGCATTTCACGGTCATTCTCGCCAGCAGGTCGGTAAGTCCAAATCGTAGAATCAACCCTGTTCATGGGTTCTAATCGGGGAAGTAATCACGATCTGAGTAAGCGGTTTGGCAGATTGAGTAACCAGCGTATGAGTCGATCTCTCAGGCTGGGCCGTCGTGCGATATCAAAGCCTGTCTGCATAGAAGAGAGCGCTTCAAAAGGCCTGCCACCCTGGAGTTGTAATTTTGAGATAGCTTGGAGTGTGACTGCACGCTGATCAGAATCGCCCAGCGTTTCAAATAAATCAGCCGCTTGTCGGTAAGCGTTCTCCGCGTCTGTTCGATTCCCACATGCCTCGAGTGCAGCCCCGATGTTCCCGTACGCTTGCGCTGCGCGGGCTCGGTCATTCTGGGAGAGAAAGATCTCGGGGGTCCCATGCAGGACGTTAAGCGCCTTTTGTTGCTGTCCCAGCTTTAACAGGACAACGGCCATATTGTTGGCCATCTCTGCCGCCATAGCTTGTTCCCCCTGCGTAAGGTAATGTTGGCGTAGCTCAGCGAAGCCGCGTGCGGCTTCTTCGAGGCGTCCTTCTTGGTAATCTTTAAACGCCTGGGAGACAAGCTCCTCAGTTGAAGAGGGATTGGTTTTCATACAGTAAGATCAGTCAATGCGTCTGCTAAGGACCGAAGCCGTTCCACGGAGATCTCGCTTAGCTGCTTCGCGAGTTTGAGGTAAGGTTCGTTGCCCGGTTTTCCAAGAAATTCTCGCAGCTGCGAAGGCAAGTGCATGAGATTCTCGAAAGCCGCCTTACCTGCCATCCACTCACCGATGGGTCCTTCCGTGTCGCAGTATTCTTCGATAGATTGACCCAATGCAGATGCCAAAGCCTCCAACTCGGGTAGCGGGATCGGGCGCTCTCCACGTTCATAGGCGGAGATCCGTCTTGAAGGCAAGCCGGTGGCTTTCGCCACGGCGCTGATGGACAGCTCGAGATCGTTGCGCCGTTGGCGGACCAGTGCGCCGATCATGCGTTGGCGTAGCGAGATGACCGTGCTCGGGTCAAACTTGATGGTTCGACTTGTTTTGGGTGGGGAATCGGAGGTGAAATGTTGGATAGGGATATCAAGATGGTACGCGAGAAGCTCGAGTTCGGGCAGGGAAATCCCTCTGCGGCCATGCTCATAGGAGGATACCATGCCGCCTGTCGTGTTGATCAAGCTTCCCAACTCTTTGAGGCTCATGCGTGTGGATATGCGCGCTTCTCGCAGCATCGCCCCTAACATTTTTGCACGAAGGACGAGCGTCTGTCGATCGGTCATTGGTCTGCTCCAGATCTCATATCGAGGGGATTATAGCAGAAGTCCCCCACATATCATCATCGCTGGATGAGGCTGCCGGAAAGGATCTATACCGTCTACACCTCAGATCGGTCTTGGTTTGCGCATCTTCGGGTTACCGCCTGTGTATTTCCTGGGTGAGCCCGCCAGAGGTATCCATACCGATCTCCATTTCTGCATGATCCCCAGGATGCTCGTACATTATTCCAATCTTCCGATTCCCCGAAACCCTCGATCCCAACCATGCTGTTTTTGCTTATGGTGGGTCTACGTCTCTTCTGGGGGCATCAGATAGCCAATGCCTTGCCGTGTCACGATGTGGACAGGATCCTTGGGGTCGGTCTCAATCTTTTGTCGAAGACGGCTAAGGCAAACCCACAGGATTTCCTTGTCGTCCTCATATTCTGGGCCCCAGACATTCGTGAGCAATTTCTCAGGGCTGAGCACCTGTCCGATGGCTGTGGAGAAGGTCTGAAGGAGGCGGTATTCCGTTGCCGTTAGTGCGACTTCCTTGCCTGAAACCGTGACGCGCGCACGCGGCAAGTCGATCTCCAGTTCATGGTGTTTGAAGATGGGTTGATGGAAGCCTTCATCTGCTTGTCGTTCCGCGCGGCGCAGGACTGCGCGGACGCGTGCAAGCAGTTCTTGCGCCGAGAAGGGTTTGACAATGTAATCATCGGCGCCGGCATCCAACCCCCTAACTCGATCTCGTTCCTCCCCTTTCGCGGTGAGGATAATGATGGGGACAGACGAAAATTCACGGATGCGTTCACAGGCAGTAAATCCATCCATGACGGGCATCATCACATCCAGCAGGATTAAATCCGGTTGCTCACGGGCAACCGCTTCGACAGCTTCCTGGCCATCACTTGCGGATTGAATCTGATAACCCTCGGTTAGGAGGTTTACCTCGACGAGTTGGATATAGCGTGGTTCGTCGTCAACGACGAGAATTGTTGTGTTCTGACTCATCATCTACCTCCGGAGTGGTTATTATGGTTAGAGGCGATATGGGTAAGGTGAAATAGAAACGGGAGCCGACGTCGACCTCGGTCTCCACGCCAACCTCACCGCCGTGTGCTTCAATGATCTTCCGACAGATGTATAAGCCTAAGCCTGTGCCGCGTACCCCACTGCTGTTTTCGGGAACACGGTAAAAGCGTTCGAATAAGTGTGAAGTATGTTCTGTCGGGATTCCCGGGCCATTATCTTCGACTTCGATAAGCAGTCGATCGTTACGCTGTGTAATGCGCACAGTCACATCCGATTCGGGCGCATACTTGTATGCGTTTGAAAGCAAATTGTCCAAGACTTGCGCGATCCGGGTGGCATCGATTTCTACCAACGGAAGTCCCTCGGCTTGTTCAACCTTTAGTTTAATGTCTGGGTACAAGGACTGCATTCGAGAGATGACATCACGAATGACTTGCTCAACACGTGCAGGATCGAGCGTCATGCTCAGGGTACCGGTTTCAAGGCGTGAGGAATCGAGGAGATTATCGATTAAATCGCGTAACCGATCGGCCTCATCATCGATGATGCGAAGGAATTCCTTTCGATCCTCATTATCCCAATCGGTATCCTGTCGCAGCATGGTTGTAACATATCCTTTGATGAAGCCGAGAGGGGTGCGCAGCTCGTGGGAGATGGTGGAGATGAACTCATCCTGCATGCGGGCTAATTCGCGTTGCGCTTCCAAACTTGCGATTCGCCTTGCTAAACGGCGGTTTTCCAACAACTGTCCGACGTGCCACGCTACGAACTCTGCGAGGCGAATGTGCTCCGGCGGGAAGGACGGCCCTCCAAAGCGGCCAAACGTCAGTCCGCCAACGCACCGCCCGCCGACCATCATGGGCAATCCTAAGTAATCCCGGCGTCGCTCACGTCCTTCCACCGTTGGGCCGATATCCTCTTGCCGAAGTACGGTCTGGCTGCTGCGGAACGCTTCAATTGCGGCAGGCTCGCCGAAGGGCAAATCCGCTTCATGTGATCGACCGCGGCCAAGTGCGCGCGCATACGTTGGTTCCAACTCCCCGGAGTCACTTTTTTCAAGGTATAAGGCTACGGTGTCGAAGATAAAGATCGTTCGAGCAAGGCGGAAAACGGTATCCAAACCCGCTTCTGTATCGAAGGTTTCTGCGACCACACGCGCAATGGCGTAAACGGCATTCAGCTCTGTACCGTATGTCAGTGGTCCCGAGGGTAGAAGTGGACCCGTCATGATGCTTCTTTCGCAATCGGTAGTGAGAAGCTGAAAGTACTTCCTTTGCCTTCATCACTATCGACAGTGATATTGCAGCCATGAGATCTTAAGATGAGTTGTACCAATGCCAAACCAAGTCCCGTGCCGCCATAGCGTCTGGTTGGTGAGCCATCGAGTTGGTGGAAAGGTTCAAAGATCTCCTTCTGGCGATCTTTAGGGATGCCGATACCGTTATCTCGAATGTAGATAAATACTTGTCGATTGAGTTGCTTAGCAATCAATTGAACTTGCCCACCGGAAGGTGTGAACTTAATCGCGTTGTCTAATAATTGGAAAATGACCCATGAGATACGCTCAGGGTCTGCATGAATGGCAGGCAGGTCCTTCCCGATTTCTGTGATTATTTCAACGCTGGCTTTAGCGGCTTTTTCACGGGATCGTTCGATCACATCGTTTGTGAGTATTGGCATGGTGACGGTTTGCAAATCAAGTTTCAGACCTTCTCGTGAAGCCGTTGAGAATTCGATAAGATCCTCGATCAGCCTTCCAAGACGAACGCTGGCGCGTTGGATCACCTCCATAGCGTTCCTCTGTTGAGAAGTTAATGAGCCTAGCTGCTCCTCCGAGATCAAGTCAACATATCCAGTGATGTGTGCCAGGGGCGTTCGTAATTCATGTGAGATGTTGGAGATCAGATTGGCCTTGAGTTGGTTAAGCTCGGTTAATCGTTCTAGAGCACGATGAAGTTCTGCCGTTCGTTCAGCAACACGTTGTTCTAGGCTGCGATTTGCGGTTTGAAGTGCGGCATGCAGCTGGATGATCTGGCGGTTGATCGCTTGATCCAAAGTCTCGCGATCGACATACCCCATCTTGATCAAAGTTTGCCCCAGCAGTTGATGCTGCCCTTGTTTCGAGAGATCCTTCTGCTGCTCTAGAGCTTCCTGCAGCTTTTTGGGATCGATAAGACCTTGTTCGAGTAAGAATTCACCAATTCGAGGAACCATGGCTTCGGGGGTGGTGTCAATGGGAGCGGACTGTGGCAGGCCTTCTAGATAGGCTTTCTCAGCGAGTAATGCAAAGAGCACCAAATCGACGCCACACTCCGGGCAGGTGCGGGCGTCTTTGGGGAGGGGGTGCTCGCATTGAGGGCAGAAGAACACTTTTTTGCCAGCCGATGGGTTAGAGCCAGTCGTCATGTTGCTCCTCAAAAAAGATTACCTTGAAGGAATCTTAACCGCACTACGTTGCCAGGGCAAGCCAAGATTCGTTGGTATTGAAAGGCCACTGTAAGGTCAGGATTAACTGAATTGATGGATAATAAGTAAGACATTGAGGAGAATATGGCTGTAAACGTATTACTCATTGACGACGATACCGATCTCTCTATCATGCTGCGTACGCTCCTGAGAGGTCAAGATTTCCAGATTCACGCCGTCTATTCAGGCGAGGAGGGCATCCAATCTTGCCAGAAGATGCCGCCAGATGTAGTGATCTTGGACATCCTTATGCCCGGAATGGATGGCTGGGAGGTCTGTGAACGGATACGTGAGTTCTCAAATGTCCCGATTCTCATCCTCTCCGCTTTGGGCTCACCGGGAAGTGTGGCAAGAGCGTTGGATGCAGGCGCGGATGACTATTTGATAAAACCCATCCACGCTAGCCTATTAGCTTCGCGTTTACGCACGTTGGTTCGGCGGGGAATACTGGAACGTGAGGAACAGATAGCATAGAAGTCCTGGAGTGACAAATCCACGCCGTTATAAGACAGTCCACGCAGCGATGGCTGCGCGGACTTTTCTTTCTTCGGCAAGCATCTTTCCTACAGCGCCGCCTTTGCCGCCCCACCGTCGAACATAAGTGCATGACCATGAATAAATGAGGCAGCGGGGGATGCCAGCCATGCGATCGCGCGCCCATACTCTTCAAGCGTTCCCATGCGTCCCAGGGGGATTTCTTCCGTCACACGGTTGGATTCAGATTCTATCGATGTACGGTTTCGATCTGCGCGATCTTTCATGAGCTGCTGGACGCGCTCGGTTTGGGTCCAGGCTGGGTTAATGGAATTGACACGGATACCTTTGGGGCCTAATTCATTCGCTAAGGATTTGATCAAGCCGATCACGGCCATGCGCAGGGAGTTAGAGAGAATCAGGTTGTCGATGGGTTGTTTAACGGAATAGGACTG
>CAYLOP010000023.1:0-256 GCA_964385305.1 uncultured Anaerolineaceae bacterium | reverse complement strand
TTGCAACGATGCTGCCGGAGCCACGATCGAGCATATGGGGTACAACGGCATAACAAAGGTGAACGGCACTCATCAGGGTGATGTCGACGGCCGTCTTCCAATCTGCAGGTGTGAGGCTTAAGAAGTTCCCAGGTGGGGGTCCGCCTGCGTTGATGATCAATATATCGAGTTGCTTGTAGTGCTCAAGGGTTTTTTCCACGAGAGCGCTGATTTCCTGTGGTTTTGTCAGATCCGCCCGTACCGCTAAAACGTCAGT
>CAYLOP010000022.1:0-29464 GCA_964385305.1 uncultured Anaerolineaceae bacterium | reverse complement strand
TCGCTGCAGTCGACCCCGCGGGATGCTAGATCTGGTAGCGATGGACCTGGTGCGGGAAACTTGAAAGGTAAGTAATGTGGAGTGCGGGGCGGCTGAGCTCAAAGCCGTTAGCCGAACTGATTAACGAACACTCTTATATTACAAAGATGATATCAATCAATGGGCATTTCTTCTTCTGTTCTTGGAGCGGGGGGAAAGATTCTTGTCTCGCCCTGTATCATGCCATCCATAATGGGGGAAGACCAGAGTATTTGTTCACTATGATGATAGAAGATGGTCAAAGGTCCAGATCCCATGGGCTACATCTTTCGATGATTCAAGAACAATCCAGGCTGTTAGGGATACCTCTTAGAACGGTAGCTTCTTCATGGGAAGATTATGAAGATGCATTTGTATCAAAATTGACTGGATTTAAAGAGCTAGGGATTGAGTATGGAGTTTTCGGTGATATCGACATAAATGAACATCGTCGATGGTGTGAGAAGGTTTGTGCGAGTGCTGAACTTCAACCGTATCATCCGCTATGGAAACGCGCTCGCCAAGAACTGCTATACGAGTTTATCGAACTAGGTTTCGAAGCTACGATCATATCAATTAAGGAAGGCAAGCTTAGTAGAAATTTCTTGGGCAAGAAGATCACAAGGAAATTGATCCGGGATTTGAATAGAGTGGGTATCGATATATCAGGTGAGGCGGGAGAGTATCATACAGTTGTTACAGGAGGTCCGATCTTCTCTTCCTCCATCGACATAATATTAGGAAACCAAGTTCTTCGAGACGGTTATTGCTTCCTGGATGTTTCGTTCGGCTAACCAGTCGCTGAAGCTGACGCCGGGGGCTGCGCGAAAATCAAATGGTGGTGCTTGGCGGCGCAGCTTAGCTCCCAGACGTTAGGGCGCCCGATTAATGAATCACTCTGTTATGAGTAATCTAGGTTTTGAGGAATTGCATACTCTCATGGACGAGTATGCATCCAAATATCTCTCAGATACAGAGAGTAACTACATGCCGATCCTCCTCGCAGAGGCAAAAAAGAGGATCCGTCAGCTTCGTCGTTTACTCATGATCACTTTTCAGCTAAGCGACCGCATTCATTCTCTGCAGCCTCAGATCGCAGCGATTCCTCCTTTTGAGGGCTCTGATCCGCCAACTTTAGTGGTTGAGTTGCTGGAGGCGACTGACTCAATTGAGATGTACACGGAGGCTTTCTATTACATCGCTTGGAGGTTGCGCCAAGTAATTCGCTCACTTCCTGAGCTTAAGTCCTTCGATCCACGCGGCGTTCGCTTCGTTAGGAATCATATGATTGAACATCCTGAGAAACATAGCCAAGATGTACTCTGGGCTTTTAGCATAAACAACGATGTCGGCCCTGTTCTACTGAGAGCATCGGGTGCAGACGAGCGAGCCCTGGACAGAGGGCTTTGGCCCAACGCAACTGAGTTTGCGGGTATGCTAAGGGAAAAACTCGAGAAAGCCATCTCTGATCAAGATGGGTCATAACACGGGCGCCTAACGTCTCGCCAGACTGTGTGAAAACTCGACGAAAAGATTAATGGTGGGAGTAAGTTGCCGATTTATGCACGTAAATAGATGTCTATTCCCTTAAAATCGTGGTGAGAGTGTAAAAAGTGGGGCGCTCCCCCGCTGATTCCGGAAAAACTGGACTTTTCTCACAGGCTCTCGCTGGAGGCGACCGCCCTAAAGGATGCTACGCTTCGCTCCGCGAGGGATGCGGCGCGATTGGCAATCGATGGGGCAAGAGAGCGGGGCGGGAATTCCTGGTCAGGGTGGATGCCCCGGCGACTCAGCTCGAGGCTGTTAGGCGGCGCATGTTAGAATAGCGCGGGTCCGCACTCGAACTGCGGCGATGTTTCCAACCCAAGTCAGTATGAGGAGGTTTCTATGAGCCCAAAGAAGGACACGCAGAAGTCCGCCAAGAGCACTACCGCGATCAACAAGAAGTCCAAGGGTTTCACGGACGAGGAACGAGCCGCGATGAAGGAGCGCGCCCAAGAGCTGAAGGCGGAAGCACGCCGCGGTCCGCGCGCGAAGAAGGACAAGGCGGACGGGGAAAGCGACGTGCTCGCAAAGATCGCCGAGATGCCGGAACCGGATCGCGCCATGGCCAAGCGGCTCCATGCGATCATCAAAACCAGCGCGCCAGCCCTCTCGCCGAAAACCTGGTACGGGATGCCCGCGTATGCCAAGGACGGTAAGGTCGTCTGCTTCTTCCAAAGCGCGCAGAAGTTCAAAACGAGGTACGCGACGTTCGGCTTCAGCGATGCGGCGAGCCTCGACGAAGGCGCCATGTGGCCGACCGCCTTCGCGCTGAAAGAGTTGACCGCCGCCGAAGAGGCAAGGATCGGCGCGCTCGTGAAGAAAGCGGTGAGTTGAGGACCGGGCTCGCGACTGGGCCCCGCCCTAGTGTCTTCCGTAGCTCCAACAAACCCAACGATCTCATCCTCCTTGCTGAATACGAGGACGCGGCAGGGGCGCGCCAGCTATTCCAGTCGGCCGAGTTCCGTGAAGCAATCCAGAGAGCTGGTGTCACGTCACCGCCCGACGTGACGATGGCCGGCCAAGTCCATCAGGTTCCGGCCTAACTGGTCCACGCTTCGGTTTGGTTCGAGCGGTACATTGCCCCGAACCCATCGCCCAACCGCGCAGGACCACGTGCTGGCCGGGCGGCTCATCTCGAGGCCGTTGTGAGTTTTTTTTGGCTTGTGGCGTCAATCTCGCATCCTTCCCGAACGTTTTCGTAAGAACCGGCGCCCTGGATGCATCTAGACCATAAGGATGCGGTCGGAGATGGTCCCCGCACAACCGATCGCTGCCTGTCCAACAGCATCCTTTTACTGCAAGGGATAAACCATCCCTTGAAGTTACGGATCGTTATCTATTACGGAGGAACATTAACAAGCTTATGGACGCTTCGAATATAACCGTCGGCTTAGCCCTGCTCGTCGGGCTGGCCTCGTTTCTTTCCCCTTGCGTCCTGGCATTAGTGCTCGCGTATGTCGGCTGCCTCAGCGGGCGCTCGGTTACAACAAGCGGGATTGTCGTCGAACACCGCTGGGTGATCTTCAGCCATGGCGTCGCGCTTGTGTTGGGCTTCAGCGCCATTTTCGTCTCCTTGGGCGCCGCGGCTGGCGCCATCGGGGTATTGCTTTTCGATGTACGCGAGTGGATTCCCCGCATTGGTGGTGTGGTGGTCATCCTTTTTGGACTGCACACGATGGGCATGATCCACATTCCTCTGTTGGAAGGCGATACCCGCCGTCAGAGCCGCCCGAAATCAATAGGGTTTTTATCCTCAGGTCTGATGGGCGTGTTCTTCTCCGCCGGGTGGGCGCCCTGCGTGGGGCTCGTGTTGGGCGCCGTCCTGACGCTGGCTATTAATGGCACACAACTTGCCCAGGGTGTGATTTTGCTGAGCGTTTACTCGCTTGGCCTGGCGATCCCCTTCCTGCTCGCCGCGCTCGGCATTGGCCGTGTTACTGAACTGCTGCGCAAACACAACTCGGCGATTCGATACCTGTCGATTGGTATGGGTACCCTTCTCGTGATTGTAGTGGTTATGCTGCTGACAGGCACACTTGAACAGCTCGCACGGCTCGGTTTCCAGGGGAGCGACCTTGGTGAAGGTCGCTCCCTTATCTTTTAATGTATCCAACTCACGAAACACGCTGCTTGTCCCACAATTTTGAGGAACCTATAATGTATCTATGGACACGCACGTGAATCGGATGAAAGCATCATCCCTATCCAGACTTGGTCTCTTCGCCAGCAGCGTGCTTGCGCTGCTTCTAGTCGCTCCCACGCATATGCATATCTATGCTTGGGATGGCGACCGCATCACGGAGGTGCCGGTGCCTCCCGCCTTTCAGCCCGATACCCCTCGCTTAGCTGCAGACCTGGACTCCGATGGTTTGATCGAGGTTCTCGATCTACAGGACGGCGTGGCTGCAATCCGCCAAAAGGAAAGCGTCCTGTGGCGCAGCCCAGCGGATTGGAAGGTCATCGATGCGCAGATCACCGACCTCAACCGCGATGGCGATCTCGAAGCGGCCTTGCTTCTCTGGCGCGATTTCGCTCCCTGGCCGATCGATCGCTATCTCGCACATCCAGGTCGCATAAAGGACTTTCACGACCGCACCGGCCAGTCCTGTCATCTGATCCTGATCGGCTGGTATGGGGGAGATTTTCGCGAGCTTTGGGCGGGCTCCGCACAAGCCGATCCATTCACAGCCTTCCGCGCTCTCGACCTGGACGGCGATGGCTGGCAGGAGTTGCTCGCGCTCGAAGGTGCCTATGATGATCCGCCCTCGTCCAGCCGTGCACCAACGGTTTGGGAATGGAATGGATTCGGTTTTTCGCTTCTATCGCGCGGCCCCATGGGTCGCTTTGAGTCCCTTATCGCTGGCCGCGCGCCAGATCATATGCCGCTCATCCTACTGCAGGGAACCCTAAGGAGGTAGCCATGTCTTCACGTCGCAGGATAGCTTTCGTGGCCGCATTTATGCTTTTGGCCATACTGGCATGCAATCTCAGTTTTGAATCTACGCCTGAACCGATGGAGCCCGTGATCACGGAGCCGGTTTCTGCAGAACCCGGCCCGACGCCGCCGCCCGGCGCTAAGCCGCCTATCTTCGCCAGCTACAACAAACAGGCAGTCACACTCCCATCTTCATACAGTGGGTACAGCTTACCGGTCGACACTTCCAAGCTTCAAGGACTGGAGGATTACGAACTCTCCGAGGGGCAGCTCGCACTTCTGGGCCAGAATGGTTTCGTTGTCGCCGAGCCCGTCCCAGGCGAATACCGCGAGTTCTATCAGATCTACGAGCGCTGGCGCTATCGAGAGGTGCCGCTCTTCGTCACGACAGACAGCGTCCTGCATGTCTACCATCTGCTGTTCGACAAAACGCTGCGCGATCTAGAAACACGCTACTTCATCCCCACCCTTGAAGATTTGCTAACTGCCATGATGCAGGCATCGCAGGCGCAGGCCGATTCGACGGCCGGCACCGCGCTCGAAGAACCTGCGCTGAGGAATCTGGCGTTCTTCTCCGTCGCCGCGCGACTGCTCGAGATGGATATCCCCACACCCGCATCGGTCAGTGATCTGGTCGAAGCCGAGCTGGCCAATATCGAAGCGCATGCGGGAGCCGGCATCTCACCAATCTGGGATCGAGAAGACCTGCCACTCGACAAGAAGCTGATCGAGGACTACAGCCAATACATCCCGCGCGGCCACTACACGCGCAGCGACGCACTCAAGCGCTACTTTAAAACTATGATGTGGCTCGGGCGCATGACCTTCCGCCTGCGCGACACGGTCGAAACACAGCGCGCACTGCTGGTTACCCAGGCATTGCGCACAGCCGCCGCTCCGGACGGCACATCTGCCCTGGAACTATGGCAGAACATCTATGAGCCAACCGTCTTCCTGGTTGGGAAAGCAGACGATCTCTCCTACTTCGAGTACGGACCGCTCTCCGACAGCGTCTTCGGCGCCGGAGCCCCGCCCGAGGCCTTCGGGGATGCCGATATGACCGCCGCCTTCTTCGAAGCCGCCGAGCAGCTTCCCCCGCCACAGGTCAATTCGATGTGGGTGTGGATCTGGGAGGACAAGACGGAAGCCACCAAGGGATTCCGATTCATGGGCCAGCGCTTCACTATCGACGCCTATGTCTTCGGTCAGATGATCTGGCGCAACGTCGGCACGCTTGACAATCCGCGTGGCCTCCCCAAGGCGCTCGATTTCATGGCGGCGCTCGGTTCCGAGGAAGCCCTCAGCTTGCTCGATGAGATGGGCGAGACCGCGTACGAAAACTTCGATAGCCAGATGGCCAAGGTGCGCACCGAGCTGGCAGCTCTTGAAGTAGATACCTGGACAGAGAACGTCTATTGGTCATGGCTCTACGCGCTGCAACCGGTGATCGAAGTCAAAGACGGGCGCTTCCCTGAGTTCATGCGCACCCAGGCCTGGACGCGCAAGGACCTCAGCACCGCTCTGGGCTCCTACACCGAGCTCAAGCACGACACAATCCTGTATGCCAAGCAAGTCATGGCGGAGATGGGCGGCGGCGCACCCGACGTAGAACCGCCCAGGAGCTACATCGAACCCAATCCCGAAGCCTATGCCCGGCTGCTGGCGCTAGCCGAGATGACGCGCGACGGACTGGCCAACCGGGGTCTGCTAGATGACGCCATGGCCGGCAACCTGGCCAACCTGATCGACTTACTGGGATTCCTGAAGACCGGCGCTGAAATGCAGCTTGCCGGCCAGCCGCTTACAGATGACGACTACTGGCGCATCCTGTACATCGGCGGCGAACTGGAGGCGCTCACCCTCGCAGCCGCGGATTGCGATGATGAAGGACCCGCCTGCCGCAACCTTCAGGATCAGAAGGCGGCGCTTGTCGCCGATATCGCTACTGGGCCCGACTTGACCGCCCTCGAAGAGGCTATCGGCCAGCCGGTTCCCATCTACGTCGTCCACCCGGACATGCCGGATCGGCTTATCGTCGGAGCTGTCTTCAGCTACTACGAGTTTGAGGTACCTGTGAGCGAACGTATGACGGATGAAGCCTGGCAGGCGCTGGTGGAAGCGGGCACAACCCCGCCCCAGCCAGCCTGGACGGAGGCCTTCGTGGCACCGTGAGATCCACGGTCGCCATCGTCTGCCTGCCGCTGGGCTTAGCGCTGCTGGCGATCGTTGGGCTGCGTTCGCCGATACAAACCACAACGTTGGCCGCCACCGGCGACATCATGCTTGGCCGCGGCGTCGCAGATGCCCATAACGAGGGCGGTTGGGACCAGGTCCTGACCGCCCTTGATCCATTCACTGTAGTTGCAGATATCCGTTTCGCAAACCTCGAATCACCGCTTACGGACGCCCCGCTGGTCGGCGAAACGCTCGACCTGCGCGCGCCGCCCGCGGCAGCCGCTGCGCTTCAAACCGCAGATTTCAATCTCGTCTCGCTCGCCAACAACCATAGTCTCGATGCAGGAGAACGTGGCTTACAAGATACCATGCAAGCGCTCCACTCGATCGGTGCGCAGGCCGTTGGTCCTTCTGCGACTCCGGTTGTGATGACGAGCAAGGGAATCCAACTCACTTGGTTCGCGTTTGACGACACAGATCGCTCGCTTGACACCAACACGCTGCGAGAGGTTCTGCATACGGCTCGGCGTCCTATCAGCCTGATTGTCGTTTCTATTCACTGGGGGTCCGAGTTGGAGACAGCCCCGAACGAACGGCAGCGCGCACTGGCGGAGGCGCTAGCCACCGCTGGCGCCGACATCATCCTCGGTCACCATCCTCATGTGATACAGCCGGTGATCTGGGTTTGGGGGAACGGACGCGGTCGGCCGACCCTGGTAGCGTACAGCCTGGGCAACGCCCTGTTCGACCAAGTCTCCCCTCCAGGCGTCCGCTATGGCGCCCTTCTGGTGCTTGAAGTCGGTTCATTGGGTGTGCGCCAAGTCTGCGCGGTCCCCTTTCAAACAAACCCGAACACGCTGCGTGTCGAACCAGCCGGTGTCCAAGCCACTGCTAGCGTGGCGCGCAGCCTGGGGATCGAGTGCATCCTGCCTCTGGAAGAATAACCTGGATTTTCAGTCTGCAGTATCGATAAAGCCCGTTAGATCATACGGCAGTGCGCCTGTGATGCGCACAGACACCATCTCCCCGACCGGCGCTTCCCCCTCAGCGATAACCATGCCGTCGATCTCGGGCGCATCACGGTACGTACGCCCAATGGAAATCCCCTCCCCCTGCCCCTCGGTCAGCACGTCGAAAGTCCGCCCAATCAGGGCTTCATTCTTTGCCAGCGAGATCCCCTGCTGCAACGCCATGAGACGATCGCGTCGCTCCTCTTTGACCTCGGGCGGGATAGGGTCACCAAGCGGCTCGCTGGCCGTATCGTGCTCGAAGGAGAAGGTGAAGACACCCACTCGATCGAAGCACATCTCGGTCACAAAATCAAGCAGCGCATCGAACTCCACTTCCGTCTCACCCGGGTAGCCCACAATAAACGTCGAGCGTAAGGCTAGATCGGGCATTGCCGTCCGCATCTTCTCGATCGTGTGATACACCCACGTCATATTCGCCGGTCGGCGCATACGGCGCAACACATCCGGGTGGGCATGTTGGAGCGGCATGTCGAGATAGGGGACGAGCTGCTTGTGTGCGGCCATCGTATCGATCAAACGATCGGTGACATAGCCCGGGTATGCGTAGAGCACACGGATCCAGGGAATCTCGGGCGTCTCTTTGACCATGGCCTCGAGCAGCTTTGCCAGGCCATCCTTCATACCGAGGTCGTGCCCGTAGTCGGTGGTATCCTGGGCGATCAGGTTGATCTCTCGGATGCCCTGGTCTCGCAGGAGACGCGCGTCTTCCAGGATCGAGTCCATGGATCGGCTGACTGCCGGCCCCTTGATCAATGGGATGGCGCAAAAGGCGCATGGCCTGCGACAGCCGTCCGCAATCTCCAGGTAGGCACTACTACCCTGCACAGCCGCGCGCAGCACACCAGTTTCGTCTGTCCCCACTGTTGGCGTGACCGGGAGGTGGTAATGCGGTTCGGGGTGACCTTCAGGTCGCTGCGTCTCCACAACTTGGACGATGTCCATCCAACGACGTGTTCCCAACACGCCGTCCAGGCCTTGCACCAGATCACTGATCCCCTCGCCCATACGCTGTGTCAGGCAACCGGCCGCGATCAGTTTCTGCCTCGGTTTCTTCTCCGCCGCCAGCTTCGTCAGTTCATCCAACGATTCCTGCCGGGCAGGCTCGATAAAACCGCACGTGTTGACGATGATCACATCAGCCTCTTTGGCTGTTTCAGCTGTGCTATATCCCGCTTTCCTCAGCAGATGGCCGATCGACGCCGAGTCAACGGTGTTCTTGGCACAGCCAAGCGAGACGATGTGGACACGCTGTTTTGTCATATCTTGCCTCGAAAACCTAGGGTGCTTGGAGGGTCATGGTGGGTGTTACAGAAGGCAGTTGTGTTATCGTCACTGTAGGTGTCAGCGTGGGCGTCGGTGTAAGAACACCGTCCAAAGTCCACAAGCGGATGACGACCTGATCGATGTCCCCCAGGAGTCCTTGATCCTGACCGTTGTAAAATATGCGCAACCCGGCGCCGTTCCCCGTGACCACTTCGATCACGCGTTCGCCGTTGAATTCAAGCACCTCGCCCGGCGTCATACGGCCCCGATAGGCTTCCTTCTCATCGACTTTCACCTGCACCCATGCCCGTTTCTCCGCAAGAATCCGCAGGCTAACCTCACTAGCAACGCCAAGCACAATCGGCTGTGTGGGTATGGGCGTCTCGGTGGGCTGGACGGCGAGGTTTATATTGCTTGTGACCTGAGCCGGTTGTGTTGTGGATGTAGCCGTTGGCGACGACAGCGGGATAATGAGGCTGGTGGATTCACGTGTAGCGCTCGATCCCCTCAGCGTGGTGACTACATGACTCCCACCCCAGATGAGAACGGCGACGACGGCTGCAAGGATCAGAATGGCGAAAAACAAGTCGCTAGACAGCCAGCGTGGGCGGCGCGAGATGATTTGGACGGAAGCTCTATTCCCAGTTGCACGGGTGACCGGCGCTCGAACAATTCGAGTACGCCTCGACTGCAAGATCTCCGCGTACCCCAGCAGAATGTCATCTCGATTCAATCCCAGGAAATCGGCGTAATTCCCCAGGAAGCCGCGCGCCTGTACGGGGGATGGTAAAGCCTCGAAATCACCGCGCTCGATGGCTTCGATGTGGTGCGTTCGGATGCGGGTTGCGCGTTCAACTTCGTCTAACGTCAACCCAAGCCGTTCGCGAGTCTCTCGCAGGAACTGCCCGATTTCTTCCATCGCTCCCATGGGATATGCAAAGCCACCGGAGTACGGAGGCACCGCCCTACCCGGTAACCTTACCGTGCAAACGCTAAGCCTCTTCTTCGGCTTCGTCCTGTTCTGTAGGGATCTCTTCCGCTTCGAACTCCGTCTCGAGTTCCGCTTCGGTTTCCACTTCCACCTCGGTTGCGGGTTCGGTCACTGCTTCCACTTCACCCTCGGGAGCGAGTTCTTCGACAGGTTCTGCTTCTTTCGACGCTTCCGCGGCTTCCAGTTCCTCTACCAGTTCGCTGAAGGTTCCTGCAGGTTCGACTTCGACCGCCTCCACTTCCTCGACCTCATAGGCCGATGCGGGGGGTAAATCCTCGCGGTGGACGACAACCTTGACCTCAGGCATGAGGTCGATGGTAAGGCGGATCGCCACGTCGTGGACTCCCAGGTTCTTGATCGGCTGTGTGTCGACCTGGCGACGATCGATCTCCGCGCCGACGGCTTCGTGGATCGCATCGGCGATCATAGCAGTTGTGACCGATCCATACAGCTTACCTGTTTCACCGGCTTTCATAGGGAAGGTGAGCTCGAGGCCGGTGATCCGCTCGGCGATTGCGCCTAGCTCCTGATTCAGGCGTGTACGCTCTGTGGTTGCTGACGCGCGGATGCGATCTGCCTGCTTGAGCATTCCCGGCGTGGCCAGCGCGGCCAAGCGCTGCGGGATTAGGTAGTTGCGGCCATAGCCGTCAGCCACCTTTTTAACGTCGCCGGCGCGCCCAAGCTTATAGACATCTTTTAACAGCAATACTTTCATGGAAATCCAAGCCCTTTCTTTCAAAATTTGAGCGCCATCGTTGGCGCCCATGGGCGAAGGGTACTACGCCCGGAGACTTTGAATTCTACCAGAGGCGGGCGGATCGGTCAAAGGGCACATTTCTCGTAGAGACGTAGGATGCCGCGTCACTACGAGATAGTCCTGTACACGCGGAACCATTTATTCGCTGAGATCGCTGACTTGTATAAAAACTTACCGGCTGTTGCCTGAAACCTGACAACTGATACCTGTGCTATGGTTCGATCACCTTCTCCATCACGATGCCGTCCTCGCCGTCCCGGTAATAACGCTGCCACACATCAACCTCCCTGTAGCCAACACCCCGATACAGCGCAAAGGCCGCCACGTTGGATTGCCGCAGGGTCAGGCGGACACGTCGCATACTCAACTGTTGCTCGCACAGTGTCAGCAGTTGGCGCCCGATGCCCTGGCGCCGGTAATCCGGGTGCACGCCCAGCGTGGCAATCCAGCCCAAACCCTGGTGTCGGCGACGATCGCCGATGATGAACCCCACCATTCGGTCGGATACCTCTGCTTTCAGCCGCACGGTTTCTACAAGCGTCAGCGCAGCCAGTAGATCGATCCAGGGCCAGGCCTCCCTGCCGAAGCAGGCCTTTTCGAGCACTTGCAGCACGCGTAAATCACGCCACGTTGCAGGCTCAATGACCACGCCTTTCATGGGAAGCGAGGTGTCGCTCAGCGTTCAGCCCTACTCCGCCGATTTGCGAAAGTTCTCCAGCAGGCTGGTGAACTCCATCGGGAAGATGAACTTGGTGGAAGGACCAGTGCCCATCTCCTTCAAGGTTTCGAAATACTGCAGGGTCATGGTCTTCTGGTCGATGGTCTGCGCGATGCTGTAGATCCGCTCCAAAGCTGATGAATAGCCCTCTGCGCGCAGCAGTTGCGCTTCACGATCACCTTCGGCGCGCAGGATGTTGGCTTGCTTATCGCCATCCGCGTTGAGAATAGCGGCTTGTTTCTCACCGTCTGCCACGTTAACCGCCGCCTCGCGTGAACCAAGTGATTCGGTGACCACCGCCCGGCGCACACGCTCGGCCGTCATCTGGCGGTTCATCGCATCTTGAACCTCACGTGGAGGGATGATCTCGCGGATCTCGACGTTCGTCACCTTGACGCCCCAACGCTCGGTGACCTCGTCGAGTTTGACGCGCAGCATTTGATTGATGTGGTCACGCTGGGAGAGCACATCGTCCAATGGGATGCCGCCGATCACAGATCGCAAGGTGGTGGTCGCCATACCCTGCGCCGCGGCCTCGAAATTTCCCACCTGGAGCACACTTTGGCTCGCGTCGACCACTTTGTAGTACCAGAGGAAGTCGATGGCGATGGGTGCGTTATCCAATGTGATGGACGTCTGGTGAGGGATCTCGCGCACCTGCTCGCGCAGGTCCACGCGTATGCCGCGGTCGACAAACGGGATCAGCAGCACCAATCCTGGACCACGCTCCCCTACGCAGCGGCCCAGGCGAAAAACCACCAGCCGCTCATATTCCTGTACGATGCGCACGGCGGTGGCGAAGATCGCAAGACCGATCAGGCCAACGGCGCCAATCAGACAGGTAACAATGTTCATGTTCAACCTCCTTATTAGGATAGATTGCTCTCGGGGTTTAATACAGGTTCTACGATCAACATAAGGCCGTCTCGATCCAGCACCCTGACATGCGAACCGACCTCCACGCGCACATCGCTGCGGGCTGTCCACAATTCACCGGCCACATAAGCCGACCCGATCGGGTCAAGCGGGGTGCGCACCTCCCCGATCTGCCCCAACAGGACTGACAGGTCGATCGTCGGCTGGGCCTGATGGGCAGCCAGAGCTTTGCGTATGGTCAGCCAGAAGAACCCCAGCGTAAGCACGGAAACCGTGACTGCCAGAGCCGGGTGCACTGCTGGACCGCCAGCCTCGATCCGGAACATAAATACCGATCCCACGCAAAAGGCTAGCGCCGAGGCGCCCAGCCAGATCTCTGTGCGCGGCAACCGTACGGACAGGAAAAGCAAAACTGCACCGCCAGCTAATACGACGACAGCCCATAAGTTCCAGTCGAGGTACAGGGTGCCGAAACCGGCTAAAACCAGCGTGATAAAAGCCAACCCCTCCAGAACTCCTGTTCCTGGGCTGACGATGGCCAACGCGGCCAGCCATAATCCAGCAACCAGAAGCAGGTAAAGAAGGTTGGGAAAGATAGCCGAATCAATAAATGTCATAGGCTTTCCTCTCCTATCCCAATCACGCACATGAGCTTGCATGCTACGAAACGCGATAAACCTAAGCCCACATTGCGCTTTTGAAATCATGATGCTACGTTGACTACATCAATGCTATCAACCCTGTAAGATGATCAACATAAGTTAAAAGTTGGTCGGACGCCCTACGCACAATCATATGTGCTTTTCATACATCCTATACGTTTTATATACTTCTCCCCCTAGCATACGGATCGATCGATTCATCATCTCGTTGTCCGCCAAGATCCAGCTCATCTCAGCCCAATGCACACCTTTGGGCTTTGCAGCGCGCGCCGTCTCCAGGTACATCATGGCATCGACCCCCATGCCGCGATATTCCGGCAGCACACCCAGCGCGAAGACGCGTATCCAATCCATCTTTGGACGGACCTTCCAATGCCAGAGCATCTTGAGCATCGTCCAGATCTCGGGGACGCCTGGCTGTGGGTACGCCAGGCGCAGCGGTGCATTAAGGTCGGGCAGGGTAAGGGAGACGCCAATCACCTCCCCCTCATGCTCGACCATGAAGACCAGGTCGGGATCGAGGATCTGGCGCAGACCCTTGGCCAAATGGTTGATTTCCTCGTCGTTCATGGGCACAAAGCCCCAATTGCGCTCCCACGATTTGTTGTATACGCGCTTGAAGCGCTCGACCTCCTGATCGAAGTCCTTCATGTTGATATTGCGTATCTGGAGATTGCGGCGCTTGGTGACTTTACTGACGACGCGCTCAAGCTTGGGCGGGATGTTCTTGAAAAAATCCTCGATTCTTGCAGCGTATGCGTATAGGTCCATCGCTGTTTGGAAGCCAGCGCGCTCGAGGTAACGCACATAGCGCTCTGGGTTGTAGGTCATCAAAACGCGCGGCGCATCTTCGAAGCCGTCGACGAGCAACCCGACCTCATCATTGGTCGAAAATTGTGCCGGGCCGATGACCTTGTCTCGACCATCTTCCCGCGCCCAGGTTTCCACCGCCTGAAGCAGGGCTGCCGCTGCCTCATCGTCGTCAAGCACTTCAAAAAAACCAAAGAAAGCCGCATTCTCTTCTTGAAAGGCATTGTGGGCATGGTTGGTGAACGCCGCAACTGTGCCGACGATCTTCTCCCCCCGTCGGGCAAGAAAATATTCAATGTCCGCGTGCTTGAAAAAAGGGTTTTCGTCCTTGTCGTGGAACTCACCGCGTTCGGAGAGAATCGGTGGCACCCAGTAGGGATTTCCTCGATACACTTCCCATGGAAACCGAATGAACGCATGAAGCTGCGCGTCGCTTCTGACTGGAGATATTTCCACCGTTGTCATACCGACCTCCTTGGAGTAGCTACACGATTATACACTGGGAGCACTATTCGAAGACAAGATACCTGCAAAAACGCGGCTGAAACTTATGCCCACACGGGAAGATTGAGGGCTGTCTGATGCCGTTACAAGTGGACAGGCTCCACCTAGATGGTATTATTTCCGTTATCCGGGAGCGTAACCTTGGACGCTTATCCCCTCATCTTCGCCCTGGGCGTGGCAGCAAGTCTGATCTGGTTGGGCTGGCCCAACCGGGAATTGAGTCGCGGATTGCCTGCACCCACCCAAGCCCTCTCAGCCTCCGCTTTACTCAACGCAGGCTTGGTTGCGCTTACGGGTAGTCTGCTTGGCGCGCGAACGGGTTTTGTCCTCCTTCACCTAGACTACTATGCTGGCCAGCCCTGGGAGATCGCATGGTTTTGGCAGGGTGGGCTGAACGCAGTCGGCGGGATGATCGGTGCCCTGCTCGGCCTCAGCCTCTATGCAATCCTTACAAGCACGAATAGCTGGCGTCTGGGCGATGAGATGGCCATTCCCGCAGCGATTATCGCGTTCTCGTGCTGGACAGGCTGTCTCGTGGACGGCTGTGCGTTTGGGATACAGGCGCCGCTCGGACCACTCATAACCCCGCTGGCCGATATGTTCGGAGGCGTCACATCGCGTTGGCCCACACAGGCCGCAGGCGCCCTTGCGAGCATCGTCACCCTCGCCATCCTCGCCTGGCTAAAGGGACGCAAACTACAATCCGGGATCTTGCTCTGCACAAGCCTGGGCCTGATCTCTGCCGGTATGCTTGCGCTCAGCTTCACACGCGCCGACCCCTCCCTTACGATCGCCGGCATGCGCCTGGACACAATCGGATCTGCAGCGCTTCTCGCGCTGGCTATAGGGGCTGCCCTTCTGCGCGTTCGTCGCTCTTGACCGATAGCGAAGCATGATACGAATCAACCCACCGCTGAACTCGTCCGATCGGTCGAACCACGAGCACGTGCCCACACGCTCGCCTTGCCGCCACGGGGCTGGTATAACAAAGCGTATGCGCATAGAATGATGTGATTATGGATCAAAGCAAACACATTCTCGAAATCAACATCGATGTCACCAGGAGCATTCTGGTTAAGTTCATCCATGCCGAGATCACACATGCTGGATTTCATCGTGCCATCGTAGGCGTATCGGGAGGAGTCGATTCGGCTCTCTCCTGCTTCCTGGCGGCAGAGGCGTTAGGGCCGGAAAACGTGCTCGCCGTACGTATGCCTTATAAAACCTCCGCGCCGGAGTCCTTCGAGCACGCCGGATTGGTGATAAAAGCCACAGGTGTTCAGGAAATCACTATCCCCATCACCGAGATGGTCGATGCACTCCTCGAACGCTTCCCCGAAGCGGATCGAGTACGACGCGGGAACATCATGGCGCGCGCCCGCATGATCGTGCTCTACGATCAATCGGCCGCGTTTGAGGGACTTGTCGTTGGTACGGGTAACAAAACCGAGATCCTGCTGGGGTACACAACCCTGTATGGAGACTCGGCCTGCGCGATCAATCCACTCGGCGACCTGTATAAGACCCAGGTGCGCCAGCTCGCATGCGCGGTCGGCGTGCCGGACGCCATCATCGAGAAACCCCCTTCCGCGGATCTTTGGGCTGGTCAAACGGACGAGAAGGAACTCGGCCTCACCTATGCAGAGGTCGACCGCTTGCTAGTTCTCCTGGTCGATGGTCGATATTCTATCCAGGCTTGCGTTGACGCCGGATTTGCTCGAGTTTTTGTGGAGAATGTCGTGGAACGAATTCGGCGCAACCAGTTCAAGCGCACCTTGCCCCCTATCGCCACGCTCAGCAACCAAACAGTCGGGGACGATTTTCTCGTCCTTCGAGACCTGGAGACATAGACTGAGCTTTCAGGTAGGAGGCTTTCCCCTCGCATACGAACCATGCAAGGGATATGCACACCAGCGAAGCAGGTTTCCTTTACCCATCCCCACACCTCGGATGTAATCACCCATGCGATCCATTAACATCCCTCCCGCATTACGCTATCGCTCCTTCCGTCTCCTGTGGTTCGGCCTAATTCTCTCTATCACCGGGACACGTATGCAAAGCACCGCCGTGCTCTGGCATATCCATGAACATAATCCAGAGCCAATTGCGCTCGGCGCGGTGGGGCTGGTGACCATCCTGCCCGTACTCGTGCTCTCACTCGTAGCGGGTGCTATCGCCGATGCCGTCAATCGACGGTATCTCCTTATCCTTACACAGTTCACGCTCGCCCCCCTGGCCGCGCTCTTAGGGTGGTTAACCTTACGCGGCGCCGATTCGCTCGCCATGATCTACATCGTCATCGCAGCGAGCGCAGCGGTTTCCACCTTCGATCTGCCTGCTCGTCAAGCGCTGGTCCCCAACCTTGTCCCGCGAGAAACACTAACAAACGCCTTTAGTCTGAATTCCATCGCCTACACAACCGGCGCGATCCTGGGCCCAACACTGGGGGGGGCTGGTTATCGCCTCTTTTGGTGTCGCCAACGTTTACTTGATCAACGCCCTATCCTATACGGCCGTCATCCTCGCGCTTCTGGCAATGGGCCCCATCCATCAAGCGGCGGGGGGATTCACGCAGGAGGCCGCAGCGCTGCACGCCAGCCACAACCGTGGTGCTAGCTTCCAATCCGCGATCACCGACGGGCTTCGTTTTGTATTTCGCCAGCCGATCGTCCTGGGAAGCATGCTGCTTGATCTCTTCGCGACATTCGTTTCATCCGCCACCTTTCTCTTACCCATCTTCGCCAAGGAAATCCTATCCGTGGGCGTTCGAGGCTACGGGTGGCTGGTCGCTGCGCCTTCCATTGGAGCTGGCATTGTCGCAGTGAGGATCTCCATGCGCAAGGAACTCAAACATCAGGGGCCTGTATTGCTGTGCGCGGTAGGGATCTTCGGACTGGTGACGATTGGTTTTGGGCTCGCGCGTGCGTTCTGGCTGACCTTTCTCTCGCTGGCATTCACCGGCGCGGCGGATGCCGTCAGCACCATCCTTCGCAACACCATCCGCCAGCTCGAGACGCCCGACCACTTGCGCTGCCGGATGACCAGCGTGAATCAAATATTCTTCATGGGAGGGCCACAGTTAGGGGAGTTGGAGGCCGGCCTGGTGGGACAAGGTTTTGGCGCGCCCTTTGCAGTTGTGAGCGGCGGGGTTGGATGCCTGCTGGCGCTTGGCATCATCACATTACGCTTTCCGGAACTAAGACGGTATAGCGGTGTCGAAACAACCTTGGATGACGACAGGATGGCCAAACCTGGGTAAAGGTCTTCCATGCAGGGTCGCCTTCAGGACTGAAAATCCGGTCGCCCAACGTCTTCCATAGTGCTGGTCAGACCGGATGGATGCAAGCAAGATCCCATTTAAGGTATTGACGGCGTGCGTTTCCCACAAAGGGGGGCTAAGCGGAGACGAACTTTCGCTCCCTTGTACGCGGAAGGGTGATCGCTCGGAGACCCTGCCACTCCTTCTCATCAATTGTAAGGAAGGTATCTACGACGTCAGGATCGAATTGAGTTCCACGCCCTTTTTGGATCTCCTCACGTGCCACACTGTAAGGCTGCGCGTCGCGGTAAGGCCGATGGGATGTAATGGCATCAAAGGCATCTGCGACCGCGAAGATCCGTGCGCCGAGGGGTATTTTCTCCCCCGCCAGTCCGCGTGGATAGCCGCTTCCGTCATAGCGTTCGTGGTGAGCAGCGATGATCTCGATCGCTCCCCGGAAGAAGGGGATGCCTTCCAGCATGCCTTCCGCAATCTCGGGGTGACGTCGCATGAGCTTCCATTCTTCTTCGGTAAGGGGTCCGGGCTTGAGCAAGATCGAATCGGGGATGCCTAACTTGCCAATATCGTGCATCATGGCCCCTCTGCGGAGGTCCATTTGCTCATCCTCCGGAAGGCCAAGTTTTCTTGCCAAGCGCAACGAATACAAAACCACACGCCGTGTATGCCCTTCTGTCTCATGATCACGGACATCGAGTGCCGCGACAAGGGCATCCAGGGTCTGGCCGTATGAGATCGAGAGGTCATTGAAGAGTTGTGCGTTCTCCAAGGCCACTGCAGCCTGGTTGCCGAATGCGGTGAGCAGCGAACGATCTTGTTCGTTAAAGATCCCCTCACGCGCCTTGTTGTCAGCATAGATCACACCGATTAAATTTTCCTTCACCTTCAGCGGTACACAGAGGATTGAACGGAAATTATGCGCCACAACACTGTGCATCGAGCCAAAGCGTGGATCCTCGCGTGCATTGAAGGTCAGTACGGATTCACCTTGCTCAACGACCTCATTAACAATCGTACGGCTGATCGCTTGCTCCTCACGCACCAGGACCTCGTGTTCCCAGTTTCGGGCGATCACGATCTCCATCTCGCCGACCGCATTACGAAGCATCAAGAAGGCTCGTTCGGCTCCTGTAAGCTGGATGATGGTATCCATTACCTCATTGAGCACGAGTGTGAGATCAAGGGAGGAATTGATCACGTAGCCTATCTTGGCCAATGCCTGTAGGCTTTGAAATTCCTTCTCCATCGCACTGATCTGCTCTCGAGATGTGGTTAAACCCATGCAAAGCTCGTTTAATGCCTCTAACACATCCGGGGGCAGGGTCAGCCGCTTCCGTTTCAATGTGGATTGGAATGCGAGGAGATCGCCGCTAATTTCCTGAGCTTGACGACTTAACTGGTGGATCATCTCAGTATGGGGCGTTGATTCGCCTATAGGAATCCGTGGTTTACGCTCTTCCATTATCCCCTGACTCGAAAAGGCGTTTCCAAGAAACGCTAGTCACCAGTAAGAACCACTGGCGCGAACGTGCTATTCCCTAGCATAAGGAACTTCGCGGTCAATTACAAGCAGGACTCTTTCCCTATACGGTTTAAGAAGGAAACCAGGGTTGCCCTCTCAAGCAAGCCATTGTACATTCCGTACACCTGCAGAGAAGAGGAACCAAGACAGTGAGCGCAGGGCAAGCCGCATTCAACGCAAGCGTATACGAATTGGTTCGTTCCATCCCCAAAGGCCGTGTGATGACTTATGGCGGCATCGCGAAATTCATCCCTCCTCCAGCGGGGATGGCATGGACGGCATATGCGAGCGTGCGTGCTCGCTGGGTGGGGTACGCCATGGCTGCCTGCCCGGAGGATGTCCCCTGGCAGCGCGTGATCAACGCCCAAGGCCGTGTCAGCAAACGGCCGGGGCTTGAGCCTGGTTTTCAGCGCCACCTGCTTGAGGAGGAGGGTGTGATCTTCGATGAGAAAGGGCGTGTTGACCTCAAGCGATATGCCTGGGAACCCAGCCTAATATGGCTCAAGACTCGCGGGTTCCTTCCACCTGAGCCGTAAGGAGATCCCCGTGTCCCTGAGTTGGAAGCGTTTAGACGAAATGGATGCGCGCTGGTCGGCTAGATGCCGCATCCCGGAAAGAGCACGCAGGCTCCGATCCGCGGCTGCCTTCTTCGCACACTCCTGTGATTCCTGGTTCTGGATTCTCGGCCTTGCGTTTGTCTGGTTGGTCGGGAATGCATCCTGGATACTTTGGTCGATAAAGCTGATCGCAGCTATCCTGGTTTTGGCCACGTTGGTGCTCTTGCTCAAGTTCACCATTCGTCGCCGGCGACCTGAGGGTGAATGGGGGGCGATCTACCGACGAACCGATCCACATTCCTTTCCTTCCGGCCACGCCGCGCGGGCTGTTCTGCTCGCGATTCTGATCACCGTATGGGGTCCGACCTGGCTGGGAATCGTACTGATCATTTGGGCACCACTCGTGTCGGTTGCGCGCGTTGGTTTGGGCGTTCACTACCTTTCCGATGTGCTCGCGGGCACGTTCCTCGGCGTATTGGCTGCCATCCTAGCACTTCTGCTGACTTAGAACCAAAGCAAAGCGTGGTTTAAAGAGAAAAGGTGCAGGCGTTCTGCACCTTTCTATTTTGCACTCTGTCCTACCGCTTCCGTGAGCTCGGCTTTGTTATCCAGGTAGCCTGAGTATGAACGAACACCCTACTCCGTCGCGATGTTCATCTTCTGCAGAATGCCAAACCAATCGTACCCCATGACGACAGCGACGTCAATCTCGGAACCCTCAACAGGTTGAATCAAAATCTGACTCTGCGAAAGGTCCATCAGTTCCAGCAAATATTGTGTGGTGTAAGGATTGCCTGTGTAGTCGATCAAACGCGTTTGAGGATAGTCCATCCGATCTGCGTTGGACACTTCCACGATGTTTAAACCATACCCGCGGAGGATATCGGCCGTACTGCCCGCAATACCGCTCTCTCCAGCGCCGTTGAGGACTGCCAAACGTGCATTCTCCAACTTTGATGCTTCCGCTGGTTCTTCAACCGATATGGAAGGCCCAATGGCGCCTGTCTCCGTAAAGATCTCATCTCGCAGCAGACGAATCTGGTCCGGAACAGGTTTTAGCACCTCTGCTTCCTCACCGCCATAGAGAACCTTTTCAAAGGTGACATTATACGGTGGTGCGATGACCCCACGACTCATCTGATCAGCCGGCACCTTCAATGCCAATAAACCCAGGGAAAGTATCTGATCCAGAGATAGGTTAGTATGAATGCCAGCCGCGAGCTCCTGATAAAGCGCCGGCGACTTAGCGACCAGCGTGGGTACCATGTTGAGACTCAACACGCGATCTCGGATGGCTATCGCGACTTGCTGTTGGCGTTGGGCGCGATCGAAATCTCCGCCCTCTGTCTTACGTTGTCGCGCATATCCCAATGTCACTTCACCCGAGAGGATCTGTACACCAGGCTCCAAGTAGACAACATTATGGGGACCGATAGGATCGACCCGCATTTCTTGCGGGACGTCCACCTCCACACCGCCGATCTCATCGATCATGCGGACGAAAGCGCCAAAATCGATCTGAACATAATATTGAATTGGGACACCCAGGAACCTCTCAACCGTCTTCACGGCGAGCGCAGGGCCTCCGCCAGGCAAGCGGTCCTTCTCTCCCAGAAAATATGCGGTGTTGATTCTGCCATGACCATAAGCCGGGATCTCCACCCAGAGATCGCGGGGAATCGATAGCATCCCGGCCGTGAGGCTGATGGGGTCGATCGTGACCAGCATCATGGAATCGGTGCGCGGAGGCCCCTCGCCTTCCTCCCAATCCCGATAGTCTAACCCCATGAGCAGGATAGTCACACGATCTGTGCCGTTCCATGGCTCAGGCATCTCCTCCAGAAGCGCTATTGTGGGTGTTTCACCTGGAAGTAGCTCCGATCCCTGCGATCCATCCCCTGAGACACGGAAAGAAGGCAGGCCTGTTCCTGTCCAGGCGGCTGCCAGGTCGTGAACCATCCGGAAGATCAGGTACGCAGAGAGCAGAGCGGCAAGTAGAAAAGCGCCGGTTAGTGCCTTGATCAACCACGGTGGAATGGAGTGCTTAGGTTGAGTGCTGCCGCTGGGAAAGGATTTCATCTTAACTAGCTTGTCTCCTATATTTGCCGAATTAACTCGGCGGATTATATCACGCGAGTGCCGAATCCCGCGCCAGGCGTTCCCACAAAGTCATTTGGTCCGCGATCTCATCTTCAATCTCGGCGTGGCGCTTTCCCAGACGGCGAACACGCTCAAAATCATCGCGCACCTCTTGCAGATCAATCTCCACCTGCGCCAATTCACCCTCGAGAACCTCGATACGCGCCTCAACCGCTTCAAGCTCGGCCGGCAAGATCTTTCGCTTTTGCTCAGCCCGGCGTTGTGCGGGCTTTCGAACGCTGCGTGCCGCTTCCTGCCGCGCCCGCCGTTCTCCCAGATAGGACTCATAACCGCCAACATGCATATCCAATGCGCGTTCCCTGGAATCGACGGCCCAAACCTGTGTCGCCAAAGCATCGATCAGATAGCGGTCGTGGGAAACAAGCAGGATCGTGCCGGGGTAGGTCATCAAAGCCTCTTGCAGAATCTCTTGAGAGGGAATATCCAGGTGGTTGGTCGGCTCATCGAGCAATAAAAGGTTCGCTCCTTCCAGCGCCAGCTTCGCAAGTGCGACTCGACCCCGCTCGCCGCCAGAGAGCCGGCTGATGGGCTTATCCACCATATCGCCACGAAATTCAAAGCGGGCTAAGAAATCACGGGCCTTAGACAATTTGAGGGATGGGTCGACCGCTAAAATTTCCTCCAATACCGTTCGATCCGCATCCAGTCCCTCATGCGCTTGCGCGAAGTAGCCGACCTTCAAGCTGTCGCCCAATCTCACCGTTCCATCCCAAGGTTTGACCTCATCCAGCAAGGTCTTGAGGAAGGTTGTCTTCCCTGCACCATTGGGGCCAATTAATGCCACACATTCGCCCCGCCGCAGAACGAGATCGGGAACCTCGAAGAGCGGCTCCGCTGCGCCGGGATAGCCGATCACCAGGTGATGAGTTTCAATCACATGATCCCCGGAACGACTCACGGTCCCTAGATCGATCTGCACCTCCCGGTTGGTCTTAGGTTTAGCGATTGCTTCCTCGCGCAACAAACGCTCCAGCCGCTTTCGCCGACCTTGCGCTTGACGTGTCTTCTGACCGGCGATATTGCGCTGGATAAAGGTCTGCTCGCTCCGAATATGATCCTGCTGCGCGAGGTAGCGCGCCAGCTGATGCTGACGCCGTTCTGCGCGCTGCTCAAAATACGCCGTGTAGTTGCCCCGATAGACCTCAAGCCCCAGCGTAGACAATTCCCAAATGACGTCGACGGTATGGTCCAGGAAGTATCGATCATGGGAAACCACGATCGCAGCACCGGGCCAATCCCGCAGCCATCCTTCCAGCCATTCAACCGATTCGATGTCGAGATGATTGGTCGGTTCGTCGAGAACGAGCAAATCGGGATCTTCCAGAAGCAGCTTCGCGAGTAATGCTCTCGTTCGCTCCCCGCCTGAAAGCTTGGCTAGCTTACGCCTGTATTCATGCGGGGTAAAGCCCAATCCATTGAGCACCTTGCGGATTCGGACAGGGTAGGTGTATCCACCTGTGCGTTCAAAGGTCTCCTGAAGCACACCATAGCGCGTGATGGCATCCTCGGCGAGTTGGGGATCCGCCATCGCAGCCTCTAAGCGGGCGATCTCCGTCTCTTGTTGGCGCAGTTCGGCAAAGGCCTCAAGACAGGACTCCCACAATGTATGGGTTAGCGCTATCTTTCGAGAGCGCGAGTAACTTACCTCTTGGGGAAGATAGCCGATGCGCAGCCCGCGGGCCCGCTGGACGTTGCCGGAATCTGGCGTTTCCAGACCAATCAGGAGGCGAAGAAGCGTTGTCTTACCCACGCCATTCGAACCCACCAGCGCGATGCGCGCCTGGTGAGGTATTGTTACCGTGATGCCGGTAAGAACATCCTGAGCGGCGTAGGCCTTCGTAAGTGAGGAAGCTGTAAGCAGTGACATGGGGTCCCAGGTCGGATTATACCCCACGGATGACATCCACTCACGAATGTCTCGTTTCCACACTGCTGGACGGTGAGCTATAATTCCAAACAAGCCGGGAAGGGCTCGAACATATGACAGATCTGCCATCACACGATTACCGAAGCCTGATAATTGCAGCAGCCATCCTTGCGTTTGTTGGCTGGCTGGGTTTGCTTTTGCTGTTGACCACAACGGTGCCAACTGTCGGACCGCGTTGGTTGTTCTTCTTCCTGGGGGCCATGGCCACGACCGGGACCTCGCTTCCCTTCATTTGGTTGCTGCACCACCGTTTTCGCGCCGCCAACCCTGCCCCGTCGGCTGTTCTCCTACGCCAGGGGCTCGAGATGGGGCTGTTCGTCGAGCTCTGTGCCTGGCTGCAAATCAACCGCAGCCTCACGCTCGCACTCACCATCCTGGTCGCAATCGGCATCGCGGTGTTCGAATGGTTCTTGAACCTCATGGAGCGCACCACGTGGAGGCCGAAACGATGAGTCTCCGAGACCTGCCCTCTATGGATCGTCTGCTTCAAAGCCGGGAGGGCGCTTCGCTGCTGGCCACGTTCGGTCGGCATCTTACCCTGCAAGCCCTGCGCGAGACAGTGGACACACTCCGGCCGTCTATTCTTCACGGTGATCCAGTCCCTGAAAACACCGACATCCTCCTTCAAGCACGCCACATGCTTGAGACCTGGCTCGCGCCGACGCTCCAACCCGTGATCAACGCGACCGGTGTGATTATCCACACCAATCTCGGTCGGGCGCCGCTCAGTAAAGCCGCTCGTGAAGCCATGAACACAATGGCAGGCAGCTACAACACACTCGAGTACAACCTTGAGCATGGGTCGCGCGGCAAGCGAGAGCACCATATCGACCATTTGCTCACCCGCCTTACGGGCGCCGAGGCCGCGTTGGTTGTAAACAACAACGCCGCAGCCGTGCTGCTTGCACTCAGCGGGCTGGCACGTCGTAAAGAAGTGCTTGTTTCTCGCTCGCAGTTGATAGAAATCGGTGGCGGATTCCGTATTCCCGATGTGATGCGGCAATCCGGCGCGAAATTGAGAGAGGTCGGAACCACCAACCGAACGCACTTGCGAGACTTCGAATCTGCCTTGCATGACCGTACTGGATTGATCCTCCGTGCACATCACTCAAACTTCAAGATCATCGGTTTCACAACGGAGCCCACGCTGGAGGAGTTGGTCACGCTGGGACGCCGCAACGATGTCCCTGTGGTCGATGATTTGGGCTCCGGTGCACTCCTAGACACAGCGCAATTCGGCCTAGGTCATGAACCCATGGTGCAAGAATCGCTCCATGCAGGGGTTACGCTGGTCGCATTCTCCGGCGACAAACTCCTAGGCGGACCCCAAGCCGGCATTCTTGTAGGCGACAAGGCTGCGGTCGAACGCTTACGTAAACACCCGTTTGCGCGCGCCATCCGGCCGGACAAACTATGCCTGGCCGCCTTAGCGGCCACACTCACCCATTACCTGAGAGATGAAGCGGTCCAGGAGATCCCAATTTGGCGTATGATCGCCGCTCCAACCGACACCTTGCGTGAGCGTACCGAGGCATGGGCATCCCAATTGGGACATGGCCAGGTGATCGAAGGCCGTTCTACGGTTGGCGGGGGCAGCTTGCCCGAGGAGACCTTGCCCACCTGGCTGCTCGCATTCGACGTGAGGCATCCCAACGCCACTGCGAAACATCTGCGCAACGCACAAATACCGGTGATCACGCGTATCGAAGATGGCCTTGTGGTGCTCGATCCGCGCACCGTGCTTCCGGAACAGGACCAAGCGCTTCTCGCTGCGCTTGAGGGAGTTCTTTAGAGAGTCGGTTTTTTAGATGCGGGAATTTCTTGCCATCAAGAAATTCCCCAAACCTTGATTGACTTTGGGTTGGTCTGAAGGGAGAGTTCCGACTTTTACAGGAGGCAAGTGAATGAGAACGGACATGGATCGATACATGGAAGAGAGTGGGCTTGATGCACTCTTTGTCACGGGTCCTGCGATGCATAACCCCGCGATGGTGTACTTCACCGGCATCGTACACGTAACCCAAGCCTACCTCATCAAGAAGCGGGGGCAGCCGCCTGTATTGTTCCATGGTTCCATGGAGCGTGATGAAGCCGCCCTCACAGGATGGCAAACCAAGAATTTTGAAGATTACGATATCCCCAAACTTCTTAAGGAGACGGGAGGCGATCACAACAAGGCCAGAGCGCTGCTCTTCGGACGCATGTTCGAGGAATTGGATGTAGAAGGCCGTATCGGCGTCTATGGAAAGATCGAGCTCGGCCCGACTTTCTCAACCCTGCGTTATGTAGAAGAGAGCCATCCTAACATCCAATTCATCGGCGAAAACGTCAATAATGCCGTGCTCATGAAAGCGAGAGCTACAAAGGACGGTGATGAGATCGCTCGCATCCGTGAAATGGGCAAAATAACAACCAGTGTCGTCGCCGATGTTGCGGGTTTCCTAACCTCGCATCAAGTCAAAGACGGCGTCCTCATCGACCGCCACGGGGAGGTGCTCACGATCGGAGAGATTAAAAGGCGCATCAACCTTTGGCTCTCGATGCGTGGTGCGGATAATCCTGAGGGGACGATCTTCGCCATCGGTCGCGATGCGGGTATACCTCACAGCACAGGCACCGATAGCGATCCCATCTCGGTCGGCCAGACCATCATCTTCGACATTTTCCCATGCGAGGCTGGCGGTGGTTATTTCTATGATTTCACGCGTACTTGGTGCCTGGGTTATGCACCCGATGAGGTCCAGGAAGTCTATCAACACGTGTACGACGTCTATCATGGTGTGCTCGCAGATATGAAAGCCAACACGCGATGCCGCGAACTTCAAGTGAAGACATGTGAGATGTTTGAGGCCAAGGGGCACAAGAGTCAGTTAAGCACCCCCGGGACTCAGGAGGGCTATGTCCATACTCTGGGTCATGGTGTAGGATTAAATGTGCATGAGGGACCCTGGTTTAGCCAGGCGGAGAGCAATCAAGACATCCTAGCGCCGGGTTCCGTTTTTACGCATGAACCGGGGCTCTATTATCCCGAGCGCGGCCTCGGCGTTCGCCTTGAGGATACGCTCTGGGTTCGGCCCGATGGAACGATGGAAGTGTTTGTGGACTACCCGAAAGACCTGGTGTTGAAAATGCCCGGCTACTAAAGCCGCACTTGATGTGACTGACAGTAAGATGGCGTGTTCCACAAGCCACCCGCCTTACAGGACCGAAGAACCATCTACGCCGGATAATGAGTGAATGAGATGAGCCAAGAAACCCGAATCCTGGGCATTGAAACTTCGTGTGACGAAACGGCTGCCGCCGTCGTCGAGAACGGGAGACACATTCTCTCTAACATCGTGGCATCCCAAGCGGCGATGCACGCAAAATATGGCGGTGTGTATCCAGAGATGGCCTCGCGAGCCCACATCGAGACCATTCAGCAAGTGGTTTCGAGCGCGTTGACGCAAGCACATATGGCGCTCGAAGCCGTCGACGCCATCGCTGTCACGCGCGGGCCAGGCTTGGCTGGCTCGCTTGTCGTGGGGATGAATATGGCCAAAGGATTAGCACTGGGTTCTGGCCTGCCTCTGCTCGGGATCAATCACCTAGAAGCGCACCTGTATTCGATCTCGCTTGTGGAGGACGAACCCGACCCCATCTTCCCCATGCTGGGTTTGATCGTCTCCGGCGGTCACACCGAATTGGTTCTCATGCGCGATCATCTGGTGTACGAACGCCTTGGCGGCACGCTCGATGATGCCGCCGGCGAAGCCTTTGATAAAATTGCACGATTATTGGGCCTCGCCTATCCGGGCGGCCCGGCCATTCAGCAAGCCGCCGAAAATGGTGATCCTGAGAGTTTCAAATTCCCGCGTGCCTGGCTGGAGGGCACATGGGATTTCTCGTTCAGTGGGTTGAAGACCGCTGTACTACGAGAGGTCCGAAAACGCCAACCGGAGCTTCAGGCTGGCGTCGAGGCGCCGCGACCCGGCCTTCCCATAGCGAATCTTGCAGCCTCTTTTCAGAACGCGGTCGTGGATGTATTGGTTGGAAAAACCCTGGCGGCAGCCAAAGCTCATGGTGCCAACGAGATCCTGGTTGCCGGTGGCGTCTCCGCAAACCGTGCCTTACGCGAGACCTTTCAAGCGCGTGCGAAAATCCCTGTGCGCGTCCCACCCCTCGAGTTTTGCACAGACAACGCGGCGATGATCGCGGTCGTAGGCCACCACCGCTTCCTTGCCGGCCAGCGTGACGCACTCGACATGGATGTTCTGCCGACCTGGCCGCTGGCAGGATAACCCTTTTGTCCCCATCGTGGTAACGGATCGCCATCCTCCCGCAGGCTTAGAACCTGCGGGAGGTTTTTTGAGCGCTCGCTGGTTGTGCGCTCTTGGTTCTGCATGTGAAGATACGAATGTGAGTGTTGTCGTACGGGCATGGCATGCCGTGCCAAATTGCGTCATGCGCGAATAGTCCCACGGGCAACATGCTTTGTTTGAGTAGCTTCTCATCCGCCCCGGGTGTGCGCCCGATGCTAAACATGAAAACGGGCTGCCCGTATTGAGCAGCCCAAGTCCGCATCCTTCGGTAACGTCAGGTTGAATCAGGCGCGTGTCATCGCCGTGCCGCACTTTGGGCATTTCACGGCATAGCAGGGTTGACCAACGCCGTGGGGAATCTGGTGCCCGCAATTTGGACATACGCAGTTTCCACTTGGGCCAGCAGCTTTACCACCGCCCATTCTGCCCGGTCCGCGTCCTTGACCACGCCCTCCGCCTTGACCGCTTCCTCCTCCTTGACCCCGTCCTCGTCCCATTTTCCTCTCTCCTCAGCACAATGCAGTAGTTTGGCTAAACTTTCTCGTCCACATAGGACTGGCGACAACCGCCCACACATTTTTCACGCATCCATTCCACGATCTCTGGTATCACCCACCAACGCTGTGCTGGCTAATGTTCATGGCCCTTGTGCGTCCCTTTGTGTATATGGCCATCGCGGCAGGGAGCAGCCGTTGTGAGCATCCCCCCCAGGTAGGCATCAATAGCCGTTTGAACCGTCCCGTCCGCACCGGTGGCGGCCTGGATCCCATATGAAGAGAACATGTCAATCGCCCGCCGCCCCATACCCCCGCTGATCATCACATCCGCAGCATGAGACTGGATAAAGGGGGGCACCATTCCCGGCTGGTGCTCTGCATAATAAGGGTTCTCAATAGCCTTAACCTCTTTCACAGTGCCATCTTCCACATCCACCAGTACGAAATATGGGCAGCGCCCGAAGTGGAAACTGACTGCGCTTTTAAGTCCATGATCCTCATCCGCCGAAATTGCGATTCTCATTCTTCAACCTCCTTATTGAGTAGGGCTGTCAGATCTTCCGCCCCAACATATCCATCTACAAGTATATCCTGTCCGGTTACGCCGGGAACTTCGGCAATGGCTCGCTTGATCTCTATGGCTAAGGAAACAGCGAGCGGGCACAAGGGCGAAGCAGGTCGAAACGTATAGCTCACCATGCCAGCGCTGTCGACCCTGAGATCCTCAATCAAGCGCATTCTTATCACATCTGCGTTCGTCCCAGGATCGATGACTTTTGTCAAACGGTCGAACACAGAGTCACGCAATGATGGTCCTTGCACTTCGCTCATCCGCCGGTCTCCATCAATGTTCTGAGCGTTCCCGCGAAGGCACTTCTCAGCGCCTGGCTGGCGGCTCCGTCAGGTTTAAAAGTTGTAACAGGTTCACCTTGCGTCAT
>CAYLOP010000021.1:17645-32851 GCA_964385305.1 uncultured Anaerolineaceae bacterium | reverse complement strand
ACTCGGCGCGACAAGGAAGGTGCCCAGGACGAGAAGGTAAATGCCGAGCACGCAGGGGTTGCGGACAGCGGCATAGATGCCACGCGTGATGAGTTCGGTTCGCTCGTTGGGCAAAGCGACACGGAAGGACGTCCCAAGTGTTAACTCACCCACCGTGCCAATAAGCGTCCCGAGCGCGCCCAAGCAAAGTCCGATACCCTTAATAACTGGATAATCGAAGAGAGCGATACGACCGAACCAGGTCGTACTTTGGCTGTCGATGAGGTAGGCAATGATTACAAGGAGCCATACCAGCGAAGCAAGGCTTGTGAGGGCTGCTGCCCATTGATGATCACCAACAGATCCTCTCGGATCATCCCCCCTCAACCGCATCGATACCATCACCCAAGCAAATGGGATAATGAAAACGGCGAATTCGATGGCTAGGATGATTTGATCAAGCATCATGTCAATTTCAAGTAAGAATAAAATGCACTGCTTCGAGAGTTGGAGTTGGATCCCATTAACTATAGGCAAAGATCGAATAAAAATCAAAACCCTCCATGCGTATGAAAGACGAAAATGTACAACCGCAGCAGATCAGATAGGTTGCAATTTGATTTGCGCCTATTGTAATAAGAATAGCGCGCTTCAGCCTTTGGTCGGATCGCCCTTTGATTGGTTTAGCTTGACAGCCTGGCGAACGAAGTCGCGAAAAGCTTCTTCCTGGATGTCTTCGACCTGTGTGAGGCGGACATGACGCATCTTATCGCCAGAGCCGCCGAGTAGGCTGTGCGGATCCTTCAACTCGACCCCGCGCCAAAAGCCAAAACTGATATGGTTTTTGAAGGCTTTCATGGTGCAGAATGGGCCGTTGACCTCATGTACGGGTTGAGCCCACTTGTAGGCCTCGCGTGCTTCGGGTGCGCTCTCGAGCACCAGTGTACGAAGTTGTTCTAAGACTTCTGCTTTCCAGCCACCTTGCTTCTTGACATACGCATCCACTTTTGGTTCACGCGATCGATCGGATACCAATAAATCCATCCTCTACCAGGTGTTCTAACCCGAATCAGTCTTTGCCCATCCGTACCGTTTCAGTTGGTAGCGGCGAGCTCCGAGGTGCAATATGGACAGCGCGTGGCCTCAAGCGCGATGCTCGAGCGGCAAAACGGACAATCTTTCATCGTCGGCGCGGGTGCCTCCTCTTCGCGCTGCATACGATTAATGGCGCGGATAATAAAGAAGATAGCAATCGCTACAATCAGGAAGCTAATGAGTGTGTTGATGAAAAGGCCATAGTTAAGCGAGACCGCTCCGGCCGCCTGCGCGTCGGCGAGTGTTGCGTAAGGACCGTTGGGATCGCCGGCTTGCATCGTGACGAACAGGTTAGAGAAATCGACCTTTCCAAGGAGCAAACCGATCGGTGGCATGAGTATGTCGTTGACGAGCGAGTTCACAATTGCACCAAAGGCCGAGCCGATAATGATGCCCACGGCTAGATCCACTACGCTGCCGCGCATAACAAACGCTCGAAATTCCTTCAACATAAGACTGCCTCCTCTAGATGATCACATTCCATCCCCTTGAAGCGAGTACGTTTTAGAAAAGTGTTCTCATTTGAGAAGGTCTCGACTGGGATGGTTAATGTGGAGAAAAGATGCTTGGATTGTACCACCACATGGGATGTTCCCGGATCTGGCAGGTGTGCGAGGTGGGGCGCTGGAGAGGAATCAGTGTACCCTTGATTTGTATGTATCCCCTTTAAATAGGAGCACCCCCAGACCTGAGGGGGGCAAGCCCGGGGGCGGTCGCAACACTGACCATTGGCCAAGTGACGACATCAGCATTATAAACAACCCCTGTTGTTAGACAATTGCTATTAATCACAACCCGCAGCGTCAGATGTCATATCGCACGAAAACGGACAATTAGTCCTAACATAATTGTTCGACGGGAGCTCTAGGATCAAAGGTCTTTGGTGATTTGTCTATAAGTTTCTATAAATAGAATCAGTGATCACTTATGCCTCTTCGAGCGCTTCAAGGATCTCCTGGCTGTGCTCAGCCGGTTTGACCTTTTCGAAGACCTGGACGACTTTCCCCTGCGGATCGATTAGGAATGTCGTTCGGTGCACACCCATATACTCGCGCCCCATGAATTTCTTCAATCCCCAAACACCATACATCTGACTCACGTAGTGCTGCGTGTCGTCGAGCAGGGTAAACGGCAGGTTGTGTTTTGCTTTGAACTTGGCTTGTTTCGCCACCGTGTCTGGGCTGACGCCAAGGATGACGATATCACGTTCCTGGTAGGCGCTGTAGTCGTCGCGGAAGCTGCAGGCTTCTTTCGTGCAACCTGGGGTGTCGGCGCGTGGGTAAAAATACAGCACAACATATTTCCCCTTGTAATCACTTAGCTTGATGGGTTCCCCGTCGTCGGAAAGCAATTCGAAGTCGGGAGCCGGATCGCCGGATTGTGGTCCTGACATGATCAACCCTCCTGGTTCTTTGTCAGCAACTTCTATACGTCACCCGCATGCTGTGGGAAAGTCTACTGAGATAAACACCATGATTTGCCGGGTATTCTTCTATTGGCTCGTTGTGTTCTCGTTGTTGTAAGTCCTTTCAAGTCTAAAAAGAAAGTCGAGATGGATTACTCAAATTCGGCGATATGCACGCCCATGGGTTCGATATTGTAGCCCGGTAGCGCTTTCACCGCTTGCTTGAAGCCTGCATCCTCGAGCAGACGGAGCAGCGGCTCAAGCTTGCGGCTATCGTAGTGTACTTTGGGGATGATCAGATCGTAACGCTCCTGGAAGAGCTGGATAAAATCAAGACCGAGGGCTCCGGCGGCGGCACGGATGCCCAATCCACAGTCTGCACGCTGCGAAGCGACAGCGGCGGCTACGGCCAGGTGAGTGAACTCCTCGCGTCCATAGCCCTGGACAGCCGTGGTTTCGATTCCAAGTTGGGCCAGGTGATAGTCGAGGAGCAGGCGAGTGCCAGCGCCTCGCTGCCGATTGATGAACTGGATGTCCTCGCGTGCAAGATCCTCCAAGCCGGAGATCTGCATTGGGTTGCCCTTCGCGACGAGAAGCCCCTGTTCGCGGTTCACTAGCCCGACAACGACGACCGGGATGCCTGGCAAGTATTTCTGGACGTATGCCAGGTTGTATTCCCCGGTATCTGGGTCGAGCAGATGACTGCCGGCGAGGTGTGCTTCGGCGCGTCGTAGCGCGATCAAGCCACCCAGGCTGCCGAGATTAGCGGAACTTAGGCGTGCACCGTGGGGGGCAAGGAACTGCGCCATCAGATCAATTGTGAGATCATGGGATCCAAGCACAAGGATGGTGCGCTCGATCTCGTCTAAGGCTCGGTAGAGCTGGACGCGCACCTTCTCGCCAGCCTGGATGCCCTGTACGCCTGCTGGGATGAGCACAATCCCATCGGCGCGCACGAGTGAGGTGATCACACCGGCGCCGCGTGATAGTGGCGCGGCAATATAGCGATCACCCACGTTGCCAACGGTCACTCGCAGAAATTCATCATCACCCAGCGAGGAGTGCACTTTACGCGTCATAACGGCTTCAATTGTGCGAGGTGCTTGGGGTTGCAGTCCTTGCCAGCGAGTAAGAAGCGGCTTGACAAAGATCTCAGCGGTGAGTGCGGCGGATACCGGGTAGCCAGGGACGCCGATCACGGGAACGCTGGAACTCGGATACGTCATGGATTCCGGTGGGGCATCTGCCATACCGGCGCCATCGCCTCCGATGCCGCTGCCCGCCGTGGCGGGCGCGCGCTCGATCATCCCCAGGATAACCGGGTGACCTGGGCGTACGGCGACGCCATGCGCGATCAGGTCGCCTAAATCTTGAACGATCGTAGCCGTGAAATCTTCGGAGCCTGCGGATGAGCCCGCGTTGATCAACACGAGATCGTGCTGAACACTGGCATCGGCGACGGTGGTGCGAATGATCTTGAGATCATCTTGGACGATAGGATAGCGCGTGGCGCTGCCGCCCCAGGATTCAACTTGGGCGGCGAGTACAAGCGAGTTGTATTCGATGATATCTCCCGCTTGAACCGCTGTGCCTGGAGGGACAAGCTCTGTGCCGGTTGGGATGATCGCCACACGCGGCTTACGCCAGACGTTCACGGTATCATGCCCGCTACCTGCAATCGCACCCAGATCAACGGGCTGCAGGATGCGGCCGGCGGGAAGTACAAGCTCGGTGGCGACCATGTCTTCGCCCATGGGACGCACATGGCTCCAGGGCGCCAATCCAGCACGCAGGCGGATGGCTTCGAGCTCGCCTGCTTGGCTATGGATGCGTTCGACCTGCTCAACCGGAACGACAGCGTCGGCCCAGGGCGGCATCGCATCACCTGTGTCGACGTAGGTGGCGTGGTCACCGATCGTAAGCGTCACCGGCGAACGGTCAGTAGCTCCGTCGGATTCCGCTGCACGCAACGCATAGCCGTCCATCGCAGCGGCATGATAATGGGGCGAGGAGATCTTCGCCCAAACGGGTTCCGCCGTCACACGGCCAAGAGCTCGGTCGAGCGGGATTTGCTCCTTCTCCAATCCGCCCCAAAGGTGGGCGCGTTCTAGTGCCTCGGTGAAGGCGGACCAGGCATGCTCGAGGGGGATGTCGTGAAGGTAGATTGAGTCACGTTTTGAACGCTTGGTCATGGTTCCTCGTTGCCTTCCAGAAGGGATCGAAAAGCTTCCAAGGACATTGTCCCGCGAATCTCGAGGCGGTCAAGATAAAAAAGGCTCCCCGTATTATGCGTGGTGAATTTTCCCAATCCCATGCCCGCGAAGTACCCGTAACGGTTCACTTTTGCAGCGATCTGGGGGTTGACGCTGCCATAAGGGTAGGCAAAGGACTGGATCGGAATATCCAACTCGGTTTCCAACCGCAGGCGAGAGCCCAGGATTTCCTCCCGGAGCTGGGATGATGGAATCGCAGTCAGATCTGCGTGCGTCATGCTGTGAGAGCCGATCTCCCATCCGGCCGCCATCATCTCCTTGAGTTGCGGCGTGGATAAGTAGTCCTTCGCGCCCAGGCGATTGGCGACGATATAGACGGTGCCGAAGAAACTGTATGCGTGCATGATGGGAAAAGCATGCTCGTAATTGTCGAGGTTGCCATCATCGAAAGTGATGATGATGGGTTTGGGTGGGAGTTCTGCGCCGTAAACGATCGCTTCTCGCAGCTGGGATACCCAGATGGACTGATAGCCGAGCTGCGCCAGAGATTCCATCTGATCGGTAAAAGCTTGAATCTCGACAGTGTACAGCAGCGACTTGGGATCTGGCAGGACACGGTGATAGAGCAAAATGGGGATGTTTACCTCACCAGGTCCCATCGCTATCCATGTAGGCGTGGGGGAGAGCAGGGCTGTGGGCTTTGGTGTAGCCGTACGCTGGCGAGTTGGAATGGGTGTGGCCGTAGGCACCAGAGTCTCGGTTGGGGTCGCAGATCGGGTCACTTCTACCGTCGTGCTGACTGCCAGGATAGGCTCACCTGCACAGCCGGCGAGGAGACCAACTGCGATGATCCACAGAAGGAATGCCATCATTCTAAAAGCATGGAGAGATCGCAGATCCAGCTTGGGCTCAGTGTGATGCAACTTCCTGTTTCCTCCATCTCAAAAGTCTATAACTGCGACGTCTGGGTCTCTTGGATGCGCTCCCTAGTTGGCAGTAAGGTATTGATCGAAAACCCATTTTTCAGAATAAACGAACCACGACTTCATCCCCCACAGCAAGCCCGGTCACTTCGGGCGGGATACATACGAGGCCATCGGCGCGCACCAGGGTGAAGATCAAGTTGGAGCGTCCGTAGACGGGCTCCGCACGCAGACCATCTACATCGGCCCTGAGACGCACAGGTAAATAATCCTCGCGACCCGCCACAGATGCGATGTTAGCCGTCATGCGTGCCGTTACGCAGGATTCCCGTGAAGGTTCATCCCACCCCATGAGTTTGTAGATCGTCGGTACAACAAACAAACCTGCGACGACAAGGGCGCTGACAGGGTTGCCAGGAAGACCGATCACCGGCACCCCATCGCAGACGGCTAAGATGGTGGGTTTTCCGGGCTTGATCGATATGCCGTGCACGAGTACGCCGGGTTCTCCCAGTTCGCTGATGACGATCGCAGTGATGTCGCGTGTGCTCACAGAAGAGCCGGCCGTGATAACCACGAGGTCATCCTCGACATGTGCACGTTGCGCGGCAGCGCGCAGATCGTCGAGATGATCCGGTATGATCCCGCGCAGGTTCGCTTCCCCACCAGCGCGCTCGACAAGGGAACCCAATGTGTATGAATTGATATCTCGCACCTGACCCGGCATGGGTTCGGTATGAGGTGGAACGACTTCATCGCCGGTAGAAAGAATGCCCACACGGGGTGTCATGGTGACGCGCACCTGGTCGATGCCAAGCGCCATCAGCCCCCCGATCTCCTGTGGGCGCAGGCGCGCGCCTCGGGCCAACACAGTCTCGCTCGCCTTCACATCCTCACCGACCTGCAGGATGTTCTCTCCCACAGCGGCGGGTTTTAAAATTTCAATCTCATCTTCCTGCGCTTGTTGGGTGTCCTCCAGCATAACCACGGCATCGCTACCTGCGGGGATCATGCCGCCTGTGTGTACGAGAGCGGCCTGTCCCGGCGTGAGGGAAAGATCCGTCGAAGTGCCCATGTGCACTTCACCGATCCGTACCAGATAAGCTGGGAGGCTCATGCTGGCGCCATATGTATCTGCCGCTCGAACAGCGTACCCATCGACGGTCGTGCGTGCAAAGGGCGGGAGCGGGTGGGGCGCGTGAACGTCTTCCGCAAGGACACGTCCGAGACCGTCCTGCGTGGATATTGTCTGCGCCTTCTGATAGTTGATCGCAGGGATTTTGGTTAGGAAGCGTTTGAGCGCTTCTGTAGGTGGTGTTAGTTGCAAGAATTCAGGCATCTTATGACAGTATGTATCCGATCAGTTCAAGATAGGTCATCAAGCCGAACAAGCCCATAGCACCCACGGTAAGGGGGCGCCATCGTGCCGGGAAACCGCGCCGCAGGCGATCCATCTGCCATATTTGTGCCATGGCTAGCGGGAGTGCAATGAGTGCGCCGGCAGCGACTCTTGGTGGCAAGCCATACACGAAAGCGATGGCTGTGCTCAAGACTGCAAGTGCGATGGCGATATCATGAAGCCACATCGCGGAAGCCCAGCCTATACGTACCATAAGCCTGCGCCTATTGTATTTCATGTCGGAGGCATAGTCAGGGACTTGCAGTGCGATCATCAGTGCAAAATGGAGCGCCAGGAGGGGTGTGGTTGTCATCGGGAGCAGACGATGCAGCGTACCGGTTTGGAGGGAAAAGCCCAGTGCTGGCACAAACATCGTAAGAAGCAAAGATGCAGTCATCTCGCCATAGCCTGAAGTTTTTAGATTGAGAGGCGGCGCGCCGTAGAGGAGTGCCCCCAGGACGCATAGCGCCAGAATCAGCCAGGAGACTATGGGAATTCCCCCGTGAGCAAGTGTAACGCTAGCCAATGTACCTGCAAGTACGATGCACACAATCGCCGCATACAGCGCCAAACGCTGGGATCGATCGCCTGGGACGAGCAGGTTTTCGGGTGCAGCCTTCGAATCGTTTCCCCGAGCATCCTGTGGTTGGCCTTTGTGGTAGGCCTCCAGGAATACCGCCGTAAGTTGTAAGAACGTCACCAGGCCTTGCCCAAGGAAGTAGCGTGGGATGCTTAGCGGTTTTCCAAGAAAGGAGGCGATTGCAACACCAAGCCCATAAAGCATAGTCCCGCCGAGTAGGTAAAGAGGCCGGCTTACACGACCCAGATGAAGGAGGTCCTTTGAGGCAGTACTCATTTGCTGTCCCCTACAGGGATGATGCGATCACCCTCCTGGGAATCGTCGACGTGGGTACTCACGCGGATCAGGAGTGCGGGTTCGTCGATAGCGCGAGCCCCAAAGGCAACCCCGAATGGCACGAGGACTTGTGTGGGCTCATGACATGTGATTTGGTACGTGCGTCCGAAGGTTGGGGAGTCTTCACGCATATCGCGCCATAAGAATTCCACACAGCCGTCGATCAACGCCCAAACTTCATCTGCGCGATGACGGAGGCGGAGGGTGGAGGACGCACTGGGTGAAATCCGTAATACTTCAGCCTGCCCAAAGCGACGCAGGATGTGGTCCGTCTCTCGCAGTGCGATCCAGCGCTGCGCAGGGGGATCATCGATAGAAGCTATAGGACGGAGGACGAGATCATGTATGGGCGGATCTTGGTGCATGCCGTAGACCCTTTCACTCTTGGATAGGACCGCCTCTGTCTCCTGCCCGAGGCGTAAGTTCAAGATGTCATGCGCCTAGATGCCCGCTTCAGATTTTGTATAGTCCGCGAGCAGCTATGCCATGATTAAACTATACCGCAGATTGGAGGCAAGCTTATTCAAGCAACCCACCCCCGTCGACGACGAGCGTCTCTCCTGTGATGAAGTCGTTCTCAAAGAGAAAGATCACAGCTCGCGCCACATCCATGCCGCTTCCGCCGTGCTGTAGCGGAAGCCTGGATGTTAGTTTTTCCCAGCGATCCTCCGTCATTCCATCAGGCTTGATGACGGGCCCGGGGGCAACGGCGTTTACGCGGATCTCGGGAGCGAGTGCCAGTGCTGCGACACGAGTCAGCATTTCAATTCCGGCCTTGCTGATCGAGTGGATTGGAAAATGTTTCCACGGGTGCAGCCCCATGATATCTGAGATGTTCACGATGGCTCCGCCACGCCCCTGCATTCTCCTTGCGGCTTGCTGTATGCAGAAAAACGGCGCTTTAAGGTTGAGGTCGATGGTGTGTTGCCAGTCTGCCTCCGTGGCATCCAGCAGGTTGTATGCATGCATGACGGCGGCAGAGTTTATGAGAAAATCCAGTTCGATCCCCTCGTGGTCGACTTGGCTGAACAATGTGAGGATGTTCTTATATTTTCCGAGGTCGGCTTGAATCGTGAGCGCCTGTACGCCAAACGTCCGCGCATGATTGGCTGTCTCCTCGGCTTGTTCCGCAGCATGATGATAGTGCACAATCACATTGCACCCAGCATCTGCCAGTGCTGAGGAAATAGCGCCACCCACGCGATGTGCGCCACCGGTAACCAGTGCCCAACCCCCCGATACATTCATGAGTCAACCTCCATTGTATGCATTCTCTTTACGTATCTTTTACATGAAACCATTATAGCTGTTTGGATGTGTTTATAGCGCCCCAGGGGGATCCACGCCCATCGGGAGCCGAGTCGATGATGTTGAAGGATATCCTGAGTAGCGCGCAGAGGACCAACTACTCAGGATACGATTTGAGGGGATCGGGTTCGCGTTTCAGCCTCGGAAGAAATTCGAGAGGAAGAACCACAGGTTTGCGGGTCTTTCCGCGAGACGGCGAACGAAGTAGGGATACCACTCCGTGCCGAAGGGCACATAGATGCGCACAGGGTAGCCCATTTTTACAAGTGCCTTCTGGAGGTCAGAACGTATGCCTAGCAGCATTTGGAACTCCAGCGCACGTTGGGGGAAATTCACCTGCTCGGCATAGCGCTTTGCGTATGCGATGCGCTTCTCGTCGTGCGTGCCAATGGCGGTCACCGGCGGGACTTTCCCATTCGGGTCGGCGGGTTCCGCCCCATCCGCCAGGGCGGAGTCGATGATGAGTGCGGTGAGTTTGTCGAAGTTGGCGTCAACGTCGGCTTTGCGCGGGAAAGCGACATCCGGTGGTTCATTATAGGCGCCTTTACAAAGTCGAATGTGCGCCCCTTGTGGAAGTACCACCTTTAGATCTGCTTCACTGCGGTAGAGATAGGACTGAAAGGCCATGCCCACATTGGTGACACCGACTTCCCGAAGTTTTTGGAACATTAGGATGGTGCGATCGACAGTGGGGGAATCTTCGATATCCATACGGACCATGATGCCATATTCTGCGGCTCTGGACGCGATGCGCTTCATATTATCGAAGCAAAGATCAAAGTCGAGTTCTAGGCCGAGTTGGGTTAACTTCAAAGAGACATTCGACTTGATCCCCACCTCTTCCATCCGATCGAGGATCTCGATATATTCTTTCGCAGCTTTATGAGCCTCTTCGGTGTTCGTGACGTTCTCGCCGAGGTGGTCCAATGTGGCAAACAAGCCTTCTTCATTGAGGGATTGGATCTTCTCGAGCGCTTCGTCGAATGTGTCTCCAGCGATGAATCGAGAGGCGCTACGACGGGCGAACCGCCAGCCTGTGACGATCCTGCGTGCCCAAGTTGCCTTGGAGAGATAGATTAATAAGGCTCTTAACACAGTTATCACTCCTTTGCGGGTATGGCGTTAGCTTTGATAGTGCTTAGCGTGAGCCAAATAAGAATACGTAAAAACTTAGGCCTGGGCAATTCGCTGACAAGCCAAGTCTGTGTGTCTCGATGTCTGAGTTGTTGACCAGAGAATAAGTCCTTGGGCTCTCGATACGTACACGGGATCGACCACGGTCTAAAAATACATCCTCACCATACTTTGGTTGCCTGAGAGGTTCTTCATCCTGTTCAATATCAAGGGTGCATGGGCCAGAAACGTGATTGGAGGCTTCGCGTGTATGTAAGGGCGGCGAAAACACGGCGTATACCGTTGTGGCATGATAGGAGAGGCTGATGGTGCCGTGTTCGCTGACGAGTGCCAGACCATCCTTGCACGCTCGCCATGTGCCGTCAAGATAAAAACGCCCGTCGAGCAATTCGACGGGCGGTGCATACACAATTGGCTCAATGGATGGCGCAACCGAGTTGCCGATGGCATCAACGTAGAGCCTTGGTGTGATCTCCCCGTTTTTAACTGCAGGTATCTCATCCTCCTGTGGTCGGGGTGGTAAGGGCGGAAGCGAGAGGGTTGGGTCACTCTCTAGCAGGAGTTCTTGGATTTTCTGCTCTATCTCCCAACAAGAACCCTCTCCTTCATACTGGTAGCGTACACGACCCTCCCGGTCAAGAAGATACAGTCCAGGCCACTGCTGGTTCCCGAAGGATGACCAAATCGTTCCCATGTTATCGAGTGCCACTGACCACTGGATGCCTTGCCGAGCAATCGCTGTTCTGACACAGTCTGGGTTTCGTGCGAAGTTGAAGTATGGCGTGTGCACGCCCAAGATCGTCAGGCCATAATCCGTATAGCTGTCATACCATGACCGAATGTAGGGTAGGGTGCGTAGGCAATGGATGCAGGTGAAGTCCCAAAGGTTGACCATTACAACACGACCACGTAAGCTGGATAACGTGATCGGGGTTGTAGAATTGACCCATATTCCAGGCGTGAGTTCGTGTTGCGGTCCGGTGAGGTCTTCAATTTCCATCAGATGTCATTGTATCAACGTTCGAGAATTGAAATCAATTACATACTTCACGAGATTCCATGAATACTCATCACTCTGTTCAAGATCGGAGTATCCTGGTTGCGGGAAGAGCAAAATTCTGTTCAGGAACTGGCCTCGTCGTCGGAGAAAGCGGGTGTTGAGAAAAAGGGATGGTAGAATGTTCATCGATTGCACCGAGACAATAGTGAATAAAAAGGAGGGTGCAGCATCGCATGAACTCACGTGATCATGAAAAGATCAAGCCTGAGGGGGAATATCAAACTGCAAAGGTTTTGACCATTGCTGGCGGTCACGCTGTTCATGACACATACACGGCATTCCTCCCGGCCCTCCTGCCGACTTTCATCGCTAACCTCTCACTCACCACGACCGAAGCGGGGTTGCTGTCCGTATTCATGCAAGTACCCTCCATACTGCAGCCCTTCATCGGCCACGTCGCCGATCGAATCAGTTTGCGATATATGGTCATCTTTGCACCGGCCATCACCGCCATCATGATGAGCATGCTTGGGGTAGCGAATAATTACACAGCTTTGACAGTTCTCCTGCTGCTCACGGGTGTGAGCTCGGCAGCTATGCATGCGGTGGGACCGGCCATGGCAGGGAATTTATCCGGAGGCAGCCTTGGCAGAGGGATGGGATTTTGGATGGTCGGTGGTGAGTTGGGTCGAGTTTTGGGCCCGATCGTTGTTGTCACGGCAATCCAATTGATTTCCCTGCGCGGCATGCCCTGGCTGATGTTTATCGGAGTAGCTTTTTCGATACTGCTGATGATCTTGCTGCGTGATGTATCGGGGAGATCTTCGGGTGCTGGTCAGAGTCTGCCGTGGCGAGATGCGCTTCGAGGGATGCGAAAGTTAATCGTCCCCTTGGCGGGCATCCTCGCGGTGCGTACGTATATGATCTCCGCGCTGACAACTTACATGCCGACCTTCCTCACGCGAGAGGGCGCAGGAATCTGGCTCGCGGGTGCATCCCTTTCCTTGCTCGAGGCAGCTGGGGTATTGGGAGCTTTCCTCGGAGGCGTGATCAGCGATCGTATCGGACGCCATAAGCTGATCTTGCTCTCGATGCTCACAACGTCATTCTCAATGTTTCTATTCTTGATGAGCTCGGGTTGGCTGCGGGTTCTCCTACTCCCAGTGTTGGGATTCACATCGCTCTCGATAACGCCTGTGATCATGGCGCTCGTGCAGGAGAGTTGCCCGGAAAACCGTGCGTTAGCAAACGGCATCTACATGGCTATGGACTTTCTCATTCGATCCGTGATGATCGTTATGCTTGGTGGAATTGGCGACATCCTGGGCTTACGACTTGGATACCTCATCGGCGCGGTCATTATGCTTTTGGGGTTGCCCCTGGTCTTCCGGCTCCCCGGCAAAGGCCGGCACGCAATAGCATCATGATCCTGTCCTTCAATTCGACATCTCAAGCAGATCCCAGTTGCATATTGCGATTACTCTCGTTAAGTGATATCGATAATGAGCTCTTCCTCAGACAGTTTGCGCTTTAGTCCAAATCGCTTCAGGGATGTGGGGTTCAGCGCAGGCTGCTCAACCTCAAATCCCATCACGCTCCGGCGTAAAGGGGGAATGCTGCTCGGTCAGGGGGATAATGTCCCTAAGATGATATTGGGCTCTGCACCAACCGGCCTTTCGCGGATCACCCACGTTGCATCATCGAGGTTTAACAGGCGGGTGCCCCAGGTATCGTTGATTGCCAAGATAGAAGGTTCTACCCAAGCGCCGATGTGCGGCAAATTCTCACGATCAAGCGGCTCGTCGAAGGCATATAGGATCTGCACAGTCCCGTCGTCGAGCGACATACCTTTCAGCGTGATGGAGCTCTCTTCCGGGGTAGCCATGATCTCCATCCAGAGCAGTTGATCGCTGCCGGGCGAGAAAGTCATCTGCGCGCTGAGCGGCACGAAATCCTCCAGGAAGGGAACCTCATAGCGTACGCCATTCGTAGACTCGACAAGCAGGGTGAGATCGCCCTCTCCGAACGAGCCGCGTGCCAACCAGCGGCCGTCTGGGCTGATCGCCGTTTCTGGGCCTAAGAAATCCTCACTCAATTCCGTCCAGGTTCCATCCGAGATGGAGACGGAGAAGAGACCACCCCCGATCGGTAGGTAGTAGGCGCTGGTGACCATCCAAGGGATCCGGCGCAAGAATACCAAGTTTGAGTCAGAAGACCACGAATCGATTTCCAGGAGTGGGAAGGGGTCCTCAAGCGTCATTTGCCCAAGAGAGCGTGCGGTGGCTCCGGCATGATCGGTGATCACGGCCTCGTATACACGCCCCACGCATCCCTGCGCTAGATCACACACTGGATCCGCGGCGAGATTCGGTTTGACGAGCGTGATGTCGTAGAGCCATAGGATCGATGTGCCATCCCGCGAGGGCATCGCATCCACCAGCTCACCGCTCTTTTCGGGCGAGGGGATACGGCGGACCATCCCTTTCGAAGAAATCGCCGTCATCTCTGGTTGCGAGGCGAGATCCAAAGGGTGGAAGAAAATCTCACTCCGAGCGAGTGTAACGTGGCGCGATGCGACCGGTAGACCATACCAGTGATCGAGTGGCACTTCGACCGATGCGACCATGTAGGAGCCGTCAGGGTTTTCAATGATCAAGGTGCCGCTTGCGGTCAGGTAGACCCAAAGCGGTGCTGACCCGGTTGCGGATTCTACCGTGGGCTCGTGTGTGGTTTCTGCCTTCGATTCGGGCATAGGTGATGTTTTAGACCTTGGTGTGACGACGGCTGTGATCTTCGTGTTTCCCGATGATGCATCAGAAGGCTCACCGATCGATACGTTACAGGCTGAGATCGCCAAGGTCAGGCAAATCACAAGGTTAAGCGATGACCACATGCGGGTAAAACGCTTACGGGGGCTGCCTTCACCATGTAGCAAGCTGTTTGACACGCTCATGTTGCATCCTTTGTTGCTGTTGGTGCACCTTCCCCTGCTGGTTCATTTGCATTTATCTGTTCGAAGGGCAGAAGCCACAGCAACCTACAGCGGTCGCCTTTACGGTCTTCAGTTCCGGCGACTGTCATTTATCCAAGCCACGTATGAATGAATTGGATGGATTTAACTAGGCGCATATCTTACCCCACATTCTGGGATTGCGCTCGGTTAAATCCTATGGAGAAAGCCGATTCATTGACAGAAACGTTTGATTCGGTACAATATTCCCAGCTATCAGAAAGAGGCCCGCTAGCTCAATTGGCAGAGCAGGCGACTCTTAATCGTCAGGTTACAGGTTCGATTCCTGTGCGGGTCATGCCGCAAATGCGCAGCATTTGCTAAAGGAGAACGGGAGGAAAGCACCCCGTTCTCTATTTATTGGAAGAATATGAAAAGCAAGGATTTTGAGCTGTAAAGTTACGCAATTTGTAAGATTCTGCCCGCTGTTTCCTCGGAGATTACAGTGTACCAAGAGGGCATTGAACGCGCCTGCTCAGAGAAGTAGGTAGAGCTATGCTATGTGCGCACCCTCCATTTAGAATCTGTTGAGAGTATTTGGGTATAATATGGTACGAATTTTAGTTAAAATGGTTCAAGGGGTGTGGTGGGGATTCTACAATCCTGACCATGAAATAACCTGACCCGCAAAGCCGGGTTTTCCATATATTGGGATAACTTAGTATCTCGTAAAAGAGAAGTCATCGGTCAAGTCCTAGAGAGAAGTGGGTAGAGGGGGTGGTGTGGAGATCGGACTAGTACCCTCTTGCGGTGGATTTAAGGCCACAGTATTCCATCTTGGTCTGATAGATAGATTTGCTCAGGATGATTTGCTGGAGTACGTC
>CAYLOP010000021.1:0-17635 GCA_964385305.1 uncultured Anaerolineaceae bacterium | reverse complement strand
ATCTCCTCGGTTTGGGGTAGTAGCCTGTGTGTGGGTTCATTTTTCGCGGCGCTCAACTCCCGCAGGTTCACTAGGGGGCATTTCCACACGTCAGTTCTGCCTTATGCTCTTCGCCTCTTAATAGAGAAGGGCTTGCAGCAAACCCTCATCGTGAAGATCCTGAATGATCCACTAAGCCTATTCCGATGTCGACAAATGTGCTGTCATTTGCTACACAGCGGTTCTGGAGAATCAATGCCTTCTGCTGTACATAGCGATCACGAAACAGGATGCCTCGTGATTGGATGAGGCATGAGATACAAAGGAGCAGCGGGGAGTATTGCATGGTATCGATTGAGTTGGGTTTTTTACTCCTAGGAGGGAGGCAGTAAGCCCATGAAGAAAATCAGGATTCCGCTGATGATCCAGGACCCAAGGATCGAGGCCTTAGGCGGGATGGAGCCTGTTGAGGGTTATGATCCAGTGCGTGCGTTCTTTCTCGACGGTCCAACGACCGAGAAGGTGGCGATTTTGGATTTCGACCCTGTTAGCGGCGAGCTTGTGACTGGCGCACGTTTCAATAAAGGGAAGGTACGAGGTTGGTATGAGAATTTTGCCGGGGAGAACCTTTGCGACGTCGGCCAGGATGCTATGTATACACCGGAGTTCATGCAGGTTAGTGTTTTCGCCACGGTCCTGAGGACAATGGATCTTTTCGAAAAGAGGGATACGTTAGGGCGAACATTGCATTGGGCGTTTGATGGACCTCAGCTTTTAGTCATCCCACGCGCCGGGTTGCAGGCCAATGCCTTCTACCATCGCGATACGCACAGTTTGCAGTTTTTTTATTTCCCCTCAAGCACATCCCCCCAAGAGATGATCCATACATGCTTGTCGAGAGATATCGTCGCTCATGAGACAGGCCACGCGATCATCGATGGCCTCGCTCCGGATCTCCTGGATGCATGCTCGCCGCAATCCCTCGCTATCCACGAAGCCATGGCCGATCTTACGGCTGTGCTAATGGCCTTCTCGAGCCACAACCTTCGGCTGTATTTGCTTGAGCAAGGGAAGGGTTCCATCGAAGGGCAAAACCCCTTCACAACGATCGCAGAGGAGTTTGGGGCTGAGCGAGGCCACGCGGATGGTTTGCGCTCCTTACACAATGAAAAAACCCTCAACCCTGCTGGGGGCAAAGATTATGTGGCTCGGTCAGAACCCCATGCGTTAAGTGAGGTTCTAAGCGGGGCGATGTACCGGGTAATGGTGAATATCCATGAGGATCTCAAAGACGAGTATGCCCAACTACCGCAATATAAGAACAAGCGCGATCCACGCTTCTCAGCATCGGGATATGCGCTGCAGAAGGGCGCTGAAAGACTCAAGCGTATGGCATTTCGAGCGCTGGATTATCTGCCGTCGGGTGAAGTATCCTTTGCGGATTACGGGCGGGCGCTGATCGCTGTGGATTGTGTGTCTTATCCCGATAATCCCAAGATGCGCAGATGGATTCGGGAGGAATTCATCCGTCGCCATATCGTGCCGGACACGCTCTCGCTGGATGTGGATATAAACTTCCAGCACAAGGCTTTGCAAGATATCGACATCCCAACTCTGTTCGCCAGTGATTGGGCGGCTTATCAATTTGTGAATAAAAACCGCTGGCTGCTCGGTGTCCCTCCTCGCATTCCGTTCCATGTACGCCCACGCCTTGAAGTTGTAAAGAAATATGACTACGACCGCTACGTGCGGGAGTGCATTCTTAAAGTCTCTTGGGACCTGCGGGAATCCAATCCGCTCGGCCCACGATTCCCAGACCAACGTCAGATCACCGTCGGCACGACGATTGCCTTCGATTGGGATACGGGGACGATCTTGGCGCGTCTTACAAACGCGCCACCGATCCGAACACAGCGCAAGCTATCTGGTGCGCTGCGAGCCAAACGCCGGCAACGTTTCTCTGAAGCCCGCCAACAACGCAAGGATCGCGATGGTTTCCTTCGAGACCTTGTGGCACGAGGGCTCTTAAAGGTGGGACCCCATGCAATCGGTCCTGATGAAAAGCCGCTCTTCTCAGTCGTTAGGGGGGAAGAAAGTGAGGGGGTGATGCGACTTCAAGGTACGGCCAACATGCTGCACATCGCGGGGGTGGAATATGGATAAACTGCGTGTACGTGCCTATAATGTCCGATTTGGGGATGCGCTTCTCATAACGGTTCCTGATCGCGACGAAGACGGCGTTGTGACGACTCGCCATATTCTCATCGATGTGGGAAATGTCCTTTTGGGTGAGGGAGGTCAGGATGAGGCGTTTCAGCCTGTTGTGGAGGATATTCTCTCCGAGCTCGGTGGTCGGCCACTCGATCTTTACATCCTGACGCATGAGCATATGGACCACACACAGGGACTGCCGTACGCGGATAAGGTTTTTTATCCAAATGAAGACTTGCAAGAAAGGCTTAACACCCGCTTTGCATGGCTCACCGCGTCGGCAGCCGAAGATTACTATGAGCAGCATCCGGATGCGAAGAAGAAGCACCTAGCCTTGGAAGAAACCTACGCAACGATAAGAAATTCTTTACGAGCATCTCCGGAAATGAGCAGCGCTGCTATTGAAACGTTGATGATCAATAACAACCCACGCAGCACGAAACAGAACGTCCGCTACCTGCGAGGACTGGCAGAACACACCGCGTATATCCACCGTGAGTTCGACATCGGGGGTAGCCATCCCTTCCATGAAACGCAGTTTGAGATCTGGGCACCGGAGGAAGACACCTCTGAATACTACGGCCGATTTCGACCGATGGCGTTGGGCGTAGCTCCAAGCGAAAACAAGAGGAGGCGTCCGGAACTCGTGGCAATGACCCCGCCACACGGCGTAGACGCGGGGGCGTTTTATCGGTTGATCGAACAGCGGCGAGGGTACGTCGAGAATCTGCTTGCCATTGATAAGGCTGCTAACAATACAAGCGTCGTTTTTTGCTTGATATGGCGTGGTTGGAAACTTCTTTTTGCAGGCGATGCGGAGCGGCGAAGTTGGGAGACGATGAACAAGGTGTGCGTACTCCAACCTGTGCATTTTCTCAAGGTCAGTCACCATGGAAGCCACACTGGGACGCCGGATCCGGACCTGCTGGATAAGGTCTTACCGGTCCAGCGGCAGGATGCCAGATCGCGAACGGTCTTGGTTTCAACCTGGGAGGATACCTACGACAACGTACCAGATCAGGCGACTCTTAACCTGCTGTACGATCCAAATCCCCTGTCTGAACAACGTCGTAGCGACAAGATGCATGTTCTTTATACCGAGACCGGTGATGGTGGATTTGTCGATGTATTCTTTGAGGATATGGAGGAGGGTTAGGCAAGATGCGCGGGCGAGGCGGCGGAACGACTCATTGCATCGTTCGCTGCAAATAAGGCGGTTAGCGAAGCGCACCATCGAATGCGCATGCACCTTCTACAGAAAGGCAACTTTCTCGGTCTTGCATACACACCGAACGGCTCTGTGGATCTGAAACTGTCTCATGAGTACACTTCTTGGATGGGAAAGAGCGTTCGCTGATTGCCTGCTTGTCGACAGAAAAAGGAGGGAGATATGACTTTGACAGAAATTGGTGCCATCGGATTTGGCCTCGTTGTGGGATGGGTGACATACCGCACCTTACGGAGGAAGGAAGGCGCGGCAGCGCTGTCGGATCTATCCACGGTCATCGGGGTTGTGGGCGGCGCCGCCATAATGACGTTGTTTGACAACGAGCGCTTGTTCGGCGCATATTCCATTGGGCTTGCAGTGGGCTTTTTCGCCTACTTCATCATCGGCATGATCGTTTATGGCAAAGAAACCGCCGGGGTCTGGATGGGCGAATAGCCGCCTCGTTGGTATTTCATCCGTATAATCATTGCTCGAACCAAGTGACACCACGACTGGGTTGGTAGCCCTGGCAAGAGGGCCGAAGCGTGCGTGACCCTGGGCGCTTTGCAGGGGCGCGCTAGCTGAGTGTCGCGCCCTTGGCGCCGGGCAGATCGAGCGATAACTTGGTGATTCGCTCAAATGGTTTTATGGTGATCCTATCTTCAGGAGAGCGCGATGGCATGGAAGGTTTATCTTAAGAAGGGGATCGCACTACGTCTGCAGGCGGTTGGACTTCCCGAGAATGGTCCGATCACGCCTAGCTTGGTGGCGATGTCGGCGTTGGATGGTGCCGGGCAGCCGATCTCTCCCGTAGGCGGCGATGTGAAACGCCTCATGGAAGCGCGCAAAGTATGGGTGTTCTTTGTGCACACTGCAGGCAGCGGCGCCACACCCTGGCGGGGACAGATCGTGCTCGATATAGATTACATGGGCGAGGGGCAGATCGCGGGACCCGCACATATCGCTTTGGTTGCCCATGAGCTCACCCATGTCTTTCAGCGCGATCTGAAGGATTCGCATTACTGGCCCGCTGGCAGGCTGAGGATTGCGAAGTCGATCCGTATCTTGGGGGATTCAACGAATTATATGGAGGTGTTGGCTTACATCGTCGGTTGGACTGTTGAACATGATCTTCTAGCTCACGAGGTGGCCTCGCCGGATCTTTCAGCTCACGCCAAAGCGCAGAGGCGGAATAGGATGGCAAAGCTCGCGGATCGCATCGCCACGCTCACCAGCCCAGATGCGCACAACGCGACGCGTTTTGTCTTAAAAATGCATCCCGACATGGAAGTCTACCGACAGAACTATCGCGTTGAGAAAACCTTTCCGGACGGTCGCATTCCCGAGGGGGGCTGGGATCTTTGGCTTCAACGTATTGGGATCACCCTAGAAGCGATCGCGCGGATCCAAAGCATCGCTGAGACGGGAGAGCTGGTCACAGTCCCCGTAGAAGAGGCGGATCAGCTCGCAGGTCTCCGGGAAGACAGATGAGTATATTACAGCATAGGGTTTGCGTTGGGATGTCTCTGCGAGAGCCATACTCCAAGACGCACTCTCATGCGTCGTCACCGTTGCTGCGGCGCTCATGCTCGGGCGGTGTTGAGGGCCTGATCATTTCTCGCAGCATGCCCAGTAGGCTCTGTGGTTTTAAACTGAGCGCAAATATCTCACGGTAGGGGGCGTGGCCGGATACGGCGTTGAAGAGCGCGAGATGCAAATCTTCCACATGATGTGCGCTTCGGAGAATGGGATCCAGGAAACCCCAGCGTGAAAAGGTTATCGTGATGAACCGCATCATCTGCCCGAAGGGCAAGTCGCCGATGATGTCCTGATTGGCGCGTCGGTAATCGGCATCGAAGGCGCGTGCGGAGATCCCAGATAGTATGATGGTGTGTGCGGCTCGAATGCCCGTTATGATAGCAGAATTGACCCCTTTCCCCTTGAATGCGCGCACAAGTCCGGCGGCGTCCCCGATCATGACATACCGGTCCCCGTAATAGCCATGGGCGAGTGAGCTAGGGAAGCGCCCTTTGAAGAAACGTAAATCCATGGGGTTCATCAATCTTGCGCGGTCGATCCCAGGCAGGACTTTCATGACCTCAGGAAGCTGGAGGAAGGATTCCATCAACTTCGTATCAACGTATTTTCCGGCGATGTTGATCGTGAGATGATTCCCCTTTGGTGTGATCCCGCCGAACTCGATCTCTGAATGGTGCGGGAGGAAAGCGTGGATATAGGAGCCAAACGAGTTCATCGCCGCATCGCCAGGGTGGAATTTCGTTACAACGGAGCTCAGCGCGTATGGCGGGCGGTATGCCGAGTGGCGAGCAAACATCGCTGCGCTGCCTTCATCGAGGCCGAAGGCGCCCACGACGACATCGGCTTGCAGCGGCGTGCTTTCGGTGTAAACGATAACGCCATCATCGTGGAATTCCAGGTCAACTGCGCGGGCAGGGAGAACCTGCACTCCACGATCCTTGGCGGCACCGAGCATATAGGCGTCGAATTGGACACGTCGTAAAGCTAGGGAGGGCGGATCATCGCCTTCAAGGGTGATCTGTTCTCGATCGGTATGGAGGACGTAGCCATGAATCTCCCTGCGCGAGAGGTGTTGGGGGAAAGGAACACCAAGTTCCTCTTCCATCAGCGCGGTGAGCGGAGGGGAAAGCACTCCGACGCACTGATTGTAATGACGCTCTCCAGCAAACTCCTTCCCTTCCACGATCGTGATCTGGATCTGGCGGTCCCTCTGCCGTGCCAGGCGCTGGAGTGCGATACCACAGGCAGTACCTGCGGGTCCGCCCCCCAGGATGACAACCTTGCTTCGATTTGGAAGTGGACCTGTTGTGCTCATGCGGAATTCATCTCCGAAGCAAGTCCTCGGTAGCCCCGCCAGATGCCTTGTATCGCTGATCGGCTCAAGGTGAGCCAAAAGAGCGTACGGTAGGGCTCATCACCGCTGAAAATACCCCACATAATGCGGGCGTGGACTCTACGCGCAGGCGGCCAAGTGGATTCAACATGCAAAGCGTTCGTCCACGCTTGTAGCAGGGAAGGTGTGCGTGTGACGATCGCCCACTGGCGGAAGAGTATTTCCCCATAACGGTTGTCTTGCGAGATTTGCTGAAAAAGGGGTGTGTAGCCAGCCTGGAAATCTCGCCGTGAAATGCCGCGATTAACAGCGCTTTGCATTGCGGCTCGGGCGGTGAAAAATGCTGAGCCGATGCCGTCTTTGTAGAGGCGAGTCACAGCAGCGTCACCGACGGCCACCCAACGTGTTCCATAGTAACGCTGCACAGGGCGGATGGCAATCCGAGGCGTGCAGCCGCATAGACTCTCAGGTTGCTTGGACATCTTTACCGAGAGGCTTTGGGCGTCGAAAAAGTCGCCAATGGAATCGGTAGTCAATCCCCTCCCCAACAAGGAAATGTTCAAGTATCGCCCTTTAGGGATGACCGCCCCGAAGGTGAGGCCAGGGGGGGCGTTGAAATACACATTGACTTCATCCTTAGGCCAATCGGTCGGCCGAATGATCTCGTCTTGCGCCATGACGGCTGTCCTGGGGGGCTTGTAGCCGAATCGAGGTTCGAGCGGGGCTCGGCTATTCACGCCGGAAGCTAGAACCAGCAAATGAGCATCATAGCGCTCGCTGGCGGTATGGACGATGGGATGATCCTCGTGAGTGACAAGACGTACACGGCTGGGGATGTGCTCCGCCCCGCACAGGCGGGCTTGGGAAAGCAAGAAATCATCGAAACTGCCCGGCTTCTCACCGTGCAGGACGCGCGGTCCTCCACCGCGGTATACGGTGATGATTTTCCGCTGTGGATCGGGTTGTTCAATCCGTAGAGATTTACCGTTGAGGTGTGCTGTATACGCTCGGATATGTGCTTGAACGACTTCTTGAGGAAGCTCAAGGCCCAGAGATTCCAGTCCGTGGAGCAGGCGAGTCGAGAGTACACCGGCACATCGATTGCAGCCCGCAGGGCCTGCTTTCGAAAATGTGCGTGGCTCGAAGATGAGCACCCTCAGGCGGAGGCCTCGAAGGCGCGCCATGGATAGGAGGTGTATCGCCGCAAAGCTTCCCGCCGGGCCGCCACCCACGATGCAAACTTGATCGCCATCCAACAAGTTCAGGCTCACGATTCCTCCTTGTGGTACATCATATCAGAGAGAAGAGTACGAAGGAAAGCGCCTGCTTGGTCCCGGTAAGGGCTACGTACTCATGGGAAAAGCTTTGTATACGACCTTGCTTGTAGAGATGGATAATCGTACTGCCAAGGAAAGATCTGGGACCGGGGCAACAGAGGTCTTGGAGAGCTGCGCTCCAATGTGGGCGGATGGATGTGGATGCAATCCGTTTGACAGAGGAAAAGGAAAAACCGGCGGGATGCCGGTTCTTTCGGTGCCAGTTTTGGAATCCGTTTGTCGATCGGACGCAATTATCCCACGGCAGGGCGATGCAGGCTTTCTTCCAAGCAGAGTTTTACAACACGCTCATGTCCACCCGTGGGTGGTCCTTCCGGCCAAAGCGATTGAATGGTGTCTTGCATGAGCCTGATCTGGCTGGGATAGTCCCACCAATTGCGTCGGATGAAGGTGAGTATATCCTCATCTGTGATATGCACTTCCATCGAATCCCTCCAACATTCTAGGCCTCTTGGCGTATGTTTAACCAGGAAGGTTCAAAAGACTCGATTCTTCCGCGCTGTTCAAGTAGCGGCGCGGAGATCTGAACTTATTTTCCTCTTATTACGCTCACGATAGCAGAAAAACTTCAGCGTGAACCTTACAGCAGCCCTACAGGTCTGTCGATCCTTGCGCCCTTTGGATGAAACCTCCGCCTGAGACGTTAAAACGTGTCCGATTTGAAGCTAGGGTGATCCAAGCGTAATATTTATTATATATTGCATATTTATATCAATTATGATAATATATAGGCTGCGTAACAAAGGAAGAAATGCGTGTGAGGAGGTTGTGATGTCTTCCATGTTCGTACATAGAGGAAAAGTAATTAAGGATCCGCCCTTTGTGCAGAAGCTTTTCAATAGCAAGTGGGCTGGCTTTATCTGGCTCCTGCCACGTCTGTGGCTTGGTTACAGCTGGATCAATGCCGCGTCGCACAAAGTTGGCAATCCGGCCTGGGTTTCTGGTGGTGAGGCGCTGAAAGGTTTCTGGATGAATGCGGTGCAGATCCCGGAGGCGGGGCGACCGCCGATTTCTTTCGACTGGTATCGTGTATTCATACAATCGCTGCTCGATGTGGAAGCATATGCATGGTTTGGGAAATTGATTGCCTATGGTGAAATGTTGATCGGGATAGCGCTCATCCTGGGCGCATTCACGGGGATCGCCGCGTTCTTTGGCGCGTTCATGAACTGGAACTTCATGCTTGCTGGATCAGCGAGCACCAACCCTGTTCTTTTTGTGATCGCACTCGGATTGATTCTCGCCTGGAAGGTGTCCGGCTACATCGGGGCCGATTATTTCCTTCTGCCCTGGGTCGGTACGCCTTGGATGATCAGGGCGCCCGAGGGTGTCTGGCGAGGTACGGCTGAACCGGAGTTCGGTTCTGCCGCGGATTAATTTAGGGGGATTAAATCAGGGGGATCTATCAAACAGGGCGACCTGTGTCGCCCCAATCTTATCACCCGGGGTCGCTGCATCCCGGGTGATTCATTCTATGTCGTCGATCGCTTGCAACTTAATGGGAAATCGCCCCGTCTCAGATCTCAGGTACCTGCGAGCGCAGTAGCAAAGGACCGATAAGATCCATCAACCATCCCATGGATGCTTCGACCCACGGCGCGAGGCCTAAGAGCCATGGGATAGTGGCGACGCGCCTGGGGTGTTGTAATAGACCCCAGATCCTCTCGGCAACGATCCCCGGAGTAACGGCGAAACGTTCCGCAGGAACGGCTCTCCCACCAGGTCGCTTCCTCGCTTTCTGGAAGAATTCCGTCATCACAGGGCCAGGCCTAACAACGCTCACGCGCACAGCAGTGTCGCGCAGTTCACGGAATAATGCCGTCGTGAACGCGTCGAGAAAGGCCTTAGTTGCGCTGTAGAGCGCCACACCTTGGCTGGGAATGCTGCCCGCGATCGAACCGACATTGATAATGTGTCCCGCGTTCTGTTCTTTCATTTTTTGCAGGAAAAGTCGTGTGAGGTGAGCGACAGCGTCGATGTTGACCTGCAGCATCTCCTTGGCCGTCGACCATTCCATATCGGTGTAGTAGCCGTACCAGCCGAACCCCGCGTTATTGACTAGTACATCCGCGCCGCCAAATTTGTCTTCAACGAGATTGAAAACCCCTTCGCGACAGTCTTCGACGGTGAGATCGGCTGCAATTACATCAGCATGACCACCTCTAGCACGGATCCCATCTGCCACCGCCGTCAATCGCTCGTGCCGTCGTGCGACGAGTACTAACCGCATACCACCGAGCGCCAGACGTTCGGCGGTCGCGGCGCCGATCCCGCTTGAGGCACCCGTGATCACGGCGACTTTTCCATCCCATTTTTTCTCTTTATCGGTCCGCAATTTGAGCCTCCTACGTGCTTGGTGGTCGATCATAGGGCGCGCGAGGCGCGCCTTTCATCGACCGGTATTGGAATCTGAACTTTCCTGGGCAACGCGAACAGGCGTGCATTTTCCTTAAACCAAACGATGGTATCCGACAGAGATTGATGCAGCGGGCGTGGTTCATACCCGAGCTCTCGTTTAGCTTTTGCGTGACTGATGATGGAGTTGCTCCTGACCGTCTCCAACGCGTAAGGTGTCAGGCGCGGTCGCATCCTGGTGAGGCGATAAAACGTGGGAGCGAAGATCGCTCCGAACCGAACCAACGGCGCTGGGACGTGGAGCAATCTTGCCGTGCGACCTGTAATCTCACACACCGTCCCAATCAGACGCTTGATCGAGATACGCTCGCCTGATAGGATGTAGCTCTCCCCGCGTCGCCCGCGTTCACCGGCTAGAATGAGGCCATCGGCGACGTCACGCACGTCGACGAAATCATAGGCGCCCTCCATCGACAGTTGCACATTTGATTTCATCGCGTCGAAGATCAGTTTCCCCATCTCCGAGAGACGATAGTCGTAGGGTCCGATCACCCCTGTTGGGCAAACGATGACCGCATCAAGCCCACGCTTCACAGCAGCTTGGACGGCAAGGGAGGCTTCTGCTTTGGACCGGTCGTACTCGCTGATTGCGTTAACCGGGTCGAAGGGCAGCGTTTCGTCAATTTTGATGCCGTGCGCGGCGCGTTGGATGGCATGGATTGAACTCGTGTAAATGAGGCGCTGGACGTGGTTGGTTAGTGCCGCTTCTAGTACGTTCTGCGTTCCCTGAACATTGACCTGATGGAGGCGTGTGTTCGTCCCTGGCATGATCGAGATCATCCCCGCCAGATGGTAGACGGTTTCGACGCCATGCATCGCGTGTTGAATCGACCCAGGGAGAAGGACATCGCCATCATAAATCTCCAGGTCGAGCCCATCGAGCGGTGTGCGGTCTTCTCCGGGGAGCACCAATGCCCGCACACGAGATCCAAGCTCGATCAATTTCCGAACGAGCACATTCCCGATATGTCCAGTTGCGCCGGTTACAAGAATCATGCGTTTCTCCTGATCATGCCTTCGAGCATGAGTTGAATCGTATTCCGCGGAATCTTCTTCCAATCTGTCCCCGCTGTGTCTAGCATTCCCTGAAGCAGAAGCCCCAGTGCTACGGAGACGATCAGGTGCGCAGCGACCTCCGGATCGACATCTCGCAGGGAGCCGCTCGCAATCCCCTCCCGCACCAGCGAGGCGAAATATTCTCGGTAACGCCGGTAAGGGGCGACCGTCGCTTTCCAGATGGTGGGGTCGTGGCTGGCCTGAGACCAGAATTCCAAAAACATCGGCAGCCGTCCGTCTGCTGCATCGAAAATCTGCTGTGAGAAGTCGGCCATCTGGAGGAGCAATTCAGCGACGTCCGTTTGCGTCTCACGCAACGCCTCAAGCCCATCGTCCACGCTTGCCATCCAATGCTCGAGCAGCGCGAGAAAGACGGCTTGTTTCGTGGGGTAGTGGTGATAAAGGGCACCTTTGCTCACGCCCGCATTTTCACAGATTTGCGTGACAGAAGCCCCATCATAACCACGATCGGCAAACACCCTCAGGGCTGCCTCTAAGATGCGTTCACGCGTCTCCTGGCTGCGCTGCTGCATGCTGCACTCCTTTCTTCGTTCCCACACGGGTCGATAAAATACCGACCGGTCGGTATGATTCTACCGCGCTAGACGGGCAGATACAAGAGGACCTTGGGCCCAGCAGAGCATGGCAGATGGATTGCAACGCAGGGGATTGGACCAATCGCAAGCAACATGACCTTTCGAAGAGCGTATGACAACTAAGCCCGAGAGTCGAAGCTCGTTTCCCGCTCGTCATGTCATGGTCATGGGAAGGTGAGCTGCCCCACCACGCAACCCTTCCGGGTGGGCTCGCTGGAGCATGTGCCTTTCAAGCCCGAGTCTCGGCACTCCAGCGTGGAGTGATTTCCGAGGCGGAGCACATCTCTGTGCGCGGTCGGCAGCTTAGCCCGGCGCTTATATTATACCAAAAAGATGAAATAACTCTTAAAACCGAAAGTATTAATGCCGAGGCTCGGCGATGCATTCATGAGGATAACCCATGCCCATTGCATACATCGGGTCTACTCACCTATTCTCACAGGGTTCATGGAATCCACATGTGTGGAGTACACTTGGGCTGCATTGTTGAGCGTGCACACATCTTCTCGGGGAAGAGGGGAATACGGTGATCACGATTGATGGGCGGTGGTTCAAGGATGTTGAGGGACGAGCGATAATCCTGCGCGGCGTCAACCTGGGCGGCAGCAGTAAAGTTCCGGCCAAGCCGGACGGCGCGACGCATCACCGGGAGGGTTTCTTCGATTACCGCCGCGTCTCCTTCGTGGGAAGGCCTTTCCCGCTGGAGGAAGCGGATGAACACTTTTCGCGCCTGCGCCATTGGGGCCTGACCACGCTTCGGTTTCTGATCACCTGGGAAGCGATCGAACATGCCGGCCCTGGTGTGTATGATGACGCGTACCTCGACTATGTCGAGGAGGTCGTGCGGAAGGCGGGCGAGCATGGGCTTCTGCTCTTCATCGATCCGCACCAGGATGTGTGGAGCCGCTTTTCAGGCGGTGACGGTGCCCCTGGCTGGACCTTCGAGGCGGTGGGTCTCGATATCAGGACCTTCCATGAGACGGGTGCGGCTATCGTCCACCAAACGCATGGAGATCCCTTTCCGCGCATGATCTGGCCGACGAATGGGTCCAAACTCGCCGCGGCAACCATGTTCACGCTTTTTTTCGGTGGGGAGGATTTTGCCCCTGCAACCACCATCGAAGGGGAATCTGCACAGGCATACCTCCAGCGGCATTACATCAACGCTGTGATGCAGATTGCCAAACGTCTGAAGGGTATGCCGCACGTGATCGGCTACGATACGATGAACGAGCCTCAAGCGGGGTACATCGGATGGAAGGACCTGAATAAGACAAGCGGGTTGCTGCGGATGGGCGCCACGCCAAGCCCACTTCAGAGCATGCTGCTCGGAGCGGGGTTTCCGCAGCTTGTAGCGGTCTACAGGGTGGGCTATACAGGTATGAAGCAGGTGGGCGAGGAGATGGTTAACGCGGGAGGGGTGCGGACCTGGCTTGAGGGAAATCGCGGTGTGTGGCGGCAGAACGGGGTTTGGGATATCGATTCCGATGGCGCACCCCGGCTCCTGCGACCCCATCACTTCAGCTCGGTGCGAGGACGAGAGATCGATTTCTCCAGGGACTATTATCGTCCTTTCGCCAATCGGTTTGCGCGCGAAATCCGATCTGTCGATCCGGATGCGGTCATCTTCATCGAGGCGGAACCCATGAAAATGCCGCCTGCTTGGGGTCTTGAGGATGCAGCGAATATCGTGTACGCCCCGCATTGGTATGACGGATATGTGCTTTACACGAAGGATTACAAGTCCTACCTGGCCGTCAATAGCCACACTGGGGATTTGCTCCTGGGTGCGGGGCGCATTCGCAGATCCTTCTCGGAGCAACTCGCGCGATTTCTAAACGGCGCGGTGGAGCATCTGGGCGATGCGCCTACACTGATCGGTGAGTTTGGCATCCCTTTCGACTTGGATGATAAATGTGCCTACAGGACGGGGGATTTTCGCAAGCAGGTCAGGGCAATGGATCGCAGCTTCCGCGCTGTCGAAGATAATCTCTTGAACTGCACGCTGTGGAACTACACAGCCGACAACACCAACGAACATGGGGATCAATGGAATGATGAGGACCTGTCGATCTTCAGCCGTGACCAGCAGGATGATCCCTCCGACATCAACTCAGGTGGCAGAGCGTTGGAGGCCGTCGTGCGGCCTTATGCGACCAGGATTGCCGGCCGGCCTCTGAAGATGGCGTTTGACCATAAGCGTGGGAGATTTGCGTTCACCTTCGAGCACGATCTGGCGGTCACGGCATCTACGGAGATCTTCGTGCCTGCCATTCAGTACCCCGGCAGCGTCCATGTGGAGGTCACGGACGGTCGCTATGAGGTGGACGGGGAGGCGCAGGTCCTGCGTTACTGGTACAGTCTGGAGAGGCCCACACACACGATCCGTCTGGAACGCGGGTAGAGGTTCCGCGCTTTTATGCCCGATAAAGCGCCTTGAAGGCCGGGTCTTCTCGCAGGGCGTCCAGGTCGCTGTCCTCCTTCGACCAATCGACCAGACCGGGGTTCAGCGTCAGAGCCTCTTTCAGGAGTTCGATCGCACGCTCCGGCTCGCCATGCAGGGCGTAGATGCAAGCCAGGTTGTAGAGCATGGTCCCATGCCATTCATCCTCCTCCCGCAGCGCAGCGAAGGTCTCGGCGACCCATTCATGCGACTTGAAAGCCTCGTCACGGTCGCCGCGCGCGATCAACAGGTCGGCCAGGTGCGCCATGACGTGATAGATCGGTGAAAAGCACACTCTCCAAAAGAGCGGGCAGCCCTCAGTCCATGCAAAGCGCGCCGGATCCAGGAGGGCGTCCTCTGGCAAGCCTGCCAGGGCGGCTTCAAGCTTCTTGAAAACCTGTGCCTCATAGGAATAGAGCTCCTCCCAGGTTTTGTCTTTATTTGCCTCGTAAATCTCGAGATTGGCATGCTCGACCTCGCCGTATGCCACCGGCGTGTCGCCGCTTGCTGCGGCCTCGAGCTGCCCAGCGAGCCGGTCGTTCCAGACCGAGATATGCGCCATGACATCTTTCGGTGACCAATCATCGGATTTGCCGATTACGGCCCGCTCCGCCTCGCTGAGCGAATCCCAGAAGGCGCTTTGCCGGTCACGCACATCGTGGAGCATGTCGATCAATGCATCGTTCAATGTCTTCCCACGCATCTCTCTCTCCCTTAGAATCGCTGGCTCGGACCACGGTCGGTGTTGGGGGCTTCTGCAGCAATGCGGAATAAAACGTCGACCCGGTGAGAATCACCTCTATCTTACAGAGCCTGATGGGAAACTTCAAGGGTTGCACCAATCGATGGAGCTGCTGTGTAGATCAAACGCGTGAAGAGGCGCAAAGCCCTCGTAGCCTGCGCCTCGATTGGATCCAGGATGGATATTCGGCTCTATGACTTCAGCTCGAAGGTGACACTCACGTTGGCACTCACCGAGATCTGTCCCGGTGCGAAAGCCCCTTCGATGTCGGGCGGCGCGTCGCCAACGTTTTGGACCACGTTTTGGGACATGCCGTCTCGGCGGTAGCTCCACCAGCCCCATCCATACCAGGACCACCAGCCTGTTTGGTTCTCATGGACGCTCGTGGGATTCCCGATCGAGGAGTCCAGTACACCCGCCATGGCTTCAGCCTTCTCGCGCGCCGCTTTGGTCGCCAATTCACGGGCTTGGTCGCGGTATTTACGCAACTCGCTGGTGCGGAAATCGATGCCGTGCACGTTGGTCGTGCCCGCCTCCGTAACGGCGGTGAGCAGCGGCTCGAATTGGTTGATATCCTTCAAGGTTACGACGACGGTTTTACGCACGTAATAACCCTCGATGACCTCGCGGAAGTAACCGTCCTCGTATCTGGGATCGATGCCGATGTAGTCGGTCTGGATGTGCTTCGATTCGACTCCATAGCGCTGCGCCATCTTGATCACATCCGCCACGCGCTCGTCGTTCTTACGCTTTGCGACGCCCAACTCGCGGTGGAAGGTCTCCACGCCCAACGTGATGATGACCTCATCCGGGACGACCTTGACCACAGCTTCCCCTGTGACGGATATCGTGCCCACAGCTTCCTTCGTGACGGCGGTTAAGTCACCGAACGATGTCAGCAAGAAACCCAGCCCTACAACCGCCGCCAGATAGCCTGATAACGCTTTCATCTTTGCCCTCCTGCTCTTCGCTCATCCAACCCAGGGATGAGTGTAGTCGGAACCTTTCTCTCGGATCATCTTGGTATAGGCTAACGGGTGAATGTGGCAGGGGTGTGTCCGACGTCGGGCGAGGAGAGGGCATTGCGGTGACGGGCTGCAAGCAGCGGGCGGGGAACCAGTTTTAGTTTGTATTGATTGGGCTTGGGGTTTGATTAAGCCTCGGGGGGTGCGAGGGGCAGGCTGAAGAAGAGCGTGGTGCCGGGCGCCTGCTGCCCGCTCCAACCCGGTGAGGGGCTCGCGATCCAGATGACGCCGCCATGCGCTTCCACCAGCGCCTTCGCGATGGACAGCCCCAAACCGCTCCCGCCGGTATCGCGGTCGCGGGCGCTGTCTGCGCGATAGAAACGCTCGAACACATGCGCCTGATCCTCGGCGGCGATTCCAGGACCCTCGTCTCGCACACTTAAGACCGCCCAGTCTCCGGGTGGAAGTTTATCCAGGACTTGCTCCTGCTCCGAGGGAGGTATTATGGTTTCGGATCTCTCACGAAAGTCCGCTTCCGTGACCCGGTAACCCGATACCTGCACAGTCGAACCCTGCGGCGCATATTTTAAGGCGTTGCTGAGCAGATTGACCAGCATCTGCTCGACGCGGTCCGGATCAGCCATCGCCATCAGTGGTGGCGCCTCAGGAAAGGCAAAGTCGATCCGGATGTCTTTCGATTCCGCCGGATGTGCCAGCGTACTGGCGGTGGTCCGCGCAAGTGCGTCCAGGTCGACGGGTGCTGGATGGATGCCAAGCGAGCTTGTATCGGCGCGTGTTAGTGTGAGAAGGCCCTCCGTCATGCGGATCAGACGATCGGTCTCACGCTCGATCGAGCTCAGGAAGTGATCGCGCACCTCCCGGTCGTCGACGGCGCCGTCCTCCAACGTCTCGACCAAGCCTTTGATCGAGGTCAAGGGCGTGCGCAGCTCATGGGAGACATCGCTGATGAACTGCGTGCGCGCTCGCTCCTGGGCACGCAGCTCGCGGCGCATCGAGTCGAATGTACGGCTGAGCTGGCCAAGCTCGTCTCGGCGATCCTTGGGCAGAGGATACTCGTAGTCGCCTTCACGCAGGCGACGCGCTGCACGCGTCAGCTCGTACACGGGGTGCAGGATGCCGCGGGTGAGGGCCAGCCCCAGCAGGCCGGCGACGAGTAGCGCGGCTGCGGTGGCAAGCAGCAGGCGGGTTCGCAGGTCGACCAGCACGCTCGAGACGTCGCGCAGGGGGTGGGTGAGCGCCAACGCACCAGCGATTTCGCCTTCAATCCAGATCGGCTCGGAGATGGCCAGCCAACGTTCACCCCCCGAACGGATAACCTCGGTATACCGCGTTCCCTCGAGGGCCTCTGCGATGACAGAACTGCCCTCCAGTTGGGGGCTGCGGGCTCCCTCTGGTGAGACCAAAATCTCAGCACCAGAATTGAAAACGTAAACGCCGGTTTCTACCAGGGCATTGACCCCAAACGTCAGGTCCTGCAGGGAACTGAGATCAAGGGGCGCCGTTAATTCGTCGTCGCCCGACTTACTCTCTACCTGGATCGAGAGATTGCTCCATTGCTGTTGCTGCACGGCGTTGTAAGCCGGTGGCAGCGTCTGCGTTGTTGGCGCGATCTCAGCCGCGGGGATCAACGCCGCCTGGATCAACTCGGTTTGGGCGCGCAGGCTGTACTCGAGCGCGCCGATGAAGTAGTTGCTGGCCAGCGATAGGAGTGCAGCGATCACTACACCCATGGCGACGGCGATCACCGCAAGGTGGCTGACCGTGAGCTTGGCCCGCAGGCCGAAGCGGGAC
>CAYLOP010000020.1:0-33240 GCA_964385305.1 uncultured Anaerolineaceae bacterium | reverse complement strand
ATAACATCGGATTGGTCGACAAGCAGGGGGCGAAGCAACCCGGCCACTTTAAGGCCGACGCTGTCATCCCGTAACAATGGATTCCCAAGACCAAGGATGAGTGTCTTCATACGTTACGCGCTTTTCTCAAGTGTAATGAGCGGGCAGCTATCAGCAGTCAGTAATCGGTACCTGCGAAAATAACAACGCCTTTAGCTGACGGCTGCCCGCTATCAAACCCCCTACAGATTTTGCGTTAGCCGCTCGATGATCTCGCCCTCCGAATCTCGGATCGTGACCTCGAGGGGCATCTTCCCTGGAAGGGTATGCGTCGCACAGGCCATGCATGGATCGTAAGCTCGATAAGCCATCTCGATTGTGTTGAGTAACCCCTCTTTGATGACCGTACCCTTGGTGATTAGCCCCTGTGCGGCTTTCTTGACCGACATGTTGATCGGCGCGTTGTTGTTGGTTGTGCCGACGATCAGGTTGACCTTGGTCAAGATGCCGCGCGCATCGGTCCAATAGTGGTGGGTAAGCGTGCCGCGTGGCGCTTCGACCTCTCCTACACCTTCATCCGGTGTTTCGGTCGGTAAGACACGGAAGGTCTCGCCGGTGATATCCGCATCTGTGGCGAGCTCAACCCAGCGTTCTGTGGCGTAGAGAAGCTCGATCAAGCGCGCCCAGTGGGTGGCTAAGGTGTTGTCTACCGGCTTTCCGCCCAGGACCTCATACATGCGTTCGTATTCTGCCTGAGCGAGGGGCGTGGCCATCCCATCCGCAGCGTTAAGGCGTGAGAGCGGAGTGGCTTTGTAGACGCCCGAGTCTATGCCATCGACAAAACCCTTCCAACCGATTTTCTTCAGGTACGGGAACTTCAAATACGACCAAGGTTCCACTCGCTCCGCAACATATTCCTGGTAATCTTTCGGATGGTACTTTGCATGTTCCACCCCATCCGGACCCACAACGCGAATCATGCCATCGTAGAAGTTGACATGATTGTTCTCATCCACGGTGCCCATATTGTAGGTGTGGTGGACATAGGCGTCATTCTTGATCAGGTCAACATAGGTTTCGTTGCCGAGGACGATATCATTGAAAAGCTGTATGGAGAACTTGGCGAATTCGATGGCATCGCGTCCTAGCTTCTCAATTTCCTCTCGCTGTTCTTCGGTGATACCCCTGCTGACACCCCCTGGTAACCCCCAATTCGGGTGTACCGGTCGTCCGCCGATCATCTTGATCAGATGGTGGCCATCGTGCCGCATCTTGAGCACTTTGCCGGCGATGTCCATGCCCACCTTCTTGATAATGCCCAAGATGTTGCGCTCAGCGACCGGAGCGTCTGGCCCCATGACGAAGTCAGGGCCACCCAGCGCGTAGAAGTGGGTGGTGTGGTCGGTCGCAAAGAAGATACTGTAGAACATCTCGCGCAACTTCTTGGCTGTCGGCGGCGGATCGACATGGAAGAGCGCATCGAGCGCTTTGGTCGAAGCCATGTGATGCGCCTCAGGGCAGACGCCACAAATCCGGTTGGTGATATTGGGCATATCCTCGGCGGGCCTTCCAACGCAGAAGCGCTCAAATCCCCTTAGTTCCGGAACTTGAAGGTATGCGTTGGCGACCTCACCTTCATCGGTGAGGAAGATTTCGATCTTGCCGTGGCCCTCGAGACGAGTGATGGGGTCAATTGAGATTCGTTTCATCATCCATTTCCTCCTCTTAGGCCGATGCCTCTGGTTGGCCAAGACCTTCGAGTGTCGTCCGACGGAGTTGGCTGGCTGCCAGGCTGAACCGGTAGAACGTTCCGATCGGATCGGGAATGCCTTCGTGGATGATCCGGTCGATCTCCTCGGGATCATCGGAGTCAATAACCGAGGCCAGCGCTGACATCATCCTGGCGCCGAAATCCTCCACGCCTACATTCGGACCGTAACATCCAATGCAGGGCGAGCCGACTGTAGGACACAGCGCGCCGCAGCCTGCACGGGTTGCTAGCCCACAGCACACAAGCCCCTGTTCTAATAGACAGATATCCGGATCTGGGATGATCTCCCACGTTCGTTTGAATTCCTTGATCTTTTTCTTTTCTCGGGTGCGTGGGCATTCATCGCAAACCGTGGTCTCCGCGCCGATGACTGAACCCGGGGCAGGGAGCTTGCCCTCCAGAATGGCGACGATGGCGTCCCAAATCCGCTCTGGCTCAGGAGGGCAGCCTGGGAGGTAGTAGTCCACCTCAACAGTTTGGTCGAGAGTCTTTACCGTGTCGTAAAAGAGGGGCAGGTAGAGCATGCCCTCATCGACCTCGGTCTCCGTTTGGGGGCGTATACCCTCTGGGTTATCCGTGCTGGGTGTGTCATGATAGGCGGTTTGGAAAATCTCTTCGCGGTTGCTAACATTCGCCAAAGCTGGGATGCATCCCTCATGAGCGCAGGAACCAAAAGCTACCATCACCTTCGATTTCTGGCGCAGTAAACGGGCCATGTACTCCTGCTCACTGGTGCGGATAGCGCCATTGAAGAGGCAAAGATCGATGCTTTTATCCGCCATCTTTTCAATGCTGCGAATCTTGGCATCCACCGCAACAGGCCACAAGACGATGTCGAAGGCTTCGGCAACGTCGAGGATCTTTTCGTTGATCCCCAGCACGGCGATCTCACAACCACCGCAGGAGGCGGCCCAGTAGTTTGCCAGCTTGCCCTTTACCGCCTTCTCCTTGGGTTTGGCCTTGGTCTTCTTGGCAGCTTTTTTGGCACTCATGCTGGCACCTCCATCGACTCGGCGTGTTCTTCTGCTATGCGCTCGATCGCTGCTTCCAACTCACCATCTTCCTGCCAATTTTTGGGCCAGTTCAGTGGACCTAATTCTCGGACTTGATCCACCATTTCATTGATCGCAGCCGCTAGCTGAACGCCCTCAGCCGCTGAAGCCCATTGCAGACGAACGCGCTTATCCTCAACGCCAAGAGCGTTCAGGGTATGCTTGAGCATGTTAAAACGCCGCAAGGCCTTATAGTTCTGTTCAAGGTAATGACACTCACCTGGATGACATCCGGCAATCATGACCCCATCGGCGCCCAAGGCTAATGCCTTGAGGATGAAGGTCGGATCAACCCTCCCGCTACACATGACGCGGATCATGCGAATGTTAGGTTGGTATTTAATCCGGGAGGTGCCTGCCAAGTCGGCAGCTCGGTAGGAGCACCAATTGCAAAGGAAAGCCACAATTTTAGGTTCAAATCTTTCTTCAGCCATAAGTCACTTCCTCCACTAGGCAGGGACCGGTTCTTTCTCTTTTGCCGGCGCTTTGGCGCCATTGCCACCGATCGCGTCGTAAAGAAGTCCTTCAATCTCTGCGAATATCTGTTCATTGCTGTAGTGGGCGCCTGAAATCGCCTGAGCTGGGCAAGCTGCAACACAAGTTCCGCAACCTTTGCACAGCGCGGCGTTGATGTAACTGACTCCTTTGTCTTCCAAGAATTCAATGGCGTTGAAAGGACACAGATCGTTGCAGATCTTGCAGCCCGAGCAATTCTCCTCATGGATTGTCGCCACGATAGGTTCGATTTCCACCGTACCTTTGGTGATCATGCCTTGAACACGAGCCGCAGCCGCCGCGCCTTGTACAACCGAGGCTGGGATATCCTTCGGTCCTTGGGCAGCACCGGCGATAAAGATTCCGTCGGTCATCGTGGCAACAGGATCGAGCTTAGGATGGCGCTCGGTGAACCATCCCTCCATGCTGCAAGCGATCCCAAACTTCAGGCCCACATCTCTGGCATCCAGGCGAGGTTCAAGGGCTGACATGAGGACCACCATGTCAACGGGAATCCGACGCTGTTTCTGCATCAGCGTATCTTCTACCTGGACAATGAGCTTGCCCTCCTCGCCAGGAAGTCGGGCAGCGTCAGTTACATCGGCAACCTTGCCACGAACAAAGGTCATCCCCTCTTCGAGTAGACGCTCATAGAATTCTTCGTATCCCTTTTGAGTCGTTCGGATATCGATGTAGAAGGAATGGACTTCTGCCTCCGTTTTTTCCATGACCAGGTGACCGAATTTAAGCGCGCTCATGCAACAGATGCTCGAGCAGTATCGGTTGTAGTGCTCGTCTCGACTTCCGACGCAGTGGATGATGGCGACGCTTTTGGGTTCTGTAACGCCATCGCGAAGAACGATCTTGCCATCGGTCGGTCCAGAGGCGTTACACATCCGTTCGAACTCGAGACTGGTGAACACATTTGCTAATCGACCATACCCGTACTGAGGGATCTTGTTGCAATCAAAAACGTCGTAGCCAGTGGCCAAAATGACATTACCCACATCGATATCGAGGTAGGTGTCCTGTTGTTCGAAGTCGATCGCCTCTGTAGGGCAGAAGATCTCACAGGCTTTGCATTTGCCTCGATCGAAATAGATACACGATTCGGTATCGATCACAGGCCAGTTGGGCACGGCTTGGGGGAAGGGTCGGTAGATGGATTTCCGGTAACCCATCCCGACTTCGAACACATCGTCGATCACTTTCTGAGGGCACTTCTCGATACAAATGCCACAGCCTGTGCAGGCCTCTTCATCGACATAGCGCGCCTTCTTCCGGACCCGAACGTGGAAGTTGCCCACGTACCCGGATATCTCCTCGACTTCGCTGTAGCTCAGCATATGAATATTCGGATGACCGCCGATATCGGACATTTTCGGCGTGAGGATACAGGCGGAACAGTCGAGCGTCGGGAAGGTTTTATCGAATTGGGCCATATGACCGCCGATTGACGGCTCCCGCTCAACGAGATAAACGGGATATCCTGCATCCGCCAATTCAAGCGCGGCCTGGATACCGGTGATACCCCCACCGACGATGAGCGTATTGGGATTTACAGGCACCTCGCTTGGTACGAGTTCCTCATGTAGTTTCACGCGGTTCACTGCACCGGCGACCATGGCTTTCGCCTTGTCCGTAGCGACATCCTTATCTTTAGTTACCCAGGAGACCTGCTCACGGATGCTGGCCATTTGACATAGATAGGGATTCAACCCAGCGTTAGAGCAGGCGCGGCGAAACGTCTTTTCATGCAGATGAGGCGAGCATGCAGCCACGACGACTCGGGTTAAGCCTTCGTTTTTGATGTCATCCTCAATTAACTCCTGCCCGAGTGAGGAGCACATGAATTTATAATCGCGTGAGACAACAACGTCGGGGAGGTTTTCGCCGGCCCATTTTGCAACCTCCTAACGTCAACCACCCCAGCGATGTTGCTTCCACAGTGACAAATATACACGCCTACCTTTTCAGTCATAATCGGCCTCCGTTCTCGCCAGTGCACATGACCTGAGTGCGATCGCCTAGGCTATCATCTCAGGTACTTCGTCGAGTGTTGCTTCTGCAACTAACTCGATAATATCCTTTACCTGCAGTCTACTTTCTTGGCCTAATGTCTTTACCGCATCCCGATACATGGTCATGTCTTTAGGGCAAGTCACCACAAAAAACTCCACGCTGTTCAAAGCAAGGGCTTCTTGGATGCGGCTTTCACTTGGTCGTTCTTCAATCCCTTCCTCCTCCATCCAAATCCGGCCTCCACCAGCGCCACAACATAAGGCGCGGTCTCGATTGCGGGGCATTTCGACAACGTTGCATCCAATCGCTTTGAGGACATTGCGAGGTGCGTCGTAGATGTTATTGTACCGACCGAGGAAGCAAGGATCATGATAGGTTACGGTGTAGTCTAGTTTCTTCTTAATGGGCAAACGACCTTCGTTGATGGCTCGCTCGAGGATTTCTGTGTAGTGATAAATAGGCTTTTCTTTGCCGTTGAGGGTGTACTCATTCTTCAGGGTGTTATAGGTGTGAGGATCGGTTGTCACGATCTCTTCGTACTCACACTTCCCCATGACTGCTTGATTCTTCATCGCTAGCAGCTCAAAAAGACCTTCTTCACCGATGCGTCGCACATCGTTTCCCGAATTCCGTTCACCGTCATATAACAGACCAAAATCGATGCCCGCTTTATTGAATACATTTGCAGTAGCGATGGTGATATCGGTAAGTGCAGGGTTGTAAGATGCATAGTCGCCGACGAACCATAATGTGTGCGCAGGCTGTTTGCGGATATCTTTGACTTTGTAATCAAGCCCTTTGATCCAACTTGCGCGCTGGCGATCGGATTTTCCAAACGAATTGCCATAGCGGCGGAAGTTCATCAATGCAGTCATAAGCTGATTATCAGCCCGTTGCTGGGTGAGCAAATAACGTCTCATATCAACGATCGGGGCGATGTGTTCGATCAGCAGCGGACACTCCTGGTCACATGCAAAACAGGTTGTGCATGCCCAGAGTGTTTCATCAAGAATAACCTCCCCCGTAAGCTCCTTGGCCAGGATGGTTTCAATTTCTCTAGTACGAGTGTGTGATTTCAGGGCAACCCCTCGCTCGAACAGGTGATCTCGTAATCCCATGATGAGGAGCTTGGGTGAGAGTTCTTGGCCCGCGTTATACGCCGGGCAGACATCCTGGCAACGTCCGCATTCCGTGCAGGTATACCAGTGAAGCATCTCGCGCCAGGTGAATTGCTCCACATTTTTCACCCCTGCGATCCCCTCAAACGAAGGAGCGGGGGGCAGTTTACCGCGCGGCTCCAGATCGGCCAAGAAGACATTAAAGACCGCAGTTACAACGTGGAAATGCTTGCCACCAGGAAGCAATGGCAGGAATACCAAAACAACGCTGAGGTGAATCCAATAAAAGACCTCAAAAAACACCTCTTGCGTTGTGAGCGGCAAGCCGGCTAGTAACCTGCCTGCGAAAGAGGAGATTGGTTGCCAGAGGTTCGCTTCCCCTTTCATGTTGAAGCGGATTCCATTCATGAAGAGCAGGCTGAGCATGATGGTTAGGATGAAGCAGAGGACCAACACGCCCTCATTCTTGTGACTGCCTTGATAGCGTTCAGGGTTGACTATTAATCGTAAGTAGAGCCCATAGATAACTGCAACCGCCACTAGGACGGCAGTGAGATCTTGCAGCAGGAGAAAAGGACCAAAGGTTCCAAGGATGGGTAACACGAAACCTGGGAACAAACCCTCTAATATCGCCTGGGCTATGGTTGGGAGAAGAAGCAAGAAACCCCAGAAGATAAAAAAGTGGGCAAAACCGGGAAGCGTAAAACGGAATAACCTTTTCTGCGCTGCGACATAAACGATCAATGCCTTTATTCGATCCCACCAATTTCCAAAACGTGGCTCGGGTTGCCCAAGCAGCATATGTTGGAAGCGGAGAAAAAAACGGTAGCCAAACACACCGAAAGAGGCTAACGTAGCAAGGAGGACTAGAATCGTCTTAATCGGCATAAATGCTCTCCTCGAACCTCATTTTGCCTGACCGATTTTTCCAGTGAGGACAGGCATAAGATCCGTTGCATCGACTGCGGCGCCATAGGTCGCTATGTCAAAGATCGGTGCCTGTTCATCGGTGTTTACAGCAATCATCAACTCAACTTCAAGAACGCCCTCAACATGCTCCGGTGCTCCGCTGATACCCAAGGCAAGATAGAGCTTCGGTTTGACGCTTTTTCCAGATTTACCGACAAGGCGGGAGGTTGGCAGCCAACCCCAATCCACGACCGGCCGGGAGGCCGATACCGCGCCTCCAAGAACGGTGGCCAATTCTTCTGCAGCTTGAAGGTTCTCCTCCTGTTGGATGCCTCGTCCGACGGAGATCAGGATCGCCTCCTTGGTGATATCGACATCCCCTTCTTCCGGCTCAATGTATTCAACCAATTTGGTCCGCAATACATCCAACGCGGTTGGCGGGGCTACGTCCTCAATTGTGGGCGTTTGTTCAACGAATCCCTGCTCCGGCTTATAACCACCTGCAATGAGCGTTATGAGACACGTTGGTTCTGGGATCAGCCCCTCTCCAAACAGCTTCCCACCGCAGGTTAGGGCTTCATATCTTGCTTGGCCGCTCTCAACTGAGACCGTTCGACACGAGCTCACAATCGGTGCAGAGAGCTTATATGCTGCACCACAGGCGATGTCCATGCCGATTGTCGTGTGGCCAAAAATCACGACCCGCGGGGAGGCGCCCTGAATGAGTGGCACAAGGGTTTGAAGGTAGGCATCTGGATTGAACTCGGCCAGCTCCGCATGGTCCACCACCCGGACAACGTCAGCGGCGCCGAAGGTTGAGGCTAAATCCTTAGCGTTATGCCCCAGCAGTATGGCGGTGAGCTGACCGCCTAGGCCATCCGCCAGCTCTCGCCCCGCGGCGAGCATTGTGTAGGTTATATCCAGGACCTCACCGCGTAAATGTTCTGCAATAACCCAAATATCGTTGCTCATAGGAATCCCTCTCCATGCTAGGAAAGTAAACCTTGATCTTTAAGTATATTAACGATTGCATCAGCCACTTGATCAACATCGCCTTCAATCATCTCGGCGCGTTCACTGACCTCAGGCAACTTCATCCTTTCAACCTCAACCACGCCGGTGACCGTTATAACCTCAGCCTCGCGTTCTTCGATCTCGGCGGTTTTCATCGCCTCCATGACAAGGCTTGTAACCACATAGCGGGGTGGTTTTTCTGCTGCCTGAATGCCAATAATCGCCGGCAGCGTAATCTCAACGTTGGCAATTAAGCCCCCAGGATACTCCTTGCGAACGATGAGTTTTCCATCCTGCGGTGTGACACCGGTGACATATCCCACGAATGGCAAATCAAGTTGGGCTGCTAGGAGAGGGCCAATCGAACCGTCTAGGTCGTCGACTGCTTGGGTTCCGACTAAGATTAGGTCGTAGGACATCCCTTCTAGCGCTTGCTGAATGACCAAGGCTGTTGTATGGGAGTCAACGCCCTGCTCGAAGTCCTCGCGGGCAATCTTAATCACTTTATCTGCGCCTTTAGCTACGGCTGTGTAGAGCGTGTCATCGACATCGCCCGTATCTAAAGTGAGCACGGTCACCGTTCCGCCGTGCCGCTCTTTCATGATCACGGCCTGCTCTAAAGCGTGTTCATCGAATTCATTGGGGATCAACCTGAGGAACATGCGATCAAGCAGACCTGTATCCTCATCGATCTCAAGCTCTTCGACCAGATCAGGCACAAATTTAATGGGGACAATGATATCCATGCATCACTCTCCTGTTTACGAAAGAGCCTCGGCGAGAAGCTCAACGATGTCCTTCACCACAATGTCTCCTGCATGGCCGGTGCTTTTCACGGCATCCTCATAGCGAGGGGTTTCGTAGGGGCATGCGACCGCGAGGACATCTGCCCCAGCTGAGATGGCTTCCAGGATTCTCCAGTCAGCTGACCGGGTTTGCGTCTTCTCCCAGGAAAAACCATCCAACCACATCCCTCCACCCCCACCTCCACAGCAAATGCTATTCGAGCGGGTGTGTGACATCTCAACCAGCTCTACACCAGGGATTGCTGCGAGCACCTGCCTCGGTTCTTCGTAGATATTATTATCATTGGCTCTCCCTAGTGCGCATGGATCGTGATACGTTACTTGCATCTCGGTCCCGTTCTTGAGTACCGACTTTAGATCGTCGAGGCGATCTGCGAGGTATTGTGTATAGTGGCGAATGGGGAACGAAAAACCTAGCTTGGGGTATTCGTTCTTGATGACGTTATAGGCGTGTGGATCGGTGGTTACGATTTCTTTGAATTCATATTTGCTGAAGGCTTTTGCGTTCTTTGTTGCCAGCAGCTCGCGCAAGCCTGTTTCACCAGCTAGGCCTTGCTCGTCCCCTGAGCTATTCTCCTCTGGGCCGAGAATGGCAAAGTCTACCTTAAGGGCGTCAAATACCTTCGCCATAGCCCGCGTTACCTGTTGGACGCGAGGGTGGTACGACGGATAGTCGCCCACATACCAAAGCACATCAACCGGTTTGTTGTGCTTAGCCATGATTGGAACATTAACTGTAAAGTCACTTGCCCATTCGGCGCGTTTCTTGGGCGATTCCCCAAGGGTATTGGAATAACGTCGAGAATTTTCCAGGGCGACTTTTAATTCCTCTGGAATCTCACCTTTGAGGAGCATTTCACTCTTTACCGATGCTAAAAGCCCTTCCGTGAGAGGAATTTTCGCAGGGCAAGATGATGTGCATGCAAAGCAAGATATGCATAACCAGATCGTGTCGCTATCAAATACAGACTCAATCTCGTGAGCCCGTAATGCGGCGATAATCGATCGGGGTGGGTAATCCATCGCGAAACCAAATGGACAAACACCGGTACATGAGCCGCATTGAAGACACAGGCGGACACGTTCGCCGTCATCAATTGTTTCAATCATTTGTTGGAGAAATTCTTGGGAGGTATCCATTGCAGTTGTCTCCGTCATCGTCCACCTCACAGTTTCATGAAAAGCCTCACTTCAGCCAACGCACCAAACGAAGTGGCTGGATGATGTGAGGTGTCTGCAAATCTTTTGAGTTGACATATTTGGATGTCAGCTCTCCATGAATCAGCTAAATTGAACTTGAACGCCTGTCCATAGTATGTGAATTTATTCACCATTAGCGAAGTGACTAACTGCACGAGTAAAATGGACAAAAGTAATAGATGATCTCTATGGGCAATCATATAGAAAGTATATAATATAGAAGGGTTATATAGCAAGTCGAATTATCGGGGTGTGTGAGGGCGTGTAGAGCACGGCAATTTGCCGGTGGTAAGGTGCGGAGACATTGTTCTTCAAGAGTTTGCAACTAAGGCTAGTCATCAGTCTTGTTGGAGTTCGGTTCTAAGTTCACCTGTGCGACAGTGGAGGGGTCGATAGTGGTGTAAAAGAAGAAGCCAGGCAACGCGATACGGAGCCGGGGATCCAAGAGAGGGCGTATACATGCTGGACCTTATGAGACTGAATGTGTTTATTTATTGTGCTGATAGCATGAGCTTCTCGCAAGCTGCAAAGGAGCTTCACCTTTCCCAGCCTACCATCAGCCACCATATCAAATCGCTTGAAAGTGAAATTGGGCTTCTATTGTTCGACCGCAGCGGCGGGAGACTGCAGCTTACGGAGGCCGGTCGCCAGCTCGTGCCATGGGCTCGGAAGCTTGTGCAGGGGGCTTCTGAGCTTGAGAACATGATGATTGGTATGCAAGAGGATATATCTGGCAATCTTTGCATTTACAGCAGTACTACTGCAGGGAAGTGGATTATCCCGGTCCTTATAGGTCGTTTCCGGCAGCAGTATCCTGGTGTCCGCCTCTCGATCCAATACTGCCGTGGCTCTGAAATTGTGGAATGTTTGCTTGAGGAAGGCTCAAATATCGGGGTTGTCAATGGCGTTGAGAGGGATATGCGCCTTGAATATATGGAGTTACTCCTCGACCCAATCGTACTCATCGTAGCGGATAACCATCCATGGCGTTCGCGTTTTGACGTCAATCCTTGGGCTCTGGTCGATGTTCCTATGATCTTAAGAGAAGAGGGATCCGGAACGCGGAATCAATTGCTTACAGAACTCGCCAAGCATGAGATTTCCATCGATCATTTAAATGTGATCATGGAGATCGGAAATGATGAAGCGATTGTAAAGACGGTAGAGGGTGGATTTGGCGTGGCTTTTATCTCCCGTCTGGCTGCCGAGTGGGCGATTGAATTGGGGAATGTGGTTGAGATCCCGGTTAAAAATCTCAACCTTCAAAGGTGGGTTTATTTAGCGCGTGACCGTAAGCAGACGCCCACGCCAGCCGTCCAAGCGTTTTGGGCGTTTGTGCACAATCCGGAAAATGAAGTATTGCTCGATGTGATTGTGGAGGATATCTAGTCGGAGCGAGTAAAATCTTTATGTTTCGATAGCTTCTAACACTCATCGGTTTTATGCGCCTCTTCCTTCTCAGCTCCCCCTGACCGACCAGAAGGAGCGTGAGAGTTAAAGTCTGCCGGCAGGATCAATGTAAACGTAGAACCTTCGCCTTCCTTACTCTCTGCAGTGATTAACCAGCCGAATTGATCGACTAAGGCCTTCACGATGCTCAACCCCAATCCGGTTCCCAGGATGCCGGCTTGACGCACGTTGCGTGCCCGATAGAACTCATCCCATATGTGCGGCTGGTCACTCAACGGGATGCCAATACCGGTATCGACAACTCGAACTTCGACCTTACCCTGCTCCTCGTGTAACACGATAGAGACACGTCCTCCAGCAGGCGTGTATTTTAAAGCATTACCAAGCAAGTTATCGAAGATCCGAGCTAGACCCTCCTCCGTTGCTTGGACATATAGGAGATCCGTTGGCGCATCGAGTTTGAGTTGGATTTGCTTGCTTGCCGCTTCGGGCTGGAGACGATCAACGAGTTCTTGAAGATAAGGTTGGAGCGCTATCCACTCGAAGGGCTTTGTGAGATCCTCCATCCTTCCTGAGGCGAGCGCGAGCAGATCGTCGATGAGCGACTTGAGCTGATCGAGGCGCATGGACACACGTTCGATCAGCTCGAATTGTCGATCTTCGAATTCTCCAACCAAGCCGCGCACCATCGTACGAACCAGACTTTGTGCGCCGGCCACCGGTGAACGCAATTCGTGGGTGACGATTCGCACGAACCTTGCTCGTTCCGAATCTTGCTGCTGCAAGATCCGATAACTTGTCGCATTTTCTAGCGCTGTTGACGCGATGCTGGCGATCTTCGTGACAAGGTCGGCATTCGCAGGAGAGAAGTATTTTGGCCGTCTGGCGTAGACGCTGAGAATGCCCTTGGGTTTGCCCAGCCATCGTAAAGGCACGGTTACCATGCTGCGAATACCTTCTTCCCTGACCGCTTCATGGTATTGAATACGGTCGTCTTGATCACACTCATTCACGACCAGTGGTGGAGCGGTCAGCACCTCTGTCTCGATTGCGCGCAGCGTTAGTTCAAGAGGGCTTTTCCTGAGGAAGTCTTCACTCAATCCATAGGAGGATTCCAGAACAAGTCGCCCTGTGCTCTCATCGATCAACCGTACCGTCGCCCCGTGTGCCTTCAGCGATTGTGTGATGCTTTGGGTGAGGTTGTCAACCAATGCCTGAATATCAAGTGTGGCCGAGATCGTTTGTGCAGCCTGAAGGAGGCTGAAGGTCCGTGAGTCTCTTTCCTGGTGGCGGATCATGACAGATGTCATCACAAAGCCGATGACGAAGGCAATGATCGTAACGAAGGCTAAACGTGAGACGATAAACAGCAGGTCGGTATAGATGGCAGACTCCGCAGCGGCGATCATATCGTAATGTGGAAGGATATGGGCGCGTTCCAGCAGTGCGATCCCACCCAGCGTCCCGACGTCCACAAAGATGAAGAGGAAGGTGAGCCAACGCGACATTATAAGTGCTGTGATAAAGACATGAGTCAAGATCAGCGGGATCGCCGAGCTGCGGATGCCGCCGGTGAAGTGGAGGAAAGCCGTCATGCTCAGCCAATCGAACGCGACCTGGATGAGCACGATGTTCCTCGTTCGAATTTCACATGCGAGACGATCCTGGGGATTCAATCGCTGCAAGAAAAATGATAAGGCGGCGTTGTACAACAAAATACCCGCGCCGATGAGATATAAAGGCCTTTCCTGGAGGGAAAGGCCTTTTAGGTTAGAACCAATTGCAGTAGCAGCCAGTAAGAGCAGGCCGACAAGCCAGCGTGCACGTATGAGTTGGACACTGCCACCTGCAATCTCACACAGGAACGGCATATCCAGCGAGTTGGGTCTATCTATTTTCCTGTTAGCCATGCAAGACCTGTCAACCCTAACCTGCTGGACTCGGGCATTATGGGTGGGAAATCAACTCAATAGCGCTTCGACCTTATTCACAAGCTCATCGGGGTCCAACGGTTTATCAACGAACTCATCTACGGGCAAGTAATCTTCCGTTGGGCCAAAGCGGAGCGGCGTTGTGCTGTGAATCGATGTCAGCATGAGAATCGGCGTTTCAAGGAAGTCCTTATACTCCGAAGTGGGATCAGGGCTGCGAAGCTGGAGTGTGAGCTGGAAACCTTCCGTTGTGGTATCCATCATCACATCCAGGATGATCAAGTCCGGTTTTTCCGCCTTGATTTTTTCGAGGCCCTCTGTACCGTTATGGGCTTCCACGACTGCGTGGCCTGCGGCTTCCAGGCTCAGTCGTGCAGAGGTTACGATATCTGGATCGTCGTCAATGATTAGTATTTTAGCCATAGGATAGTTTCCTTTGATTTGAGTGTGCACGGATGGTAGTCTATCCTACGCCAATGGTAGGCTAAACTTCTCATCAGTGCAAGCTTCATGATCGCAAAACAACTCCTCGAGAATATCCGCGCAGATCGCAGGGATGGCATGCCTGACCGGTTCACTCAGACCCGGCGACCATCCGATCTTCTGCGGTTGCACACCGTATATCAAGATCTCAGACGGCAGGATGCCAAGGGCATCCCCAAGTGTGAGCGCTTCGGCCAGACCTGCATAGTGCAGGGACGGGATCGTATGCATATCACATTCTTGAAGCATAATCTGGCCAAAGCGCAACCGTCGCCACGCTCCCGGTTCACACCCAATTTCCGCCGCATCAAGAATGATCGCCCGCTTGTAGCCTTCGAGGAGCAGCGCAGATTCGAGACCAGCGCAGCCGCCATCGCAAAGTGTGATATTGGAGGTTAAGGATGCGTTCTCAGCTACATGCTCCAGGATGGCTACCCCAATGCCATCGTCACCGCGGAGTGGGTTGCCAAGCGCTAGAACGAGCGTCTGGTTTTCCTCCGTTGCATCTGTGGTTCGAATCGGCATCACAACCTTCTTGGGTGAAGCTGTGTGGGCGGTATTCTCAGACAAACTTCACATCCAGCATATGCGTTGAGCACGAGATACATGGATCGTAAGCGCGCACAAGCATCTCAAGGGCGAATCGGATCTCTTCGGGAGATTGGTCGAGATAATCCGGAACCAAAGCGCGCATATCCAATTCGCAATTCTGCAGGTTCTGATTGGTCGGGATAACACAATTTGCACCCGAGACCACTCCTTCCTCGATGACGTAATTGTGGAACAAGATACCTCGAGGGGCCTCGACCCCACCAACGCCTTCTCCAGTGAGGCGGGTTGGTTGGCCGGGTTCTTCTGGTGTGATGCCGCGCTGTAGGAGTTCGTGGATGATCTCAATCGATTCCTCTGTGGAGTGGACAATTTCAACCACTTGTGCCACCGAGTTCATATATGGATTGATGCACTTTGGCTTGAGTCCCAGCGCCGTTGCTGCAGCTTTCGCCCGAGGGTGAAGCAGGTCATGGTTGATGTTGAAGCGAGCCAGGGCACCGACCATGTAGGAATCGCGTTTGTTGTGGGCACGTTTGGCCGTGGAGTGGTCGACGAGAAATTCATTTGTCACATCCCGGTATCCCTCAATGGGCCATGTCCCGCCATCGCTGCTTGCGATGACGCCATCGATGAAGCAATACTCATCCTCCTTTTGCAGGGCGATGAACTCTGTATCACGCTCGAAATCCGGCAGCTTGAGACTTTGGAAGAGTTCGACAGTGGCATCAAGGTCGGCGCGCATGGCTTCCAATCGTTCGCACAATGACGTCAGCGTATCTTCAGACGGCAGGTGCGTGAAGCCGCCGACGGTCATCGCAACGGGATGCGTGTGTCGCCCACCAATCGCGGCGCAGATATCCCCGGCCAGCTTCTTCATGCGAAGTGCACGGATTACGACGTCCGGAGCGCTTTCCGCGAGCGGGATCACACTCCCTACGCCCAGCAAGTCCGGTGCTACAAGCATGTAGACATGCAGGATATGGCTGTCGAGCATTTCCGCATGGAAGATCACCTTGCGCAGCAATTCTGTTTGTTCGCTCAATTGGATGCCAAGCGCCTTTTCTGCAGTGCGAAGGGAGGCCGTTGTGTGCGAGACGGAGCAAATTCCGCATATCCGACAGGTGATGTGGGCCGCGTGTTGATAGGGTTGACCGCGTAGCATTGCTTCGAAGAATCGGGGTGCCTCAACGATCTGGAGCTCACATTTTTCGAGTTCCCCATTTTTCATGTCAACCACGATATTGCCATGACCTTCCACGCGTGTGATATGGTGAACGTCGATATGGACGCCCTTTGTTTTAGTTGTTGCCATCGCCGCCCACCTCGCTCTCTGTTACCTGATTTGTCATGAAGATATTCATGCTGCTCGTAATCTCTAGGTCGCTGATTCTATGTTCGTTCATCACATCCAGCATCGCTCGGATGTTTGGATTCGAGATGAGCCCACGGCAGCCCTCGCAACCATGGCCAAAGGTTGGGCACAATGCACCGCATCCTGCTCGTACGATCGGGCCTAGGCACGGCTTCCCCTGTTCGTAGAGGCATCCGTTCTCTCGCAGTTTGCATTCAACACAGACTGGATAGTCAGGAATGGTGGGTTGGCGTCCTTGCAAGAGTGCTTTAACCGAGCGGATGAATTCTTCACGGTCGATCGGGCAACCAGGGATGAAGGCATCGATAGGGATCACATCGCTGATAGGGCGAGTCGCATACGTATCATAAACATCAGCTTTATCGCCGTAGACGTAATGCCGCACATCCTCAAGAGGCATGGTGTTTTTTAGTGCGTTCACACCGCCAATGCATGCGCATGCACCAAGCGCAACGACGACTTTGGCATGTTCGCGGATGTCAAGCAATCTGGCTTCATCACCTTGTCGAGTGCACGCGCCCTCGACGAAAGCCACGTCGTAATCCTCTCCCATCTCAGTCATCGCCTCTCGAAACTGGACGATCTCGACCGCTTCGAGGAGATCGAGATGGGTCTGCAACGCGTCGATGACCGTAAGTTGGCAGCCTTCACAGCCCGCGAAATCGAAGAAGGCAACTTTGGGTTTGATTATTGCCATTACAGTGCCTCCTCTAGGTTTTTAAGTTCCGCGTATGAGAAGACGGGTCCATCTATACAGGTGTACAAATGGTTGATCTGGCAATGCCCGCACTTGCCAACACCGCACTTCATCCGGCGTTCAAGACTGAGCCATATATTCCCGTCTGGGATGCTCTTCCCCAGCAGCTCCATGAGTACATAGCGGTACATGACCGGTGGGCCGATGGTGACAGCAATGGTGTTGCGCGGACTGATCTGGATCTTTGGGAATAGTGTGGTGATTACACCCACATTGCCTTTCCATGTTTCATCAGGGCGGTCTACAGTGAGATAAATCTCCACATCCTCTCGCTTATCCCACTCGGCGAGCTCCTCAGTGAAGAGCAATTCCGATGGATGACGCGCGCCGTAAAGAATGATCACACGACCATATTTGCCACGCTTATCCAGCACCTCGTTAATCAGCGATCGCATGGGCGGCAATCCCATCCCGCCAGGTACGAAGAGCATGTCCTTGCCCTGAAACCGCTCGATCGGGAACCCGTTCCCAAATGGGCCTCGGATGCCGATTTGGTCACCAGGTTCAAGGGCGTGCAAGGCGTTAGTAACCGCACCGATGCGACGTACGCAGAGCTCAAAGAATCCCTTGCTCCGGCTTGGGGATGTAGTGATGACGATCGGCGCCTCACCAACACCAAGCACAGAGACCTCCACGAACTGGCCCGGTCTATGATCAAGCGAGATTCCTTCGGGAAGTTCAATCGTGAAGAGCTTCTCCGTTTGAGCCATCGGGCGCACGTCCTGGATGGTAAACAAAGTTGGTAGGTAGATTGAGGGAGCCTCTATGGTCTCCAAGAGTGAAACGCTCATACCATCACCTCCTGTTCTATGCTCGCATACGGCATTTGGCGGTGGTAGAGTTCATTGAGGATTTCAATGGGCGAAATGTTCGCGAGGCAGGCTGAGGCACAACGCCCACATCCAACGCAACCAACCATACCGTAGGTTTCTGTTTGGTATTTACTCTTATGGAAAAAGCGATGTCGCAATCGCGCTGAGCGTTTCACACGGAAGTTATGCCCGCCTGCGACGATTGCGAAGCGATCGAGTTGGCAGGAATCCCATACCCGGGAGCGTGTTCCAGTGTGCAGGTTGAACTCAACTTCGTCGATGACGTCATAGCACACACACGTCGGGCATACCAGATTGCACGCACCGCACGATAAACAGCGTTCTCCGAGTTCATTCCACAGCAGACTATCGTAACTGAGGGAAAGCAGGTGAGGCAACTCGGAGGCGTCGAAATCGAGTGGATAAGGGAAACGCGGCCATTTCTCGCTCATAACCTGCTGCATTCGATGGAGATCATCCTGTGTGGCATCTCGAACCTCGTCGAATCGCTCCAGGAGGCTCATCCCTTTCTCTGAGTCGATTTCCAACGCATATCTATCCCCTAAGTCGGTCATGTGTAGGTCGAACGCTTCGGGGACGCTGGTCGTACCCATGCTCTTGCAAAAAGCGTGCGTCGAACATGGCGTGAGACACTCAATGCTCACGAGGGTTGTGTTTTTCCTGCGAGACCCATAATGCTCATCAGGATAGCCTTCACCATAGACGCGATCTGTGAGTGCGATCGCATGCAGATCACATGTATGCACTCCCAGGATAACCCTGGGATGGTTTGGGATGATGGGTTGAATCTTTTCGGGTCCGTCCAGGTCGAATCGCATGAGTTCTTCGTGCTGGGGTAGGAGGTACTTCTTCGGTGGAAGGATCGTTGTCGGATAGGCAAGTTCGATTTCCTGAGCGGACCGGATTTCGTCGAATACGAATTGGTCATTTGCTTGCTTGGGACCATAGACGGTATGGTCCTCCCGCAGATGGTCGATCCAAGCAGGCAGTGCAGGTTTCGGTAGGATCTTAATGGTCATGCTGACATCAACTCACTTTCCTGGGCAAAGCCTTGTGCTGCCACGCCCATTTGACAGCATCGATTGGTGTTGGACGAATACCGTCTCAAATGTGTTAAAACGGTGAAAGTCATGACTCCCTACAAGATCTCGTACAAAGTATTACCAGCTCTCACCACGGTCTCGCGTACGCAGGGAGATAAATCTACCCCTACGGATAAGGATGCTGGTTGTATCCCGAGTAACGCAACTTCACAGTTCAACTCGCTACAAAGGTAGGACGAAAACATATGTAGCGGGAGAGCGTGGGTGGAAGCGCTCAGACCCGTGGTCGCTTGCCACTCCAGCCATTGAATCTCTCCAGGTTCAAGGTCCATTTGAGCTGCGTCAATGAGCAGCACCAAATCTGGCGCAAAGCGACGGAGAAGCCCTGTGCAGTTTTCGGGAGCGGAGCCTGCTGGGATCACCAACGCGTTCTGCTTCTCCGACATCTTCGACTTAAGCATCTGTGCCAAGACCATGCCAGCCGCATCGTCGCCGCGTAATTCATGTCCGACACCAACGACGGCGATGCGCGGCTGTTCTTGTTTGATCTGCTTAAGGCGATTCAATGTCTTGCGAAGAGCTCCCAGCCAAGACGGACTGGACATCGTCTTTGTCTCCATAAAATTCCGCGAAGGAATCTTTACTTAATGCGGCCAGCTCCCATTCATCGCTGGACATCGATAAGCAGCCCTGGCGGCAGCTATGCACGCATTGAGCGCAAAACAGGCAGCGATCGGGGTGGTAGCACAGCACGAATCGCTTCGCTTTTCGATCCAATACATGCATCTCAATTGCGTTCGCTGGGCAATCGGTTGCGCATAGACCACAGCCTGTGCAGGTTTCCGAGTTCCAGATGAGGTGCCCACGTAGTCTTTCAGGCGCTTCCCTCCGTTCAAACGGGTATTTCTCCGTAATCGGGCGCTGGAACAAGGAGGTGGAAATATCACTGAACATCACACCAATCTTCATGCTACTACTCCTTGCCAAATGATCATCACAAGCCACTGTGCCAAGACGAGGAGCGTGCCGTAGCGCCACCACATGCCTACAGTTTGATCGATGCGCATTCGGGTGAGTAGCGCGTGGATGCCAACGACGACCAAGAGCAGTGCAAGCGTCTTGACGAGGAAGAGCGCGGGGTTTGCAACGCCTCCCAGGTAGAATGCCGCGATCAAGGTCAGGCCGATGACGAGTTCTACACCTTTGCCCATGCGGAAGATTGCAAGCCCACGGCCGCTGTACTCCGTAAGCGCACCCGCGACGATCTCTGTTTCAGCCTCAGGAGCATCAAAAGGTGGAAGCTCCAGCTTGCCCATTAAGGCGATTATCGCAACGAGAAAGCCGATCGGTTGGGTTAGGATGAGCCAGTGGTTGTTGGTATACGCAGTGATCTCACTGATCTGCCAACTACCAGCGACGATCGCCGGACCCAGCAGCGCGAGCATGAAAGGCGCCTCGTAGGAGAAAAGCTGGGTCAGGGTGCGCGTCGCGCCGATGAGCGAGAATCGGTCGAGCGTGTTAGAGCCCGCCAATCCCATACTCAGGGTGAGCAAACTCAGCAGGTATATCGTGATGATGAGATCTCCATGAAGGCTAAACGCAGGCGTAAAGCCAAACATGGGGACGTAGAGCGCAGCGGTCAGTCCGCCCGCAAGCGCCACGAGTGGAAGGCCGATGAATAAGCCTGCGTCAACCCCGTCTGGGACGACCTCTTCTTTTGCGAGAAGCTTGATCACATCGGCAAATGGCTGGAACCAGCGTGGCCCCACACGATTCTGTAGCTGGGCAAGCAGCTTTCGATCGACCCACTCATAGAGCAGGCCAATGATCAACAGAACCAGGCCACCAGGGAAAATAAGCAGAGCGACGAGATCATGAAGTATGTTCATGGTAATACTCGATCCCATATTGTCTTAGATCCTCCCAGGTCATGCCTTGTTTCTCCTTCCGGCTACGGTTGATGAGAACCATGCGATCATTACAGGAGAAGCAAGGGTCAATGCCAGCTACGATCATTGGAACGTCGGCGAGTTGATGCCCAACGGCGAGTTTGACCACGGATGTCATATTGCAGATGGTCGGTGTGCGAACCTTGATCCGCTCCGGTTGATCGGTCCCATTGCTCTTGATGAAGTAGAAGAGCTCGCCGCGTGGGGCTTCCACCCTGCTGACCGTTTCACCTTCTTTGACTCGCCTTGGCATTTTTGTCGTCAGCTCACCTGGAGGTAGTGTGTCGAGAATTTTTCGGATCAAACGGTAGCACTCGAAAAGCTCCTTGATGCGCACGATAAAGCGTGCTTCGAGGTCGCCACGGTCGTCCAGGACGATATCCACCGGGTATTCGGTGTAGGCGCCGTAGGGAGCTTCTGTGCGAATTTCTCGGGGGACGTTTGAGGCCCGCGCTGTAGGCCCGACTGTACCTAGGACGTCAGCTTGAGCCTTTGACATCACGCCGATGCCGCGTGTGCGCTGGAGGAACATCGCATCGTTTGAAGCGATATCCAAGTAGTGATGCGTGCGCTCCTCGAGGAAATCGACGCCTTTTCGGATGGCATCCTCGATCTCGGCGTTGATGTCGCATTTGACCCCGCCCAGGAGGTTGACGGAATAGTTGACACGGTTTCCGCTCAACATCTCCAGGATGTCCATGACCGTTTCACGATCACGCCAGGAGTACATGAAGAGTGTGTCAAATCCGGCTTCGTGAGCTGCGACACCAACCCAAAGCATATGGCTGTGGATGCGTTCAAGTTCCGCGACAAGCACGCGGATCGCTTGCGCGCGAGGCGGGACTTCAACCTTAGCCAACCTTTCTACGCCAAGCGAATACGCCATCGCGTGGATATGTGAGCAGATGCCGCACACTCGCTCAAGGATGTACATGTTTTGGAACCAATTCCGCCCTTCAACAGCTTTTTCGATGCCCCGATGTGCATAGCCTAATCGGACGGTTGCATTGGTGACGATCTCACCATCCACAGTGATCAAGAAATGCCCGGGCTCTTTTAACGCAGGGTGTTGAGGGCCGATTGGGACGTTGAAGCTTTCTGCGATCGTTTTCTTTTGCATCAAACAACTCCTCATGACGCCTGCGAAGCAAAGGCTTCTACGTCGAAATCTTTGCGCAACGGATACTTGCCTTCCGGCCAATCATCAGGCAGGTAAAGGCGCAATGGATTGGGGAGATCCTCGACGGTCACGCCGAACATCTCGCTCAACTCGCGTTCGAACGGTTCCGCGCTTGGAATGATTTTACAGAGCGTGGGTATGCAAGGATTCTCGCGCGGCAGTCGAACGCGCAAGGTCACAACCGCCGCAGATGTGCAGAAATGGTAGAGAACCTCAAGTTCACCAACCTCTGGCCCTAAGTCGAGCCCTGAGATCGCAGCAAGATAGCCCAACCGTTTCACGCGTAGGGCTACACTGATCGGTACCAGATCTTCCACTGCGGTAAGCGTTACATCCAATCGATTGGGTTCAGGGCGATTTGTCTCTGTCGTCCAAACCCACTCTTCGACCAGTTGGCTGGCAATGGATAATGCTTCTTCGGTATTTATAGTCATAAGCCTGCCTCAGTTTCACGCCCATTCGAGGTAACTTGGATGGCTTCCTCCGCAACGGGCCCTTTTAGGCTGGATAGCAATTTGACGACACCGTCGATGATGGCTTCGGGACGGGGTGGGCAGCCAGGGATATAGGCGTGCACAGGGATGACTTTATCGATGCCATTCATGACGTTGTAGCAGCCTGCAAAAACGCCGCCTGAGATGGCGCACGCGCCGATTGCGACGACAAACTTGGGTTCGTGCATTTGTTCGTAAATGCGCAGCAGCCGATCCCGAGCCTGGCGGGTTACAGCACCTGTGGAGAGCAGCACATCCGCATGTCGCGGGCTGCCTTGCAGTTTGATGCCAAAACGTTCTAGGTCGTAGCGCGGCGTCAGCGTAGCCAGGATTTCAATGTCACAGCCATTGCAGGAGCCGCTGTTGAAATGCAAGACCCAAGGCGAGTTGATGCGCGCCCACGTTTTTAATGCCGTAAACGGGTTCTCAAGATTGGTTTATTACGCTTCATGTCCCATGCTCCTTGGTCATCAGCCCAAGATCAGCGCTAGCAGCGCAAGAAAGAGACCCACGAGGTAGATTGCTGTGATGGGTGTCAACATGCCACTGCCAAGAACCAGGACGCCGAGGTGTACGATTGCGAAGAAGAGCGCTACAACAAAGAACGGGCGATACCCAGGCGCAGCCATTTGTGTGGGTGGCGCTTCTCCGCTGGAGTATGTGCTGGATTTCAAAGGTGTGACTTGAGACGGACCAGCGAACCATCGACCGAAGCCGTACAGGAGTCCCACCAATCCAATGTTGATCAGAAAAGCCACCGGTGGGCTAAGAAGGATTTCACTCATAAGGTCCTCCAGACCGTTTATTTACTGGGATGAAGCCCTGTGATCTCATAGCATTTCATCCATTACTTGCCGAAGACGGCGAGCAATGCCGCTCCGGCCGGGCTCGTCAACCCGTCCATGATGCTGGGCCAGAAGCCGATGACAACCACAGCCAATGCCATGACAACCAGCGGGATACGCATCACGAAGGGAAGCGGGTTCCCGCGTTTCACCGCCTCTGAGGGTTCGAGGCGATAGACTGCATTGACGAGCGGAGCGTAATATGCAAGCGAGACGACGCTGTTCAACGCTGCAAAGGCGACGAGTGCTTCGATCCATGCATTATGCGTTTGAACCCCGGCCACGAAGATCTGCCACTTCGACATAAAGCCCGCCAGAGGCGGAAGCCCACCCAGACTCAGAACTGCGATGCTGAACGTAAGCGCGACGAGAGGGTAGCGTTTTGCAGCGCCGGAGAGATCAGAAACCGTGAGCGGTGCATGATCACCGACGGCGATGTGGAGTGTGTAGAGCAGCGCGCCCGCAGCTAAAAATGCAAGGCCTTTCATCAGACCGTGGTTCAGCATATGGAAGAGACCGCCTTGAGCACCGCTGGCATCTCCCATATAGAATGTGACGCCCAAGCCCACAAGCATGTAACCGACGTGCGCAAGGCTTGAATATGCCAGAAGCCTTTTAACCTCTTTCTGGCTGAGCGCCATAAGGTTGCCGACGGTCATGTTGAGAGCACCGAACCCCATCAGAAGAGGTCCCCAGTCGGCCGTTACATTCACCAATGCGGAGAGCGACCGGAGTAGGGCGACCAATCCGGCCTCGATCACGACACCGGAGAGCATCGCGCTGATGCCGCTCGGCGCTTTCGAGTGGGCATCCGGCAGCCAGGTGTGCATGGGGACAAGCGCCGTCTTCACGCCAAAACCGATTGCGAAGAGCGCGCCAGCAGCTAAGAGGATAGGCGCTGGGGTTGCGGAGGCACGGATCTCGGTGAGGTTCAAGGTGCCAGTGTTCGCCAGCACCAAGCCGATGCCAAGTAAGACCAGCACGGATCCTGCTGCGCTCTGGACAAGATATTTGATACCTGCCTCAAGGGAGGCAGCCTCATCTCTGTAGAAAGCGACCAGCAAGTAGGATGTGACGGCCATGGCCTCGAACCAGATCCATAGGTTGAAGAGATCACTCGCACAACCGAGCCCCATCATTACGCCAACCATAGCCACCAGCATGGCGTAAAACTTCTCCTGCCCTGTTTCTTTCGCCATGTATGGCCCAGAGTACAAAGCAACGGCGGTGCCTAACGTCAGCGCTAAGGAAGCCAATAGAAGGCTCAACCCATCCATGTAGAGCGAGATCGATCCGAAAGTGAACGAGATCGGTCCGTAGATCCGGAATTCGTTAAAAGCGAGGATGAGCGGAACCCACGCGGCGGCAAGTGCGCAGAAACCGGCCCAGTGCGCAATCGTATGCTGACCCATGCGCCTATCCTGGTGACCGATCAGATAGACAATTGGAGAGGTGATCAGGGGTAGGGCAAGGAGCCAAAGGAATGCAGGTGTAGTCATTTCACGCCCCTCCAATCAAGATGGTAAGCAGGATCCCTAGCCCCCCGATGATGCCCACGACATTCCAATTAAGCTGCCCGGTTTGCGTAACACGCAAAGCGGAGGACAGTCCTCTCGTCAAGTTGATAACCTCCTGGTTCAGCCATTCGAAACCCAGCCCGCCTTGTGCGAAGCGCGTGAACGGCGAGAGCGCATTCGTCAAGCCCGTGAGGGATTTGCGAATCAGGTACAGACCGAGCCCGATCGCGATCACCAGCAAGGCGAGCCATGTTGCTGGTGCGCTGAAAATCTCGACAAGGAGCTCGAGCGTGCTGCTCTCGTGTAGGGTGTGGAACGGCAAACTGATGTCCAGCATGTTGTTGAATGGACCAGCCAAGATCCATGTGGTGAGCGCGCCGAAGGCGAGGACACCCGTCGAGAAGCGCATTGCAAAGGGCGCATCATGCTCGGCTTTCGCAGTGCCAGGTTCCCCATAGAACACCATGGTGATCATTCGCAGGGCATACATGGCGGTGATGCCGCTGCAAATAAGCATCCCGATATAGGCCCAACGAGGACCTTCCATAAGCCCGTGTTCGAGAACGAGTTCCTTACTGAAGAAGCCGTTCGCGATCGGGATGCCCGCCAGCGCAACCGAGCCGATGATGAAGACGGCGCATATGAACGGCATCTTTCTACAGAGGCCGCCCATTTCGCGCATATCGCGCGTGCCAACCGTGTGGATCACTGAACCTGCACTTAGAAATAGCAGGGCTTTGAAAACGGAATGGCTCATAAGGTGGAATTGGCTGGCGAAGACTGCACCGACTCCGACAGCATAGACCATATAGCCGAGCTGGCTCACTGTCGAATATGCCAATGCGCGCTTCAAGTCGTTCGCTACAACCGCCATCACGGCCGCAAAGAGCGCCGAGAGAAAACCGACGGTGACAACACTGACCTTCCAGCCAGGAACGGCTTCGAAGGCAGGGTAGAAGCGGGCGAGCAGGTACACGCCGGCATTAACCATGGTGGCGGCGTGAATGAGCGCCGTCACGGGAGTGGGCGCTTCCATGGCGTCTGGCAGCCATGTTTGGAGTGGGACCTGGGATGATTTTGCGATGGCTGCGAAGAGGAAGCCAAAAGCGACCAGACTCACCATGCTAGATGGGAGTTCGGGTGCGGCTGCCAGAAAGCTATTAATCTGATAGCTGTTGGTATACGAGCGGATGACCAGCGCACCCACCAGGAGCCCAATCCCGCCAAGCTGTGTGACGATGAGGGCTTTTACGCCGCCGTAGACAGCCTTGGGGTCGTCGTTGTGAAATGAGATCAGGGCATAGGAGCAAAAGGCTGTGATTTCCCAGAACAGGAACATAAAAAGCAAGCTGTTCGATAGGACAAGCCCCGACATCGCTCCGATGAAGAAGAGCACCAGCGCATAATAACGACCGAGCTGCTGCTCTCCGTGCATGTAATCGATGGAGAATATCACGGCCAGACTACCCACGACGGTGGCAATAATCGTGAGGAAAATGCCAAGCCCATCGGGGATGAGCGTGAAATCGCCAAAGATACCACCGACAGCCACTCGCAGCATGACCTCATCCGATGCATGCGGAAGCAAGGCTAAGGCTGCTGCACCAGCGGTGACGGAAAAGACGGTTGCAAGTGTATGCTGTACTCGCGGATATTTATCCCCTGTCAGCCAGACGCAAATTGCGCCGAGCCAGGGTAAGCCAATGGTGAGGATCATTAACGTTGTTGCCATTGCTCATCCTTGTAGGCTAGAGAGTTCTCGAACGTCCAAGGTGCCGAGTATTCGCCGGACCTGGACCGCCATCGCCATGCCCACTACGGCGACAACAGTGTCGGCGACAATCACGGTCACGGCGAGGCTCTGACTCAGGTTGATCTGCTCGCTTGCGCTGCCAGCGACAATAATGCCCAGTAGCGCTGCTTTGACCAAGATTTGAAGAACGATCACAATCTTGATCAAATTACGGCAGACGAGTAAGCCGTAAAAGCCCACTCCGATCAACCCGATAACACCGACGATGCCGATATTTAGTGGCGTGAGGTTCATAATGTCTCCTTGTTACCAAGCTTCTTGTAGCGCTTATACGGCCCTTTCTAAAGTGTGTGGCGTTGATGGTGATCAGCTTGGTTGCTGCCTAGTCTCCGATGCTTCAACAGCCGCATCCATGGTGTGTGCTTCAAGGGCCTGCAGTTCGAGATCACGCTCGGCTGCAAACTCCTCTGCCATTGGCTGATCCAGAGGCGCCTTCGCTTCGGCTAAAAGTCCCAGTAATCCCAGCACGCCTGCGAAGATGAGCATGACCTGGATTAGGACATCAAGGCCGCGCATTTGCCAAAACATGGCTGAAAAAGGTGTTTCCGCTGCAACGGATGATTTCGGCCCCAGTGGCAAAACGAACCACCCAACAAGGACAACCGCCACGAGCACCAGCAACCATGCAAGCGGCTTGGGCACGACAGGTTTTGTGGGGATGACCTCTTCGCCTGCAATGCTTATGGCGAATACGAACAACACGGTCACCAAGCCGGCACCAACACTGAGCTCGATGACCGCGACCTGACTCGCGCCAAATTGATAAAAGGCGATGGATAGCAGCGCGCTGACACCAGCCAACCAGAGCGCAGCACGGAGTAAACGCTTCGCTCTAATCGCCTGGAGTGCGCATAGGATTGCTGCAGCTATGGGAAGTGCATATGTCATGAAAACCTCCTGCCTGTCATTCGTCGGATATCGTTGGTTGGTGATGGCCATGCGATTAAGTGCGTGCAGCAGCCGTAGTGTAGATGCAACGGCTGCTGCTTCACTTGGAAGAACTTACATACGTGTGAGGGTAATGCAATAGATCGATGCAAGTCTTTCATGACTACCCAGAAACTTGGTTGTCAAGATCTACCAGGCTCTCAAGATCGCACTGCAGACCAACTTCGCTTCTTCGAGCGAAAACATTGCTCCAAACGATCGGAAGGTGTTCCTCAACCCAACATTGTCCTCGCTGGTACTCTTCAATCGAAACACCGTAATATTCTGCCATTGCACCGTCATCGTTCGTGTTTACGTGGATGAAGCGAGCATCAGCCAGATCGCCCACCAGATTGAAACGACCATCGTAGCGGGAACCATCGGGCATGGTCGCACCGCGCAAGCGGCTCGCTTTCGCCAATTGCTCAACGGTTACATCCAGTACTGCATGAAGGTTGGCTTTTGTCAGGAAAGCGCCCTGTAAATTCGCACCTGCAAGCAGTGCGCCGCGCAAATTAACTTTGTTCAATCTTGTCTCTTGCAGGTTTGCGCCACTTAGATCGCTACCCTGAAGATGCGCCATGTTGAGATCAGCCCGGTGCAGGTCTGCTCCGCTGAGATCGGCTCCCTGAAGTTTTACGTACCGTAGATAGACCCACTCAAGCGATCCGTCAACGAGGTTGCCACGTGCTCGTAACTCATCCACGGCTTGTAAGACGGTGGCGTTATCCGAGCTGCGCAATTTACGGATAAGCTGGATTGTGGAGTGAGATGTAATGGGGGTTTCGCGCTCCTTTCTTTGGAAATCGCAATGCTCTTCGGATGCTTTATAGAAACTTTCCATCGCGACCGGATCGTCCGTGTCGATGTTCCCAGCACGCGCAAACTCGAGATCTCCTTCAAGGCTGAAGCGTCCATCGTACAGACTGCCGTCTGGCATGATCGCCCCCCACAGACTCTTGACATTTGCAAGCTGCCTCTCGCTGAGGTTTCGTGCTGCTTGCAGGTTGGCTTTGAAGAGGTTGGCGCCATCCAGGCATGTGCTGCTGAAATCCGCACTGTATAGGTTTGCGCATGTGAGGCGAGCATCCTTAAAGTTTGCCTTTGTGAGATTCGCCAATTGCAGGTGAGCCATCCGTAAGTCTGCACCCTGAAGATTAGCGCTGTAGAGGTCGGCGCCTTGGAGGTGAGCGTATTGCAGGTTTGCACCTTCAAGCGTTTCGTCCTCGAGCCACCCATGTGCTCGCAATTCCTCGACAGCCTGCAAGACTTGCTTGTTGTCTGGGCTGCGGAGTTTTCTGACAAATAGCATGATCATGTTTGTTGACATCTTAGCCTCCTTTCGTTGGCTGTTACCCGTGCCATCCTTTGGCTGTACTATGTTGAAGTGCTGATTTGACCGCTAGTTGACACCGTCTACTTTCACATGTTTGTGTTTTATTTCACTGACAGTATAGGAATATCATGTAACAGGCGAGGTCGCCTCTGGGTAACATCTGAGTAACAAAAATAAGCTATTGGAAAGCCGGTAGATGGTGCGTTTTATTCGCGGTTGGGGGGTAGCTAGAATCGAACGTTGTGAGCTGGAAGCCTATGCCGAGAAGGAATAACCAACACCCGTTATGGTGTTGAGGTAAGTGGGGTTAGCTGGATCTACCTCGATTTTACGACGCAGCCGGTAGACGAGTTGCTTCAGCATCATGCGATCGCCTCCGGATGGTCCCCAGACAGAATCGATCAGGGTGTCTGCAGGCAGCACGTGGCCTTGATTCAGCATCAACACTTCAAGCAGTTTGCACTCCAGGCGAGTCAGTTTGGCGACGACATCGTCGTAACGCGTGAGTTCATTGCGCGTGATATCCAATGTCAAGTCCCCCACGGTTAGCGGACCATGCTGCACCGGTGTTGAGGTCACGCGACGGAGGACGGCTTCGGCACGGGCAACAAGTTGGCGTGGGCTGAAAGGTTTGACAATATAATCATCAGCCCCTATCTCAAGACCGCGTACGACATCATCCTCTTCACCACGTACACTGAGGATGATGATGGGGGTATCGGCCTCGGAGCGAATACGTTCGCAGACTTTCAGGCCATCGAGTTTCGGAAGATTTAAATCGAGGATGATGAGGTCGGGTGCTTCATCTTTCCATCGTTCGAGGGCCGCTTGGCCATCATGGGCCATAATCACTTCGAACCCCGCCCTGCGCATAGTGAACGAGAGGACATCCGCGAGTGCAAGGTCGTCATCTACAATCAACGTCTTCACGAATCACCTCCATTGAAGGGTAGGGTGAACCAAAAGATGGAGCCGCCACCGGGCCGCTCGTCCACGCCCAACTCGCCGCCGTGCTCTTCGACGATGGCCTTTACAACGGAGAGTCCAAGGCCGATGCCATATTGGGCGCCTTCTTGATCGCCAAGGCGCACGAATCGCCGGAAGAGATTGGCACGCTCGACTGGGGGGATACCCGGTCCGCGGTCAGCAATGGTGAAATGGAGGAGGTTTTCCTGGGGTTGCTCGATGATGAGGTCAATCGGCTCGCCGATGGGGCTGTATTTGCTTGCGTTGGAGATAAGGTTGACAAGAACCTGGGAAACGCGCGTCGGGTCGATCGCGATCTTCTCATGTTGATCAGGTTGTGAGATGGAAAGGCTCTGTTGCCGTCGATCGAGCAGGGGTTTCATGACACGCACAGCTTCGATGACGACATCGCGCAGTTCTGTTGGCCTGCGATGAATGTTGAAACGACCAGCTTCGATGCTGATGCTCTCCAAGAGGTTATCGATCAAGGCTTGCAGGCCGGAGGCGCTCATGTGGATCGAGTTCAGCAGTTTGCCCATTTCAGCGGGCGAGAGATCCTCCATTTCCTCGAGCAGTAGTTCGACAGAGGCGTTCAGTGCGGAGAGCGGGGTTCGAAACTCATGCGTGATGTTACCCAAGAAGTAGGATTGAAGATTCCTCGTGGCGGTTTCCTCTGTAATGTCTCGAAGAACTAATGCGAGCTGGTATGAGTTTCGATCTGGAGAGAGGAGTTGGGCATCTGTTACTGCGAGGGTGAGCAATTTGCCGCTGCGGGTAAGGATATTAACCTGTCGTTTTCTCCCATACGGCGCGATGTGATCCGTGAAATTTCCTTCATCTTCGGGTAGCCGGAAAACCTCATTGATGTTCTTGTCGAGTACTTCACCGCGTGTCCAACCAGTGAGGCGTTCTGCGCCATGGCTGAAAGAAGTGATGATGCCCGGGTGGTCGACGGTGACAATCCCTTCCATAATAGATTGGATGAGGGTCTCCGACCAGGCTTTTGAACGCGATAAATGCTCCAGCACACGGCGTGTATTTTCGCGACTAGCCTCTAACGCTTGGGACAGCGTTTCAATTTCAATCGGCTCATGGAAGGAAGGTACGGGAGTGGCCAGATCTCCCTGGCCGATATTGATTGCAGCCTGAGTGAGTTGATTGATGGGATAAGTGATCCTGCGTGCATAAAAACCTGCTAGGAGCGTGCCGATGGCGATGATGGCCAAGGTGCTGATATTGAGCGTCAGTAAGGCGCGATGTTCAGCCGCCAGCATACTATCTACGGGCAGCGCGACTTCAACGAGGGAGATGGGCTGCCCTTGTAAATCCCGGATTGGTATAAGGGTTGTGTAATAACGCGTTCCTTGGAGGGTGATCGGGGCATTCAATGGGAGGTTTTCTGATAGGGCACGGGTAGAAGCCTGCTCGTCGATGGGGAGAGCTGCATCATCCGTGTTCTCAATACTTGAAGATTTGCGTTCATTTTCCGTGATGACGCTTTGGGAGAATCCGGTTTGGCTGGCAATTTCCTTCATAAATTCCGAGTCTAGGTACTTGCCGATCGTGACGTATCCCAGGTGTTCCCCACTTGTCGCATCAAAGATAGGACTGCACGCAATGATGGACAGGATATGCTCTTCACATGGGCAGACATTGAAACCCACCTCATGGATATAAGGTGGATTAGGCCAAGGGACTGAGCCGTACGTCTTTGAGAGAATAGTGCCGGAGGTGTCACGTACGACCAGGATGTCGAGATCAAGACCGCTTCGAAAGACCCGGAGGTAGTTTTCAAGTGCGGTCGTTTCTGCATCCTGTATCAGATTTTGTAGGGTTGGGCGTTGTGAGGCAAGCGTGACAAGATTATCCAAGCGCTCTTTCTCCACATCGAGAAGGGCTTGGGTGATTCGGCTGCCATTCTCAACGCGCTCCCACGCCTGTTTCTCGAGTTCGTTGGTGATAAACAAATATGCCGGGATCGCGGCTGCGAGGGTGGTCCCAAGAAGAGTGACGACGAATCCCATGATGAGCCGGGACGAAAGTGTGCGTGTGGAAATGGGAAGCTCGAAGGACACGTTCTTACTCGCCAGTTTGGATTTTTCGCTTCATACACAGATGCCAGCTAATGACAAGGCAGGCCTGCTAGCTGTCATCATACCATAGGCATACCTGGCATAACATTAGCTCTAACTTGCCATTACAGAGCGTTGCTTCACTCTTTGATGTCTGCGTAATTATAGGTTTCTACAAAGAAGAAGCATAGGGTTGGGAGGGATCGTTCCGACGAGCTCTCAATAACAAGATCGTTGAATCTGACTTGTGTTCCCTCCCGCTGAATGCTTATTAGTTATGGATGGCAGGACGGATTGTGAAAAATGTCGCTTGCCTTAAACGGTATTACAGGGCAAACTAGGGAATATTTCAGCACCATTTCAACATAATTCGATGCGATGGCACCTTAAGGAGGTTAAATCCATGGTTCTTAAACCGCGCAGACCCGTTCCTTCAGACATAGAAATCGCACAGGAGGCAGATCTTCGTCCGATACTTGAAATCGCAGAAAAACTTTCACTGACGGAAGATGACCTCGACCTAGCTGGAAAGTACAAGGCGAAGGTCCATCTCGATGTTCAAAAGAGGTTTGCAGATCGACCGCAGGGCAAATACATTGATGTCACGGCCATTACCCCCACGCCGCTTGGTGAGGGGAAGAGCACGACGATGGTTGGGCTCACACAAGCGATGGGAACCGTGCTTGGAAAGAATGTGATGTGCTGCATTCGGCAGCCAAGCATGGGACCGACATTCAATATCAAAGGTGGGGCGGCTGGTGGTGGCTACAGTCAGGTCATCCCCATGGAGGATTTCAACCTCCACCTCACTGGTGACATCCACGCGATCAGTGTCGCGCACAATCTCGTTGCTGCCGCACTTGACACTCGCATGTATCACGAGAGTCGCCAGTCTGACGAAGCTCTAAAACGGCGCGGCGTCACCCGCATCGACATCGACCCCGAGACCATTACGTGGAACCGTGTTGTCGACGTTTGCGATCGCTCCTTAAGATCCATCAAAGTTGGTTTCAATGATGATAAGTTGGTGGATGGTTCGCCCAGTCCCGTGTTCCCGCGCGCAACAGGTTTCGACATCACCGTAGCAAGCGAATTAATGGCCATCTTAGCCCTCACGACGGGTTTGAAAGACTTGCGCGGACGCGTCGGCAGAGTTGTAGTGGCTATGGACAAGAAGGGTGAGCCCGTCAATCTGGAAATGTTGGGGATTGCCGGCGCTGTCACCGTCTTGCTCAAGGATGCCATCATGCCAAACCTCATGCAGACTCTGGAAGGGCAGCCCGCCTTCGTGCATGCCGGACCGTTCGCCAACATCGCGCATGGCAACTCCTCGATCATCGCCGACCAGATCGCGCTCAAGCTTGCCGATTATGTGGTAACGGAGAGTGGCTTTG
>CAYLOP010000019.1:0-35361 GCA_964385305.1 uncultured Anaerolineaceae bacterium | reverse complement strand
ACAAGGTCAACTTCGCCGATTTTTCCAATCGCCGTAGCAATAATCTTGGAGACGACCAGTGAGTCCACGCCGGCAAAGGAAGGATCGCTGATCAACACCGCTTGATCGCAGCCCATAGCCAGTGCTTGCTTAAGCGCTTCCTTCGCAGCCTCTGACCCCAGGCTTATCGCCGTGACTTGACCACCGTGATTCTCCTTGATTCGCAGCGCCTCCTCAACCGCATACTCATCCCAGGGATTGAGTATAAGGGGTGCATCTCCCCATGAGATCTCACCGTTATCTACCGTGACCGTCGCTGCGGTATCCGGTGTTTGTTTGACACAGACTACGATGTTCAAGATTTCCTCCTAATTTTTTTCCTATGCTTCGTTATCAACGCGCCCTTATCTGGCCTTGTAGCTGATTAAATCTCTCCTTCCTCCTGCCAAATATCCGGATCATATGCTGGCATCTCACAACGTAATGCCTTGTCTTTGCGATATTCAAGCGCTTAGCCCGCCTGGATGAGGGTCTGGATTTCGTTACTGCCCTCATAGATCATCGCGCCTCTTGCGTTGCGGAAAAAGCGTTCAACATAGTATTCATCGCTGTAGCCATAGCTGCCGTGAATCTGTACCGCTTCGGAAGCCACCAAAAACGAGTGACGTGTTGCGAACTGCTTTGCCAAGAAGTCTCACGCGTGTTGCGCAAGCCCTAGTTCTTATAACATCCCGCTTTCAGATAGAGAAGATGTGCGATCTCATAATCCTGCGCCATTTGTACTCAGCCGCAAGGCCAAAATCCTTCTACCTAACCTCCCATGAATAACAAGAATTATAGCGGCTCCCATATACAGATACAAACATCCAAGAATAATTGGAGATAAAATGATAGCTATTCTCCATGAAACAGGTGGCACGCGCGATCGCCCCAGAGAGACTATAATCACACCCTATACAAGAAAAGGATCCGGATGTTTGATCGCTTTGGTCAACTGGTGTTACGGGTTGCAGTTGCCTTCATCCTCATCATTGCTCTCCACCCCACACCCGTCCCGCAGCCACTCATACGCGCGCTGCAAGAAGGGCAGGCTGCGCTTGATCACAATCGACCCGAAGCGGCGTTGGAATCACTTGAACACGCAATGGCATTCGAACCTGCCTTAGGGAGCCTGCATCTCTTGGCCGCCGAAATTTCCCAGGCAACGGAAGACTATCCGCGCGTCTTTGCCCATCTCGATTTATATGTCCCATTAAACGAAACCAATCTCATCCCAAATTGCGTGCGAAGCCACGCCTTGCTCGCCAATGGGGATATTGAGAAGGCCTTGGAGATTTGGCGTCCGATTCATGGAGCGTGCCCTCAACCCGCATCTTTCTTCCGTTTATTAACCCAAATGAGCCTCGCAAACGCTGATCGCCAAACCACAATGTACGCGCTGGAGCAGCTCACTGCGTTGGAACCCAACGATCCTGTAAGCCAATTGGCTTACGGCCAATTGCTCGCCACATGCCATCCCGAAGATGCTTTGCCCACCCTCCGCCACGCCCGTGTCCTCTCCAGTGAGGCTGGACGGCAAGCTTCTCCGCTAATTTCCACAATCGAAGAAACCCTTCTGCTTGATCAGGAAGCCTACACCCTGGCGCAGGTGGGACAAACATTTGCAAAACAGGGAGAATGGAGGCTGGCTACATGGTCATTCGAAAGCGCACTCAAACTTGAGCCCACCTATGTGGAGGCGCTTGCCTTCTACGGACTGGCACGGGATCAAGTTGGAGAGGATGGTTCAGCTGAGTTGCAATATGCAATCGAAGAAGCCCCCAACGCCGCGCTGCCGCACATATTCCTTGCCCTTCACTGGCTGCAGGCATCACAGCCAGAACGAGCGCGCCAGGAACTAGAAGTTGCTGCGACGTTGGATCCAGAAAACCCCGCGATCGCCGCCGAACTCGGCACAGCATATGCTTTGTTGGGCGATATCCAGGCTGCGAAGGCTGCGTATCTTCATGCAACACAAGTCGCCCCCCAGGATCCTCGATTCTGGATTACACTCGCCCAGTTCTCTCTCAACCATGAGATCGAAATCGCCACGCTTGGGCTGCCAGCCGCACGCAACGCCGTTGTGCTTGACCCTGAGGATCCCGCAGCGTGGGATTTCCTGGGTTATGCACACACGCTCTTAGAAAATCCCATACTTGCAGAGCGGACACTCTGGAAAGCGATCAGTCTCCGACCAACACGAGCCGCGACTCAATTCCACCTCGGCTTATTTCACCAAATGCAGGGTGATACCTCGCGCGCTTATGCCGCCTTTGAAATGGCTGCCCTCCTTGACCCCGACGGCGTGATCGGTCAAATGGCCGAAGGGTCGCTCAGTCGGGTTCGATGAACACCGTCTGTCTCATGAAGAAGACCCTATGGACATTTATCGCTACCCCAAAGCTTTGTTGCTCGTGTATGCTAGAATGGAACCCAACGGAGGTAGCCTTTGAGCATCCCTCGCAGAACTGCTGCCATTTTCATTGCGATAGCTACAACCCTCACCGCATGTCAGACTGCTATGCGATGGTTGGAACCCGAGGTTTCGGCTGGATCGGTTCTCTTTCAAGACGACTTTACGCGCACAACTAGCGGATGGGATCGCTACAAAGACGAGGCATATTCAGCCAATTATGTTGATGGAGCGTATCAGATCAACATCTCGGCGCCGAATACACAGGCATGGGCGCGGCCACACCTGGAATTTAACGACGTCCGCATCGAGGTTATGGCAACCAAGACTGGCGGACCTGACGATAATATGTTCGGCGTGATCTGCCGCTACCAGGATGCACAAAATTTCTACTTCTTTTTACTATCGAGCGACGGTTACACGGGAATTGGCGTCTACCGGGGTGGTAAAGAAAGGCTTATTAGTGCGGATGCCCTGCATCCTTCATCACAGATCCAAACAGGGGATTCTTCCAACCATATCCGGGCTGATTGTATTGGTACACAGTTAGCGCTCTATATTAACGGAGCTCTCGCCACCAAGGCGAGCATTTCGAACGCTCCGCCTGGCGATGTGGGGTTGATAGCGGGCGCGTATGAGAACGCGGACGTTGAAATCCGCTTCGACCAATTATCGGTCATCAAGCCCTGACCCCCTATTTAACCGGGTCCAAATGCATAATCAATCTGACACCGATTGAAACCTTGCAGGCGGATGAGGCGTTCACCATTCACGCGGCTAAGGCACGTTGGGTTATGCAAATTTACGAAGGCATGAAAGTCTACCTCGACAGTGTGGGGTGCCGGCTAAACCAGAGCGAAATCGAGCGTATGGCGCTCCAGCTTCTACAGTCTGGTCATACCCTGGTCGGCTGCCCCGAGGAAAGCGATCTGGTGATTATCAATACCTGCACCGTCACCTCAGCCGCAGCATCTGATTCGCGCAACCGAACGCGTCGAGCTCACCGTCGAAATCCTGAAGCTCAGATCGTGCTCACAGGCTGCTGGAGCGAACTCGAACCCTCATCAGCCGCCGAACTTCCCGGGGTAGTGAAAGTCATCCCCAATGCCACAAAAGACCACCTAATCCCCAATCTACTCAGTATTTCCCCGGGCTTTTTCGACGACAAGCCGTTGGTTCGTCAACCCATCCCCGGAAATCGCAGACGTACGCGTGCATTCATAAAGGTTCAAGAGGGTTGCGATAATCACTGCACCTATTGCATCACGACGATCGCGCGAGGTCCAGCCTGGAGCGTTCCACTGCATCGCATTCTGAGAGATGTCCAAGCCGCTGTCGCCGGCGGTGTGAAGGAGATTGTCTTGACAGGCGTTCAACTGAGCGCGTATGGGAGAGACCTTGCGGATGGCGCTTCCCTCACCTCGGTTGTCCAGACGATCCTAACGGAAACCGACATCCCTCGAATTCGACTCTCCTCACTTGAGCCCTGGAGGATCGACGACGATCTCTTCCTGCTTTGGGAAAACCCTCGCCTCTGCCGCCAGATCCATCTCCCCCTTCAATCGGGTTGCATCAGTACACTGCAGCGGATGGGTCGTCCCATTCGTCCAGCGGCTTTCGAAAAACTCGTACATACCGCTCGGCAGGCCATCCCGGGGCTAGCGGTGACAACGGATATGATCGTTGGTTTCCCAGGAGAGAGCGAAGAGGAATTTGCAGAAAGCATACGTTTCATGCGAGCCATGCGTTTCGCTGGCGCGCATATCTTTACCTACTCCCCTCGCCCCGGCACACTCGCCGCTCGCATGCCAGGCGTCATCCCTGCACACATCGCCCATGCTCGCGGTCAGCAGTTGCGGGAAGTGGCGGCGCTTTCCGCGCAGCGTTATCGATCGCAATTCCTTGGAAAAACCATGACGGTGCTGTGGGAAACGCAAAGAGAATCACCACAAAACGGTTATCTGTTCACGGGTTTGACCGATAATTATCTGCGCGTCTTCACAGCGTGCGACCGAGATATCTCGAACACCCTGACCGATGTTTACCTCCGAGAGATCGAGGGCGAAGAGATACACGCGGAACTCATATAAGGCACTTCTTCCACCCAGCAAGAAAAACTCTCCCCGAACCCGATGCCTATAAGTGCAAGAATTATCCCAATGGTGCTTCCCGCCCACTCAACTCACCGGTATAATGCTAGTATGTTAACGAAAAAGAACCTTGAAAACGATCTTAGAAACGCAATACGAGCACGTGATGATGTGAGAAAGCGTACGCTCAGGATGGTCCTAACCGCCGTCAAACTTCAAGAAGTTGAACGGAAGGGTGAACTGGATGAGCCTTCGCTTCTCGCCATCGTTCAAAAGGAAGTAAAAACACGATTGGAGTCCATCGAGGAAGCGGAACAGATTGGGCGTGAGGACCTCGTCTCTGCAACGAAAGCCGAGATCGATGTACTGCAAGAATACCTCCCACAAGCACTCACAGAGGAGGAACTAACCCAACTCGTCCGCCAAACCATCCAACAAGTCGGAGCGACTTCGCCTGCCGACATGGGTCAGGTCATGAAGGCACTCATGCCGCAGGTGCGCGGTCGAGCCGATGGGAAGGTGGCCAACGACATCGTTAGGCAACTACTGAGTGAACTCTAATTCACATTATGGACGAGGATGCAGTAGAACGAACACAAGTTGTGAGACGATTGAGAGGCGCGTGGCGCGCCACCCGCCTCTGGATCATCTTTATCATCGGTATGGTGGGAACTGTCATCGCGCTTTCCCTGCCCCAGCTCGAAGGAGAAACGTCCTTTTTCCTCGAGGTCAATGATGTCGCGCCACAGGACATCTTAGCACCCTACGCGCTCTCCTACACAAGCGAAGTGCTCACAAATTCTGCTCAAAAGGCGGCAGCGGAGCAGATCCCCGATGTCTATGATCCTCCAGATAGCAATGTAGCACGGCAGCAACTTGAAAGCCTCAACGCCACGCTTTCCTATATTGACAACGTGCGTGCAGATACCAATGCCTCGGAGGAGCAACAACTCACCGATATGATGGCGACGGCGGATGTCCGCCTGGATGAGGCTTCCGCTCAGGCTATCTTAGACTTGCCTTCCCCGCGTTGGGAGGCCGTCAAGCTGGAAGCCACCTCGGTGCTTGAGCAGGTGATGCGCAGTGAAATTCGGGAGGGGCGGGAAGAGGAGGCACGCCGCGCCATCCCAGCGCTGGTGAGTATCTCTCTTCCTGAGAATCAAGTTACTCTGGTGAGTAAACTTGCAAGCGCATTTGTCGCATACAACGCGAAGCTCAATCAGGAAGCAACAGAGACCGCACGCGAGCAAGCTCGTCGAGCAACCGGTCTCGTCCAAAAATCCTATGCACCTGGCGAGACCATCATCAGCAGGGGCGAGATTGTCAGCCCACTCGAGATTGAAGCGCTTAGTACATTTGGATTGCTAAAACCTCCCAATCGTTGGCAGCGCATCGCCATTCGATCCGTCTTTGTTCTCGTTTTGGGTTGCGCCGTTACCTTGTTTGCCCACCGAACGCATCTAGATCTGACCAGGGATGTCCGCCTCGCGGCAACTGTGAGCATTCTCTTTATCGTCTTAGCAGTGGGTATGCAATTGATGATCCCTGGGCGCGCCGTACTTCCCTATCTTTTCCCCGCCGCTTTGCTTCCCATGCTCTTGACAGTCTTGATGACGCCCGGGATGGGGGTTATCACTGCAATGGTCCTGGGTGCTTTAGCGGGTTTCTTGGGTGCGCGAGGGCTTGAGCTCGCACTGTACTACATGCTCAGCGGCGCTATTGCAGCTCTCATCATCGGTCGAGCCGAGCGTTTGAGTTCGTTCTTCTGGGCAGGGCTAGCTGCTGCTGCTTCGGCAGCTACCATTGTGGCGATCTTTCGCTTCCCCGATCCAGCCACGGACATCCTCGGTAAAGCCACGTTGACCGGCGCTACGATTCTCAGCGGATTTCTCTCCGCGAGCTTGAGCTTCGGTTTGATCCTCCTTATCGGCAACCTGCTCGGCATCACCACCAGCCTACAACTCATTGAATTATCACGCCCTGATCACCCCCTTCTGCAATTAATCCTCCAGAACGCGCCAGGTACTTATCAGCATAGCCTCCAGGTGGCGAACCTAGCTGAGCAGGCCGCAAGGGCGATTGGTGCGAATTCGCTCCTCACACGCGTGGGTGCGCTTTACCACGATGCAGGTAAGGCCTTGCGACCGCAATTCTTCATTGAAAATCAGGTAGAAGGCCAGAACGTCCATGAACAGCTTGATCCAACAACCAGTGCGAGTGTGATCCTAGAACACGTCCAAGATGGCAAGGAATTGGCACGCAAATACCACATTCCCCAAAGCATCCAAGACTTCATCAACGAGCATCACGGGACGATGGTCACCCGTTATCAATATAGCAACGCCGTAAACGCGGTCAACGGGGACGCGAACCTCGTTGACCGGCAGGAATTTGCTTACAAAGGACCACGACCTCGCTCTCGAGAGACTGCCTTGCTCATGCTTGCAGATGGCATTGAGGCCAAAGCACGTGCTGATAAACCCCAAGATGATGAGGCTTTAGATGCATTGGTGCGTTGGGTAATTGAGGATCGCCTTATAAAAGGTCAGCTTGATCGAACTGAACTAACTTTGAAAGACCTCGATACAATTCGGCGTTCTTTTGTGAAAACCTTGAAGAATATGTACCATCCGCGTATCAAGTATCCTGAGTATGAGGAGCAAACGCCGCAAGTTTCCCAATCAGACACGAGTCCACCCTCTCTCCCCCTTGCAGATTCATGAAATATAAGGCTTACCTTCACGCCTCTCAAGATTATCAAGACGTGGGCTTTGACCTCACGACGGTTGCCCTGGCTGTATTAGAACACGAAGGAGTTGCAGCCGGTGATCTCACGATCGTTCTCACAGACGATAACGCCATCCGTGAACTCAATCTGCGATATGCCGAGCTTGACCGATCTACAGATGTGCTTTCCTTTGAAGACAGCAGCCTCGACCCGGAAACAGATCGGATCTACTACGGAGATGTCGTTATTTCGGTTCCGGCAGCTGTTCGACAGGCGAAAACAGCGAACCTTTCCCTTCAGGAAGAGCTAACATTGCTCACTGTACATGGCGCGCTCCATCTCTTAGGATACGATCACGCCCAAGCACCTGACAAAGAGCGGATGTGGACTACGCAAACGGCAATCTTAATGGTGCTGGGGCTTGATATTGTTCTTCCCGAGGATGCAGCATGAGCATTCCGAAACGCTCCCTATCATGGGTTGCTTCCTTCTATAATGCCTTTCGTGGCTGCCGCTATGTCCTTCGATCGCAAAGAAACGCGTGGATACATAGTGCAGCCACAGTCATCACGGTCGGGTTGGGGATCTGGCTTGATCTTACATGGCGAGATTGGGCTTGCCTTTGCTTGGCGATTGGTTTTGTATGGTTCGCCGAGTTTATGAACACAGTGTTAGAGACGATCGTGGACCTGACCAACCCGAAACTGGATCCCTTAGCGGGTTTGAGCAAGGACATCGGCGCTGGTGCCGTCTTGATCGCTGCAGCGATTGCCGTGTTGATAGGCCTATTTATTCTCGGACCACCCTTAGCTGCAAAGTTACCCGGACGATGATGTAACCTAGCAGGATGGATACCCCTCTCCGGTATAGGTCAACCCCTATGAATCTTTGCTCGGGAATGGTTGGTTACCAACGGGGTCCAATTTCCGCCTTAGGGCAACCTGCGTAGGGTGAACGATACCTAGACACTCCCACCAGAAAATCATTGCAGAGGTGCTTGTTCTGTGCCATAATGCCTGATGGGTTAAATCAATGCCGACAATGATGGGGTAATAGGAATGGTGTCGCAAGATTCAACTAGCAAACTTTATCAAGCAGCTACCGCTACATTCGATTTCTACAACCCTTCACTCACACTCAACGGGTTGCTTCGCCTTACGAGTGAACTCCTAGAATCCGAACGTGTTGCGCTGTACGAGTATGATGAGACGCAGGCTTCCTTCATCCCTCGCTTCGCTTACGGGATCCCGATGAACGAGCTGGGACGCCTCGCATCTTACACGGAACATCCTGTCTTGCAGGAAGCATTCTCCACCCACCGTGCATGTACGACGGGGTCTGATCAAAGTTCCCTGTCCTTACCGCTTGCCCCTGGTGTAGTCGCGTGTGCTCCATGCATCACAGGCGGTCAGATCATTGGTTTGATATTCGCGGGCTCAGACTCCACCAGTCCATTCGACGAGAAGTCGCTCGCGATCATGGAGGTTTTAGCAACGCGCGCAGCTGAAGTTTTGGCGCTCGCAAGACAATCTGCAAATCAAGCCTACCTCTTTCATAAGCTATCACTGCTTTACCAGGCCAGCCATGCCATCACAGGCACTCGCACCCGAGAGGATGCTATCCGGCAGACTGCGGCCCATCTAATGAAAGCCACCTCTGCTGATATATGTGAAGTGATGGTTTTCGAGAACGGAGATGAAAACGCCACGCGCTTCTCTCAGCAGCTTGGCAAATCGATGCAGCAATCCGTCGTGACTCACGCCACAAATGGCCTGCCTGATTATCCAGTCCATCAGAAGGTGCTCAGCGAATTACGCCCAGAGACCCTGAGCCTCTCCCCGCCGGTCGGCTCGCCGAAAGACATCGCGATGCTGCAAAGCGAAGGGTATTCTGCAGCCGCGATCTTCCCCCTAGCGACCAGAAACGAGGCTCTTGGGATTGTGCGTGTCTTGCACAGAAAAGCAGGCCGTCAAATCAATGAACAGGAGATGGAACTTGCGCAGGCGATCATCAACATTGGCGCAGTTGGGTTGCAAGATGCCATCCACCTAGAAACCTCCGAAGCAAGAGCAAATCAACTCCAGGTGTTGGGTGATATCGGCAGGGAAATGACGTCCACATTGGACTTGGAGGATGCACTTGGAAATGCTATGGTGCATGCACAGCGTCTCCTACAAGCCGAAGCCTGTGTACTCTTCCTGTTGGATGAGTTGGGCGAGACACTCGTCCTTAAAGCCAGCGGTGGCCGCCAACTCCGTATTCGGGATGTCGCCATCAGGCTCGAAGAAGGCATTGCCGGGTGGGTAACCCGGAATTCCCAACCCCTGATCGTCAATGATGTAAGAACCAATCCGCTTTACCAAAGCGCGATCGATGGCCAAACTGGTTTGTTAACGACGTCTGTGCTCTGTGTACCGCTCCAGAGGCGGGAAGAAGTCTTAGGTGTAATCCAAGCCATCAACCATCCGAACGGGAAATTCACAGAGTCCGATCAACTCGCACTCTCCTCTATCGCATCCTGGGCGGCAATCGCTTTGGACAACGCAAATCTATTCCGCCGTGTAGCCGAGGAACGCAGCCGCCTGGAAGCGACGCTTGTCGAAACCGCCGACGCCGTCGTGCTCACGGACAACACCGGGATCATCAGCCTCGTTAATCAGGCTGCAGGACAGGCTTTCCATATCGACCCCGCTCGAGCGGTTGGACGCCCAGCCCTTGAGATCTTTCTTGACCATCCCCTTGGTGAACTCCTGACCGATCCTTTAATCGAATTGCCAATAAGTCAAGAGATCTCCACACCGCGTGACCGCACCCTTTATGCCACGATAAGTGAGATCACGGATGTCGGCAGGGTGGCTGTGATGCAGGATATCACTGCGCTGAAGCAGATCGATCGCATGCGATCACAGTTGCTCGGTACCGCTGCACATGACTTGAAGAATCCGCTGAATGCCATCCGCCTTGGCGCAGACTTACTATACGACGCTGATCTAAGCGAACAGCAACGCAAAGCATTGAACATGATGCAGCGTGCCACAGAAAGCATGACAAATCTGATTACTGCGCTTCTTGAAACGATCCGTGTCGAATCGACGGCGAACGTCATCTACGAACCTTGCCAAATCCATGATCTCATTCGCCGTGCAATTGAGGATTTGCGCCCACTCTCAGAGGCAAAGAAACAATCTGTTGTTTATGAACCCCCAGAGGAGACACTGCTCATCAAAGGAGATCCGAGCCGTCTGAACTCTGTGATGAACAACATCCTTAGCAATGCCATCAAGTTCACACAAAAAGAAGGCAAGATCACCATCTCTGTGGCGTGGGACGACGATCAGGTGACAATCAGTGTGCAGGACAACGGACCTGGAATACCCCAAGAGGAGATCTCGCGCGTTTTCGAACATCTCTTCAGGGGTCGCATTAATGTCCAAGATCCAGACAACCCCATTGAGGGAACGGGTCTGGGATTGGCTCTATCCAAGACAGTCATAGAGCAGCATGGTGGTCGCATCTGGGTTGAAAGTGAGGAGACGGAGGGCAGCACCTTCAACTTCTCTCTTCCGCGCGAACCTACCCCAAAGACCGGGTCACTTAAAAAGGCACAAGTGTAGCTTGGTCACATCTGCTGCCCAGGTCCAATTTCGCGGCAGTCCCTACCTTGATCCTTCCTCACCCTACATCGAGCTTTCTCTGGATCGCAAACTCGCATTGCGGCATCTTCTCAGCTCTGTCTCTCCTGCATGCTCCAGTTCATTCGTCCATAGCTCGGATGTGATCCAGGCTTCGGATCAATCATTTATCCGAGCACTGAGGAGATCGATCTCGTGTCCTTCGACGGATTTCTCTTTGGAACGGTCGGAACCCCCCGCTCTACACCGAATAAACCCGGCGGCTCTATCGGGACGATCTACCATCTCGCCAGCCAAGGACTTACTGCCTTAGAGGTTGGTTGGGTTCGATCTGTCCGTGTTTCAGAAGCCACCTGCGCCAAGATAAAGTCTGCTGCAACTGAGTCGGGTATCCATCTCAGCGTTCACGCACCGTACTACATCAACTTAAACGCAGACGATGTTGAGTGGCCGAAAAGCCGTAAACGCTTGATGGATGCAGCCCACTTCGGCAATCTTGCCGGCGCCACCGACATCGTTTTTCATCCCGGTTCCTACTTCGACCGCGATCCGGCTGATGTGCTTAAAATATCGATCTCGCGTTTACGCGGCTGTATAGAGGCGCTGCGCGCTCAAGGTAACCACGTAACCTTGCGACCTGAAACCATGGGAAAAAGCGCCATGCTCGGCTCCCTGCAGGACACCTTGACGATGGCCAGGGAAATCGATGGCGTCGAACCTTGCCTTGATTTTGCCCACCTGCACGCACGGCCTGGTGATGGAACCGTCAATACTTACAATGAGTGGATTGCGATTCTGATAGCCTATCAAAAGGCGCTTGGCAAGCGTTCGTTGAAGCGCTTACATTGCCATCTCTCTGGCATCGAATACGGGCTAAAAGGAGAACGCAACCATCTACTCCTGGCTGACTCCGATTTCGATCTCGACGCACTGCTGCAAGCACTTTCCGAATTCCAATGCGGGGGGCGGATCTTATGTGAAAGCCCTGCGGATATGGACAAAGACGCCCTGTTGATTAAAGCCACGTGGGAGCGAATCCAGACGACATCCATCCCTTCCATGCGCGGAGGCTGATATACATACAGCACGCGCTCAAACTCCCATCCCTGCTTACGCTCATGCCGGAAGACATGTCCGCGATTTATCCCTCCTTAGAAACGAACCTCCTTCGAAATTAAAAAGCGTCCGTAGCGGTACAAAATTCCACCACGGAGATTTTTATCGCTTGAAATGCCTCTTCGCTTTGACTACATCTTACCAGGCGTGAACTGCGTCTCTGGCGCCGATCTCGAGTTGACCTGGAGCATCGGTTGGGGGCTGGGAAGGCGGCTGCCCAACCCCTATCCATACAGCCATCCACTGACCACTCCCCAACTCTTGTGCGCCGACAATGGCGATCATGCCGATCTCAAGATCGTCCAGGCCAGTCACGCTGCCATTGCGCGACTTGAATACGGTTGAACCACCAACGTTAAAAATCCTTCTCTCAGCGCTTCGTGTCTCGAGCGTGAAGGACTGGGCCCCAATATCGACGATCCTTCCTGCCGCCCTGACATCAATCTTGGGTCGCTCCGGGGACTCTTGTGGGTAGCCAGCAACCACGAGAAGCGCAAGTTGCGTTCCATCCTGCTGCTCGATCACACCAACCAGGGCTATCATGCCCTTCTTCAGGTCATGGATATCGTTCACAGATCCATCACGACTGCGGAAACGTGTCCGCTCGCTTGTTTGGAAAGTCAGTGACTCACCATCGGGCGTCTCGATTGTGAAGGTTCCCTGTCCGGTCACGACTTTTGTGATCTCACCTTCTACCCGACGAGGTTTTGAGGGAAGATCACCCTTCTGACCTACCGCAACGACCGTTGCGAAGACGCCGTCTTCCGTCCGAACACCAATAACGAGCGCGACCATGCCAAGTTCAAGATCCTCGATACCCTCGATCTCGCCTTCGCGGCTGCGGAAACGAGTTCGGTCACCGACCTGGAAGGTGATGACCTCACCATCGCGCTTCGTCAGCTCGAAACGATTCCCGGATAGATCAACAGACGTGATCTCACCCAACGCTCGAAAGAGTTTACGCTCTTCGGGAGCCTTGCGGGTGATGACGAGCTTTGCCACAAAACCGCCCTCTTCACTACCGGATGCAAACACAAGCGCGTGCATCCCCACCTTAAGGTCGCTTAAACATTGCACCGAGCCGTCCGGGCTTCGAAAGCGTGTCGCTGGATTGACCTTGAAAGCCACACCGTCGCCGGCCCCTGTGTACATACGAAATGTGCTGGCAGATTCATCCACGTTTGTGACCTCACCCAAGAAGCGTGTCCTGCCCGCAGGAGCATCTTCTTCTGCGTACACGACGCCAACCGTCGCAAGTGATAACATCAAAACGAGTATGACCGCTTTCCCGATTTTGCCGTTCATGGCTTCCCTCCTCATTACTTAGGTGTATCCAGGATCCTTGATGAGGACAATCTCGTTGTATCAAGAATGTAAAAAAGGGGTAAATTCTCGAAACGCGATCAGGAAGTGAGCGGTTCACCCCAATGCTGCTTGAGCAATGCGTGCGTGACAAACAAGACATGCACCGTAATACCCTTGCGGAGCATGATGGTTAGACGAGGAAATATCTCAACTGTGACGCTGGTTGGATCTAGACGCTTGGAAATTCAATCTCCTCACGCCCTAAGAGCTTGTCCTCAATGTGTTCGACAACAATTTCGAGATGAGGGGCTTTGTGGACGAAGTCCAGATCATCGGTCCGGAGCGTAAGCACAGGGCATAAATCGAAACCTGCGAGCCATTCCTCGTAGAACGACTCGAGAAGCTCCAGGTAGGCAGCTGTGATACCTCGCTCCATGTCTCGACCACGCGCATAGATACGCTGAAGGAGGACTTCAACCGGTGCTCGTAAGTAGATGAGTAGATCTGGGGAGGGAAGCGCGCCCACAATGAGATCAAAGACTTGTCGATAGGTATGGTAGTCTCGTTCGCTCAACGTGCCAAGCTTCACAGCGGCACGCGCGAAAATCTCTGCATCTTCATAGATGGAGCGATCGATAATGGCGGACTGCGTGGAGCGGGACAACGCCATATGCTGTTCCGCTCGGTGCCCGAGGAAGAATACGTTCAGGTGAAATGCCCAAGCGCGCATTTCGGCATAGAAGTCAGATAGGTAGGGGTTATCGACGACCGATTCATACGCCGTCATCCAGCCTAAGCGTTTCCCAATCCGCTCTGTGAGCGACGTCTTGCCACACCCTATATTGCCAGCGACGAGTACGAAGTGCTTTGCCATGATTGCTTTGTCCTCCTATGAAGGTGCTTCCGACCATGGCAGATTCTCCGGTCGGTATCTGTAAGGACTTCGAAGATTAAAAAGGGAAATCCAACCAATGAGATGACGGGCATCTCCGGCGCGCCCATTCTAGCATAGTCGACTGAGACAATCGAAATGTATCACGCATGCATTCAAGTGTCTCCATCCTAGAGCGCTCTATGGTGGTTAAACGAAAAGCTACCTGCACTCAGAATGATGGCAGGTAGCTCGGGTGTAATGTCGAAATTCAACACTCGCTATAACCACAGACATAGCACTTGCAACAACCTTCTTCGCGTACGACACCAGCCGCGCCGCACTCTGGACATAGGTCGCCAATACGGGACAGATCCTTATTCGCCGGCTCATGGACTTCTTCTAACAGGTGTATCTCGGGTGTTTCACCCAAGAACGCAGCAAGTGCCTGAGCAAGACCGTCCGGGAGGGAGAGCACACGATTAGCGCCAAAACCGAATGGCCTTCCGCCGCCAATCCCTGCGAGCTGTCTGACGACCTCCCCCATTCGATCGCGCGGCGAAACGGGTGAGGCCAAGCGGAGGATGTAGGAGATCAGACGACCGATCGCCTCAGAGACGGCAGCCGTGGATGAACCCGCCTTCGCGGTTGTAATGAAAACCTCAAAGGGTTGACTATCGCCGTTGCGGTTAATCGTTACAAATGCCTTGCCCAAAGGTGTGCGGATTTGATAGGTGGAGCCGTCCAGACACTGGGGACGCGGCTTTTTCCCCTCCAACCACATATGAAGCTGCTTCTGCTCAATAGGTGCAATCCGCTTCTCAGCCGTAGCCCTCGTCTCCAAGACTACTTTATCGCGTGAACCCGTGACGTAAACCGTCAACCCTTTGATCCCAAGATCCCACGCCAACATGTACGCATTAGCGACATCATCTTCCATAGCATCTTTCGGGAAGTTAATCGTCTTGCTCAAACTGTTGTCCACGAAGGCTTGAAGGGCAGCCTGCATGCGCACATGCTCTTCCGCGCGAATATCCTGGGAGACGACGAAGATGTCCTTGAAGTTCTCCGGAATGCGGTCGGCATTTTGGCACGAGCCGGTTTCCATAACTTGATTAATGATCTCCTGCCTGTGACCTTCATCGAAACCCGCGGCAGAGAGCGCTTGCAGGAAGAGTGGGCTAATATACGTCAATTGCAAATCCTTGCCCTTGTCGTCGACATGACGATAGTACGCAAGCGCGAACACCGGCTCACAACCATAGCTTTCGCATCCGGCGACAGTGGCGATCGTACCCGTCGGTGCGATGGTGGTTTGGGCGGCATTCCGGATACCGTGCTGCCTGATCCCCTCGGTCACTTGTGTCCAATCGAGATAAGGGCGACCAAAATCTAGATGGAAGGGATGGAGAGGTTCAGGCGGGCTCCATCGCAAATCATCAGGGTCGTAGATACTGCCTTGGATAGCAAGGAAGGGGCTGCGTTGGTGGGCTAGATCGATACTTGTCAGCATGCTGTGGTAGCGGATGAATTCTATCACCTGGGCGGAAAATTCTTGTGCTTCTTCGGATCCATAGCGCAGTCGGGCGTGGTAGAGAAGATCGCCGAGCCCCATGATGCCCAATCCAATGCGCCGAGCTCGCATAGCCGCCTCACGCAAGGCGGGCACGGCGGGCACGTAGGCATTCGCAGAGACGACATCGTCTAGGAATCGGGTTGCGAGAATGGTGGTTTTTTGAAGCTTTTCCCAATCCACAGATCCCTCTGGGCCGAAATGCTGAGCGAGATTGATGGATCCCAAACAGCAGTTTTCATAGCTACCCAGCCACTGCTCGCCGCAGGGATTCGTGGCTTCCAGGTCGTAGAGGTGAGGAAGGGGGTTTGCACGGTTGGCCGTATCGAGGAAGAGCACACCCGGTTCGCCGTTAAGATGGGCTTGATGCACAATTTTTTCCATGAGCGCGCGAGCGCGCACACGTGCATGTACACGGATCGGAACGCCAATCTTTTCAGCTTGTTCTAAGCTTCCTTCGAAGCCTTTATATTCTGGAGCGGAAACATCGGGGAAACGCAGCTCCCACCAATCGTCGCGCATTACCGCTTCCATGAAGGCATCGGTGATCCCCACGGAGATATTGAAATTGCTGATGGCGTTCTCATCCGTCTTACAAGTGATGAACTCTTCAATATCCGGATGGTCGATGCGTAAAACCGCCATATTGGCGCCTCGGCGTGTGCCACCCTGCGCAATCTCGCCGAATGCTTGATCATACACTCGAAGGAAACCTACCGGACCGGTCGCATGTCCGGCGGAGGACTTAACTAGATCGCCTTTCGGTCTCAGACGGGAGAAGGCGAAACCATTCCCGCCGCCGGTCTGCTGGATGAGTGCAGCATCGCGCAAGGTCTGAAAGATACCAGCCCCATCGCGACCCATATCATCCGAGATGGGAAGCACGAAACATGCTGCGAGTTGCCCCAGTGGGGTCCCCGCGCCGGTGAACGTGGGTGAATTAGGGAAGAAACGCTTGGTGGCAAGGAGATCGTAGAAATGCTTTGCAACGGGCGCAACATCCCCACTCCATTCTTGCTCCACACTCGCAACATGAGAAGCGACCCGCCAGAACATCTCTTCTACGGTCTCTGTCAGGCGGCCTTCGGCATCGCGGCGAATATAACGCTTGTTTAAGATCGTGCGCGCGTTCTCCTCCAACTCCACTTTCTTGAGCATCTCCGGGGAGGACGACTTATCCGCATCGAGATTGTTTTGTATAGCGAGATCGACCTCTTGCTTCGGTGAATCCAACATCCCTATCCTCGCGAAACACTAAGAATTACCTAATAGGAATTGTGATCGTTCCACCCTGGCGTTCGTTCTGCTGCGATGAACTACGCTTCAAGTAATCGGTTGATCTCATCCCGTATTGCTTGGAGATCATCCAAGCCCAAGTACACAATGGCATACCGGACATAGGCAATGTGATCTAATTCTTTAAGTCCGGCGATAACCATGTCCCCGATAATACGTGATGAGACTTCTGCCTTTCCCATGGCTTGTAAAGCCGATTCAACCTCACCCACCAAACGGTCGATATCTGCGGCTGATACCGGTCGCTTGACACACGCAATCCTTATCCCCTGAGCAAGCTTATCTCGGTCGAACTCTTCCCTTGTACCATCTTGTTTAGTGACGAGTGGAGAAGCTAAGATGGCACGCTCGTAGGTACTGAAGCGCTGATTGCAGCCGAGACACACACGTCGTCGCCGTATGCCGCCTCGGGCGTGTGAGGTATCGATCACGCGTGTTTGTTGACTCCTGCAATAAGGACAACGCATGATGTTGACCCTCTTTCAGAACATGAGTTCGACGCCAATTGTAGGAGACAGTCCCACTCAGTCCCCAACATCTAAGGGAGAAGGCGGCAAATTCTATCATAGTCTATTAAAAGCGCGCAAGGAAAAAACGCCGAAAAACCTTAAATTTTTTAGTACTTTGGTAACCCATGCCCAAGACGCGGCAGATCGGCGTCGGGAGGAGGAATCCGGCGCCGGTCTGCATGCGAATGGGCGTGCCAGAGCTGCCGGGCGGCAAACGGCCTCTCTGGCATCCCAAAATGAGATAACGTCGTGGCAAAGAGCCCACGCACGTTATCTTCGGCGGAGGAAAGCCGGGATGTCGAGATCGTTGACGTCAAAAGCCTGCGGTTGAAACTCCTCGACCAGTTCCATCCCATCACTAACGGCCGCCTTGGCTTCCGTGCGACTGCGCGGTCGGCGTACGGCTCGATGAGAGCTGCTCGTGCGATCGAATCCAGTTGCAATAACGGTCACACGGAGTTCATCATTCATGCTGGGATCAATGACCGCCCCAAAGATCAGATTGACCTCGGGATGCGCGGTCTCCTTGATGATCGCCGCCGCTTGGTTGACCTCAAACAACGATAGATTGGAACCGCCGGTAACATTGAAGAGAATGCCCCGAGCGCCATCGATCGTGATGTCTAAAAGGGTGCTGGATATCGCCTGCTCGGCCGCCACGCGAGCCCGATCCTCACCGGATGCTCGGCCGACGGCCATCAGTGCGGCACCGCCTTCCGACATGATCGTACGCACATCAGCAAAGTCCAGGTTGATCAAACCCGGGATGGTGATCAACTCGCTGATCCCCTGAATACCCTGCCGTAGGACGTCGTCTGCCAGTTTGAAGGATTCCTGCAAGCTTGCGCGTTTATCCGCAATCTGAAGGAGGCGATCATTCGGGATGACGATCAATGTATCGACATGTTCCTTGAGCTTTTGAATGCCCGCCTCGGCAGTTTGCTGCCGTTTCGCACCCTCAAACGTAAACGGCCGTGTGACGACACCGATCGTCAGCGCGCCGATTTCCTTGGAGATCTGCGCAATGATCGGCGCTGCGCCCGTGCCGGTCCCGCCTCCGATCCCCGCGGCAATGAAGACCATGTCGGCACCTTTGAGCACTTCATAAAGGTCTTCCGCCGACTCTTCTGCCGCATTCAGACCAACCTCTGGGTCGCCGCCCGCTCCAAGCCCGCGCGTCAGTTTATCGCCAATACGGACGCGCTTCGGGGCGTTTGAAAGCAAGAGCGCCTGAGCGTCGGTGTTGACAGCGACAAATTCGATCCCTGCCAAGCCCTCTTCGATCATGCGGTTGACGGCGTTGCTGCCACCGCCTCCCACACCCGCGACCATGATCCTAGCGAAGGATTCTGCCTGTGGTATAGGTTGCATCTCTTTCCTCCTCAATTCACTTCGATGTTCTCATCTCAACCTACCGACCTCTCGGTTGAGACAAGCCAGTTATCCAGGCAATAAACGCCTGAAGAAATCAGCTGCCCGCCCAAGCGTGATTCTTTCGAACGGACCTCCGGCATAACCAAATCCCTCTATCGCCCGTTGTTCATCCTCTAAGCGCGCCCACTCGAGCAAACCAAGACTGGCTGAGAACGCGGGCGATCGCAGTCGATCGACCAAACCGCGTAGTTCACCAGGCTGCGCAAACCGCACCGGGAGGTGTAAAACGTCCCCTGCAACCTCCTGGATACCTGGCAGGTGACTTGTCCCTCCCGTAAGAACGACTCCTGCCGGCAGCAACCCATCGTAGCCGCTTCTCTTGATCTCCTGTCGTACCAGACTGAAAAGCTCTTCGACTCTGGGTTCAAGGATCGCTGCGAGATCCTGACGTTTGATCTGGACGGGTGCTTCCTTACCAAACGGCCGCACCGCAATCATCTGCATGGCCTCAATGCATGCTTTCTGAGCATGCCCATGGCGCTGCTTCACCATCTCCGCCGTTTCGTATGGCAGATGTAAGCCTTGGGCGATGTCATTTGTAAGATGTTCACCCCCCACAGGGATGACAGCCGTGTGCCATACCGCGCCCTCGATATAGATCGCAAGATCTGTCGTCCCACCGCCGATATCACAGACCACCACCCCCATCTCCCTTTCTGTGTCGGTTAGGACAACGCTTCCAGCAGCCAGAGAACTCAAGACCCACTCATCCACTTCAACCCCTGTCGCTTCAATGCATTTTTCCAAGTTACGCAGGGCGGTCGAGGCGGCTGTGACAATGTGCGCTTCCACTTCGAGGCGGTAGCCATGCATGCCGATCGCGGACTTGATCCCATCTTGACCGTCAACGACAAACCCACGCGGGATGACATGGACAAGGCTCCGATTGTAGGGAATTGCGATCGAACGGGCTGCATCGATGGCTCGATTGACATCATCGAAACCAATTGTTCGTCCCGTCACGCCTGTCATTCCTTTGCTATTCAAAGAGGCGATCTGCCCACCGGAAAGACTCACAAGCGCAGAGGTTATCTCGTAACCAGAGGTGCGCTCGGCTTTATCTTTTGCGGCTTCAACGGCTCGTGCAACACCTTCCAGGCTCACAACGCCCCCCTTACGCATACCCTGCGAAGGTACGATACCCACGCCGATTACACGTACCTGGCTTTCAGACGTCACTTGGCCCACGAGGACACAGACCTTGGTGGTGCCAACGTCTATGCCCACGAAAATGGTATCGTCGGTTCCAATAATCGCTGCCACGCCTCTCACCTCACCAAACGAAAATATGGCGCTGAAGGATCTGCTACATTGACCATGTCTACCGGATTGCCTTCTCCTTCTAGCTTCGACACAATGGCTTCATAGATGCGCATTTTCAGCGCCATGTCGCCTTCAGCGCCAAAGTACACAAGATAGCCGCGTGGATCCTCATACCCCAAGCCGTATTGGCGGTCATACTGCAGGTGATCGACCTCAGGCAGTTTTTCCTTCAAAGTAATAGCCGACTGGAGCAAGCTCGGCTCAATAACAGGTAATAGTGCATCTTCGCTGATCTGCAAAAATGGCTCTTCGGTCTCCACATGCACCAGATTCAAAGCCGCATCGCGCTCGACGATTCCTGTACCATCTGGACTCAGCCACCACGTCCGACCGGCATCGTTCCACGCCACAACGGGCTGGCGCTCCTGTACATGAATGTCCACCGTATTGGGCCAGTGTACCTCTACGGCCGTCGTGGATACCTCAGGTAACTCCTGCAAGCGGCTGGCAACTTCTTCCGTGTTAACGACAAAGATAAGCTTGCCGTCCACCTTAGCGGAGGACCGAACCTGGGAGGCGCTCAGCAATGTGTTTCCATGGACCGCTGCTTCAGCCACATGAAATCGCGTAGAGGAAAGCACACCAGCGAGCCACCAAAGAGCAGCCGCTAAAAGTGCCGCGGTCATCAGGCGATCCCGCATCCTGAAGGTCGGGGGTGCCGGGAGCCGAACCTCAACAGCTCGCTCTGGAGCAAGTGCAATATCGAGACGACGACGTGGTCGACGCGTACGTGGTGGTTTCCGCCGCCACTCTCGAGGCGCTGGTTCGAACTCACGCTCCACCCGAGCACGCCGTGCGCGCACCCGTTCGGATCGCGACATAGTCCCATCGAGCGCCTGCTCGCGAAACGTCATCCCTCACCCCCATATATCCGCATCAACCTCTCCTTCTGTGCATGCCGCTCAAATGCCAGTTCAACTAGTCGATCCACCAATTCCGGATATGCCACACCGCTCGCCTCCCACAACTTGGGGTACATGCTGATGCGGGTGAACCCTGGGATGGTGTTGATCTCATTTAGATACAGCACACCGCTTACACGATCGAGCAGAAAATCCGCCCTCGCCATTCCGGCGCAGTCGATTAACTTATATGCCTGTATCGCGAGCGTGCGCGCTTCTTCAGCTGTGCCCTCGTCGATCGGGGCCGGGATCAGCAAATCCGAGGCGTCATCAATATATTTTGCTCTGTAGGAGTAAAAGATATCGCTCGGAACGATCTCTCCCGGGATCGAGGCTTCCGGATCATCATTCCCCAAGACGCTCACCTCGATCTCGCGCGCATTCACGCCGCGTTCGATCAGGATCCTGCGGTCATATCGCGCTGCATCCAATACACCCTCGATGAGATCCGATCGACTTTCACATTTACTAACGCCAACTGAGGACCCAAGATTCGCAGGCTTTGTGAATAACGGATACGGCGCCACAGCTTCCGCTTTCTGCAGTACGCCATCCATGTCCTGCTCGAGTTGAGATGAGAGTACAACCACCCAATCCACAACAGGTATTTGGTTGGCACGCATGACATGCTTGAACAATCCCTTATCCATCGCCACGGATGAACCGAGCACACCGGCTCCCACATAGGGCATCTCGGCCAGCTCCAGAAAGCCCTGCAGCGTGCCATCTTCACCAAACGTGCCGTGCAGCACGGGGAAGATGAGATCCAACTGGTACAGTGGCTCCAACCCCCCACCCTCAAGCCGTCGATAGAGGGTTTTCTGCCCTGGCTCACCAATCATCAACACAGGCTCAAGCGTGTCGGTCGAACCCTGCTCGAAATGATCGAGTGCGTGTTCCCCATGAAGCCAATGCCCCGCATGCGTGATGCCGATCGGGATGACCTCATATCTCGCTGGGTCCATCGCCCCGATCAGCGAACGCGTAGACATCAGGGAGATTTCATGCTCCCCTGATCTTCCACCGAACAGGACGCCAACTTTCAATCGATCCGTCAACGCCCGCCTCCTACCGACGTGATCGCGGCATCGTTCAACCCAACCTTCCAATCACCGACCAACTCAACCTCCAACACTAATTCAACACCGAATAGGGCTGCCACCTTCAAACGCGTGATGTCGATGAGTTCCTTCACATCGGTGGCAGTCGCGCCCCCCAGATTGATAAAATAATTCCCGTGTTGCGTGCTGATCTGCGCGTTCCCACATTGCATGCCCTTAAGACCAGCCTCCTCAATCATCCGCCCCGCATAATCACCGGGCGGATTCTTAAACATAGAACCCATGCTTGCGCCCCGCGGCTGAGACTGCTGGCGCTGTGCGACGAAAGCATCCATCGTCGCTTTCGTCTCCTCCGGTGACGCACGCTCCAAGTGAAACGTCGCTGTGATGACGATGGACTGGCCTGGATTGCGCTTCAACCAGCTATCACGGTAGGCATACGCAAACCGCTCCGACGCCCACGACACGACCCCCTTCGATGGTTGCAAGATCTCGGCCACCTCCAAACACTGGGCAATGTCCCCACCGTAGGCTCCAGCATTCCCGACAACAGCCCCGCCCACCGTCCCCGGGACGGTGGCAGCCCACTCCAGCCCTGTCCATCCTCGTGAAACCGCGCGCTGAGCCACGTTTGCCAAAGATGCTCCGGATTCCGCGCGAAGCCGTGGGTCCTGCTCCGATTCGATGAAACGGACATTCCGGGCTTGGTTGAGCACCACCACCTCGCGGATCCCAGCGTCCGAAACCAGAATGTTCGAGCCTCCACCGATCACCCGGAACGAAACCTCTAGATTCCAAAGCGTTTGTGAGAACTGCGTCAATTGCCCCGCCGTACGAGCGACCAGCAAGAAATCAGCCGCGCCGCCAATGCGTGCAGACGTATGCTGAGCTATAGGCTCATTGAGGCGTAATTCGCCGCCAAAAGCCTCTCGCAACGCATTAACTTTGGCTGTGGGCAAAGACATCGTCGTCATAGACGGCGTACTCTCTCAATCAAGCGGTCAACCACCTCTCGCTCCGGCTGACCAGCAATGTATTCCGCAATTGGACTGAAATACTCGCGATCGCCCAATCGCTTCGAAGCTAACCGAAGTCTGAGCTCCATCCGACGGTCTATCTCGAAAATTCGTCGCTTATTCTCACGCATGCGATTTGCCTCCTTCTGGCTTGGAGAGATTCTGAAGCAACATTTTCCCGACTTCATTACCGTCTCCTGCACTCAAGGTCACAACGACAGAGTCAGGGCGGACACGCTCCAGGAGATCCTCCTCGGCTTGAGATAAAGTGGCGCAGAAGCGCACGTCACGATGTTCAATCTGCTCTGCAATCACGCTCCCGCTCATCTCCGGGTCCGGCTTCTCCCGTGAGGCGAAAACTTCCGTGACAATGACATGATCCGCATCCTCAAACGCCGTTACAAACTCATGTAGCAAGATTCGTGCCCGGGAAAAAGTATGCGGTTGAAAGACCGCCCATAGGGTTTGGCCAGGGAAACGTTGACGAGCAGCGCGCAAGGTGGCTCGTATCTCCGTCGGATGATGGGCATAATCATCCACCACCGTCACACCTGCCATCTCCCCCAGGATTTCGAAGCGCCTCCCAACGCCCCGAAACGCTGTAAGTCCTTCTCGCGCTTCTTTGAAATCAACCCCAAAGTGATCGACGACAGCCAGCGCAGCCAGCGTGTTTAGCACATTGTGTTCACCTGGCAGACGTGTTCTTGCAAGACCGAGCACCTCATCATGGTGCAGGACCAGGAAATCTGAGCCCCCGGCCGCATTTTGCCGGATCTCCTCCGCCCGCCAGACTGCATCACCTCCAAGACCGTACGTGATTCTGGCTACACCTTCTGGATGTAGGGAAGAAGCCACTGGATCATCCTCACAGACCACGAGCAAATCCTTCACCTGCCCTGCGAACGCTCGAAAAGCTTCTTGGAATTCCGCTGCTGTCGGATAGGTGTCGGGGTGATCATGTTCCACGTTGGTCACCACCGCCACCGACGGGTGCAATCCCAAGAATGTATGGGCGTATTCGTCTGCTTCGATCACAAAAAGTGGTCCAGTCCCCGAATGGGCATTGGTGTTGAAGTCGATCAGCACACCTCCCACGATGAAGCTGGGCGAGCGATCCGCCTGGTCTAATAGCCAGGCGATCATCCCGCTTGTCGTACTCTTGCCATGCGTGCCAGCAACCGCGATCGTTTGCTTTTCTGACGTCAGCTCACCCAAGAAAGCTGCTCGACGGAGAACCGGAATGCCGGCATCGTGCGCCGTCTCCAGCTCCACGTTGGAATCCGGCACGGCGGATGACGCTAAGACCACATCTGCTCCCGCCACGTTCTCGGCTCGATGACCGTACACTACCGGTATACCGATCTGCTCGAGCGCTTGCGTATAGATTGAATGCGATTGATCAGAACCGGTCACCGTCTCTCCCCGTTCATGCAAAACACGTGCGATTGCAGATAATCCAGCGCCTCCAATACCCACCAGATGTATTCTCCTCTTCATACGAACACCACAATAATGAATACAAATACGATACCGACCGCAAAATAAATCTGCGGAATGGGCAACACGCTTGGAGGGAGATAATGGATTAGGGATTGGATCTGCTCAAACAACTCCGTCCCCTCCGTCGGCATTTGAACCAGGGAGGTCGGATAGTTAAGGTCGTGGAGAAAGAACCACAGAGACCCAACGAGCAGATAACCGTTCAAGGCGCCCATGAAAATCCCCAACAATATATCTTGTAACCGTTCACGGACCATTTTCGGCTGCAGCGCCCGGATATTCGGTGTTTGATAGCCAAAGAACGCCAGTAAAACGAGCATCGCGCCGCGGATCATAAATTGTGTCGCTGGCGGCTGCATCATGAGTGCTGTGTAATACGGTCGAATGTGGTGATCCAGGATTTGCATAAGGAAAAGTGCCAGCACAATCGAACTCGTTGCAAGCAGTTCTTTCGCCCAGCCGCGCATCCCTCCAATGATTGCGAACAGGATGATGAAAGTGATAAAGACTACGACCAGGCTAACCATGCGCTCCGCCTTTTGCTTCAACCAGATGCGTAATTTCCGCTGCGATCGATTGGGCCGCGTGAGGGACCGCCATCGAACGTGCGGCGGCGCCCATTGACCTCAACTGTTCTCGATCTTCCAGTAAGCCCTCCACCGTACCCATCAAATCTTGGGCGAGCCGTTCATCCACGATCCGAACTGCTGCGCCCTTTTCCTCCAAGAATGCCGCGTTCATTTCTTGATAGCGCCAAGCATGTGGGTATGGGACCAGCACGGCGGGCAACCCAAACAAGGGATACTCTCCCAGAACAGCCGCACCAGCTCGAGAGACCACCAGATCGGCAGCTGCCAAGGCAGATGCCATCTCCTCGTGCAGGTAGGGGAAGACGTGGTAGTCGCGGCTCAAGGATTGTGCGAGTTCCTTACGCACTTCCTCCACACGCGGCCAATCCAACTCACCGGTGATATGAACGACCTGGGTTTTCGCCAGCATAATGGGCAGACATTTCCATAGTGCCTGATTGATTGAACGAGCCCCTCTACTACCGCCAAAGACCAACAGGACCGGTTTCTCACAATCTAGGTTCATGTTGATGCAAGCCTGCTCCCTTGTAATCTCTTGCAGGCTCTCACGCGTCGGATACCCACTGACAACGATCCTCTTATCGCCTTTGTAAAACTCGCGAGAAGCTTCTGTCGTAACCGTGATGACCTCCGCCATCCGCGCGATCAAACGCAACGCTAGCGCGGGCTCGATGTCGGGCACAAAAACGACCTTCGGCAGTCGTCGTCCGGACAATGCGACAGGGATGCCCACATAACCACCCGTGAAGAACAGCACGTCAGGTCGAAAGGCGCGAATGACCTGCCGGGCACGAAGAACCCCTTTCACCAAGCGTTTCACGTTACCTGGCAACTGTCGCACGCCAACACCATGGACCCCCGCTGCCGGGATTGCTTGATACGCAATGCCGATGCGGCGGACCAGGGAGGCTTCCATCCCTCCTTCGGCGCCCACCCAAAGCACCTCAGCGTGCCTGCCGAGCGCTTCGACGACGGCTAAGGCGGGATATACGCCGCCCCCAGTTCCGCCCGCTGCTACCAAGATTCGCAACTTGACCTCTCAATTCATCCGACTCTGGCACCTTGCGAGAGATATTGAGCAATATGCCGACGCCAGTAAGCGTAGTCACCAAGCTCGACCCCCCAAAGCTGAAGAAGGGTAAGGCATTACCGGCAAACGGGAGGAGTCCCAATAAGACTGACATGTTGATCAGCGCTTCGACACCGATCCAGAATGTGATCCCACTGGCCAAGAGCTTCTGTAAACGTGTGGGAGCATGTAAGGCTACATGAAAACCGCGCCACACAAATAGGCAAAAGAGCGCGATGATCCCAAGCGCCCCCAACAGCCCTAATTCTTCCCCGACAATTGCGAAAATGCTGTCGGTGTGCGGCGCGGGGAGAAAGCCGAATTTCCCCCGGCTGGCGCCAAGACCGCGCCCAAGAATACTGCCCGAGTAGAACGACTGCAGCGACTGCTGAACGTGATAGGAAGCTTCCTGAAGATCAACAAGACCTCCAAGAAACATCTTCCATCGCTCCTGCCCAGTGGTTGTGACGCGGACCAAGATATAAGCCAACCCGCTGCCCCCTAGCATCATCATGGCCACCTGCCAAAGTCGGGCGCCAGCCAGGTAGAACATCGTTACCGCCACAACACCTACCGTCAGCCCAGCGCTGAGATCGGGCTGCAATAAAATCAATCCACCAACGAGACCCATGATCAAAATCAGCGGCATAAGTCCGTAGCCCATATCCGCTAGGCGGTCGCCCTTCGATTCCATCCAGACGGCCAAATAGATAATCAGCGCCAACTTCGCCAACTCGGACGGCTGAATAGATTCACCAATAAATGCCCGCTTGTGTTCAGATCCGAGATTTACAAGAAGCACAGCAACGAGCGCAAGGATCGTGGCGATCATGATTGGAAGCGCAAACCGGCGCAGCCAGGGTATCGGGAACCAAGCTGCGACGAGCAATGTGACAAGTCCGAAACCAATGTGGAGAAGCTGCGAACGGAAAAGCGCATTCGGATCGTCCAGCAACCGCCAAGACACATCCCAACTGGCCGAGTAAACCATCACCAAACCAAAACAAACCAGCACGATGGTCAACACCACCAGCCAAGGATCCGCCCCCAGCGTCAGTCGACGCCGGCGTGCAGGTGCAGTCATGCTTGTCAGGTTCGGAGCCTTCTTCATTCCAAAGCCTTCACAAGCTCACGGAAACGCTCTCCGCGGGCTTCAAAATCCGCAAACTCATCGAAACTCGTCCCACCTGGGGCCAGGAGTATGACATCCCCTGGTTGGGCGAGTTTTGCAGCCGCCTCCACGGCTTGATCAAATCCCTTGCATAATTCAAGATGAACCACGCAGTCTGCGTCTTGGACCTCCTCGATCGCATCGGCAATCTTCCCTGCCGCTTCACCAAACAAGACCAGATCTCGAACACGCTCACAAGCAACTCGAGCGAACACTTGCCACGGCAGATCCTTATCCCTTCCGCCAGCCAGCAAAATGAGAGGTTCATCAAAGACCCGGATAGCCGCGATCGCTCGCTCAGGTGCCGTGGCGATGGAATCGTTATACCAATCTGCCCCACCTACCCGGCGTACAAATTCCAAGCGATGTGGAACTCCGCTAAAGCCGCGCACACCGGCTTCAATCGCATCCGATGCGATCCCTACGCTTGCGGCCAACGCGCATGCCGCCATCACATTCAAGAGATTGTGCTCGCCACGCAGTTCAACCGCATCGCAGGGGAGAAGCGCCTGTTCTCCGCTGGAGGTATGCAGAACGATGGTGTCGCCTGCCATGTACACACCATCCCCATCGACCGGTGCCTCCCACCCATAACTTATCAGCCTGCCCTTGACGCGATCACGAAGGTTCCACGCTCCCCGATCATCACGCCCTAACACCGCCACGTCGTGTGCGTCCTGATAATCGAGAATTCGTGCTTTTGCAGCGGTGTATGCCTCCATGGTATGGTGACGGTCCAAGTGATTGGGTGTCACATTCAGCACCGCGGCAATATGCGGGCTGATCGTCATCAATTCGAGTTGGAAGGACGATAACTCCAAGATCACCAGATCGTCCGGCTGGATCGCGGACAACTCCATGAGAAGCGGCCTGCCGATATTACCGCCAACCCACGCTCGCCCGTTTGTAGCCGCGTAGTGTGCATCTGCGATCCTACCCATAAGCGTTGTCGTCGTCGTTTTTCCCGCCGAACCGGTCACGCCGATCACGGGAGCAGGGCAGGCTTCCATGAAAATCTGTGAATCATTTTCCACAGGGATGCCCTGCTCCCGAGCTTGCTGTGCCAGCGGCAGATCGGCGGGAACACCACCTGAGAGGCACAGCAGATCGGCGCCATCAAGAAGCGAAGGCTGATGGCCACCGAGGACATAGCTCAGCTTGAGATCGGCCAATTCTTGACGCGCCTCCACAAGAAGGTCCGCAGGTTTCAAATCGCTGATCACGACATCAGCCCCTTCACCACACAGGAATCGGGCAAGCGCCTTACCCTGTCGTGCCAATCCGAGCACGACAACGCGCACCCCCTTCCATTCCCTTGCCTGTCCGGCGTGAGCAATATCTCTGGCATGATGCGGATCCACTGCGATCGTCACTCCACTTTAGCGGCTTTAGAACGTGATGATTGGACACGACGCGCTTTGTCGTCGATACCAATCCAGAAATGGTGCTGCATCACCGAGCGCGCCCCTTGAACCTCCACACCGCCCAATATGCCATCTCCACCATTCAGCGTATCGGGGTGGACAAGGCAATGCGTCGGCGAGGAGCCGTACTTTTCCTTGTAGAAAGTCACCGCGCGCGTGATCTTATCGTTCAGCGAGCGTGAACTATCGTCGAACCAAAGCATTCCGATTTCCATATCTCGCTCCCATTAGATCAAAGCTAGAGCGACCCCAAACATGCCGGACAGCAAAGCCACAAGCCAAAAACGCTGTACGATTTGGGTTTCGCTCCACCCGCTAAGCTCGAAGTGATTATGCAAAGGCGCCATCTTGAATAACCTACGACCTTTGGTCAACTTGAAATAAGCGACCTGCAAAATAACACTCAAGGTTTCGCTAACAGGGATAATGGCGATCACCAGCAACAAAGCCCACTGTCCTGTCATCAGCGCCACAACAGCCAACGTTCCACCCAGCGCTAAGGCACCGGTATCACCCATGAAAAGTTCGGCGGGGTGGGCGTTGTACCAGAGGAAGGCGAACAGCGCGCCGACGACGGTGAAACAAAAACGGACCAGGAAGATCTGGCCTTGCAGGAGGGCAATCGCACCATAGGCCGCAAACGCCGTAGCCGAGATCAACCCCGCCAAACCATCCAGGCCGTCCGTGAGATTTACCGCGTTGCTGAAACCCACGATCCAAAACATCGCGATGGGCACATACCACACCCCAAGTTGGATGGGTTCAGGAATGTTCGGCAAGATGAGCTCTACCGGTCGCAAGCCATATTTCAAAACCATCGCAACACCAAGCGCGATGATGGTTTGGAGCAGGAACTTCCAGCGACCCTTCATCCCCTCCCCGCGCGTCGATCCTCGCAGCCCCAGCCAATCGTCCCACGCTCCAACCAGGGCATACGCGATCAGCGTGAGCAGCGGGAGCAGAATGGAATTGCCCAGAATATTGAGGTCGCCCAAAATCGACACAAGGTTCAAGACCCCCGTAATCAGTACGATGGGGATGATGAAGAGCCATCCGCCCATTGTCGGCGTACCCAATTTGGTAAAATGGCGCTGGGGACCCTCGATTCGTATTTGCTCGCCGATATGCAGCATTCGTAGAATACGCACCAAGGGCCCACCCCATATCACGGTGAGAAGGAAGGTGATCCCCCCGAGTGAAAGCGCCAAAGCGGTTTCGCTCATGCGATCTCCTCAAGAACCGTTACAATTTGATCCATCTGCATACCACGGGAGCCTTTGACCAAAACCACATCATTCGCCCCGGTATGGTCCTTGAGATATTCAAGGGCAGCTTGAGTTTCTTCAAAGGTCGAGACCTGGGATGCCGCCATCCCTGCTTTCATGGCCTCGTCTGCGATCCAGCGTGCACGCTGGCCAACTACGACAAGCTCATCGGCCACCTGCGCGGCGCGCACGCCGACCATACGGTGCCCACGCTCCTCAAAATCCCCCAATTCCAACATGTCACCCAGCACAGCGACTCGACGACCATCCAATTCCGCCAGAAGATTCAACGCTGCAATCACAGAGGAGGGTGCAGCGTTGTATGTGTCATCGAGGATGAGTGCGCCCTCCGGACCTTTGACGGCGACAAGCCGTAGTTGACTCTTACTGCTTTGCAATCCGCTGACGATCTCTTCCCAACTCAGCCCTTCCACCAAACCCACGGCAGCCGCTCGCAAGGCGGTGTGCACGGAGTGACGACCGAGCAGGGGCACACGCACATGAATATCTTCACCCTGGTAGTGCATCACGAAGCGAACGCCCTCCAACCCCAGTCCTTGGATATCGCTCGCCCAAAGGTCGGCATCGGAAGTGAGCCCATAGAAGAAAATCGAGGCTTTCGTTCGATCCGCCATCGAGCGAACGAGTCCGTCATCATGATTGAGGATTGCTGTCCCCTCGGGAGCTGGTGGAAGGCTCTCGACCAACTCACCCTTCCCCTGAACGATGGCATCCATGCTGCCTGCGCGTTCCAGATGGACCGGGCTGATATTGGTCACCACCCCCACGTGCGGCCGTGCGATCTCACATAAGAGCTTAATCTCTCCTGGCACGTAGAAACCCATCTCTAATACCGCACGCTCGTGCGCTCGCGTAAGGCGGAACAGACTGAGCGGCAAACCGATCTCGTTGTTGAGATTCCCAGGATTCTTCATCGTGCGATAGCGGCGTTGAAGCACCTCAGCAGCAAGCTCTTTGGTCGTCGACTTGCCCACACTTCCCGTGACACCGATCACACGCAGCGATAGCGTTTCCCGCCACCGTGCAGCGACTTTCTGCAATGCATCAAGCGTATCCGGTACACGCAGGCAGAAGGGAGTCTCGAGTTCCAGGGAGCGTTCCAAAGCATCTGGTTGCCGGAGATCCAACACAGACAGTTCCCGCTCGACATCACGATCTACTAGCGCCATGATGGCGCCTTTCTGGAAGGCATCACCCACGAAGTCATGGCCGTCGACCTGTTCACCCGGGAGCGCGACAAAGAGCGACCCAGGGATAACCAGGCGTGAATCAATCACCGCGTCTGTTAGGACATGGGGTTTTTCCCATCCCTTCTGATCGGTCAACGTTTCGAGCACAAACTCTATCGTGAGCATGATACCCCTAGCACTCCCCTAACCGCCTGCGATCTGATTTCGCACATCATCCGGCGGTATTCCCAGCATAACGACCAACCGCTTTACCACATCTCGGAAGATAGGCGCAGCGACAACCGAACCCCAGGGTGAGATTTCCGGTTTGTCGAGTCGCACGAATACGACAAAGCGCGGATCTTCAACAGGTCCCCAACCAATAAAGGAAGCGATCGTCCATTTGGGGTCGTAGCCATATTCAGACGGTATCTGCGCAGTGCCGGTCTTCCCGGCGAGGCGATAACCCTCAACATTTGCGAAGTTCGTCTCCTTCTCAAGTGATTCCGCCAACATCTCGGTCAAAACCTGCGCGGTCTCCGCCGAAATAGGCCTACCCAACGCGGTCTTCTTAGGCCAATACACACCCTCGGATCCTGCGACCGCACGAACAAGGTGGGGCTGCAACATTACGCCTTCGTTCGCCACAGCACCTACCGCCGTCAACAATTGAATAGGCGTGACCGAAACACCCTGTCCAAAGGCGTTAGTCCCGATGTCTGCCTCCGTCCAATCTGGGTGCCGAGGCGTTCGTAGTTGACCGGCGACTTCCCCAGCAAGGTCAATTCCTGTGACCTGACCAATACCGAAGGCGCGTAAATAATCATAGAAAAGGGACGCTCCTAATTTCTCGGACGCGACATACGCCAGGCATACATTGAGCGAGTGCTGCATACACCCCAACATGGTTTGCGGCCCCCAGGCACCGCCATCCCAGTTGCGAATCGTGTGCCCACCCACTTCGATTTGACCGGTATCAACAAACTCATCCTCGGGCGTCACAACCCCGGCATCCAAAGCCGCTGCCATGGTCAGGACCTTGAATGTTGATCCTGGCTCATAGACACTCGCGACCGCCGGATTGATCACCGGCTCCTCTTCGACCACTTCATCCTCACCCGTCTCCCCCGCTCTTGCCAGCCATGCCTGTAATGACGAACGTTCCGCTTTCGAGAGCCAGGATTCATAGTTCTCCGGGTCGAGTTGCGGCTGGATAGCCATCGCCAGGATTTCACCGGTTTTCGGATCCATCACAATGACCTGCCCACTCTCCGAACCGGAGTCCTCAATGGCCTCCTGAAGGATCTCATCGACCATCTTCTGGATATCGAGATCAATCGTTAGGACCAGGTTGACGCCGGCAGGTGGATCGGGCTGCAGGCGCGCCTCTGGTGGGATCGAACCGCGCTCAACCTTGATCGACTTCCCGACCAACCAATCATCGTAATAGCCCTCAATGCCGAAGTATCCCTTGCCTTTTTGGTTTACAAATCCGACAACATGCCCCACCAGCGTCCCAGCCGGATAGGCCCTCTCCGGACCAGGCACAAGATCCAGACCGCTCAAATCTGGCGCCTCCGGATCAGCGAGGAAACCGTTGAGCATATCGGCGACGACTTGATCAACCGTGATCGGCCAACGCATCCCCTCACCCACATCGCGTGTCAACCGGATACGAACCTGATCCTCCGCGAGCCAATCGCGCACAAGCTGGGCGTAGATGTCCTCATATGGCAAAACAAGCACCTGAGAGAGCACGGCCGCAATTTGCTTCTTGCTCAATGAATTGAGCTGGCGGACTTCTACCTCCAAGTAGTACATCGGCACATTAGACGCCAATAATCGACCGTCTTGATCGAAAACGAGGCCACGAGAAGGAGTAACTTCATCTAGCAAGCCTCGCGTGACTGACTCGCGCGCAGCAAAAGCGGGCGCGTACGGGCCAAACTGCACCCGGATGAGTTGCACGATCATGATGAGGCCGACAAAGGCCATCAGGACGAAAATAACCCGAACTCGACCTCTGGAGAGTCCTAGCTCATCGATCACGATTCGATATCCCTATCCCCAACCAACGTGACATCCACGCCCCAAGTGTCTCGGTATATGCTGGCGAAAGCGCTTCCATCCCGGAGTCCGGGATAGCAGGAGGCTTGGGAGGGGTATATGGTATGGGCGAAAAATAACCCTCTACAACTACATACAGAACCTCATCCGGCTCTGCCGGTCGAAAACCGAGCGCTCGCGCGTACTCAACCATTCGCTCCGGCGAGATCAACGTTGCTAGATTGGCGGTCAGCTCCTCATTCTTACGCTGAAGATGTGCCCGCTGCTCTTCCAACACCAAGACCTCGCGACCCACCCGCGTATGTCTGGCATTCACCGCCAGGTACATCCCAAAGACAACAAGGATCGCAATTAGGGGCAGCATAGACCCACCTGTCAATCTCAGTCTTACCCGCCATGGTGCTTGTTTGAATGCTTGAATTCGACGTCGCCTCATCATACAAACCTCACACCGCATTATCTGCGGCGCGTGCAAGGACTATGCCATAGCAAGTCTTTCCGCGACTCTCAGTCGAGCGCTGCGCGCCCTCGGATTGGCCTCAATCTCAGCCTCAGATGGACGAATTGGCCGGCGTGTCAAGATCACCACCCGAGCACGATGCTCACAAGTGCAAACTGGCTGCTCCGGTGGACAAACACAATCCTTGGATTCCTGGCGAAAGTAATGTTTCACGATGCGATCCTCCAAAGAATGGAAAGAGATCACAGCGATCCTTCCCTCTGGTGCGAGCAAACTAACCGCTTGAGCGAGACCGCTCTCTAAAGTTGCCAACTCCTCGTTGACGACTATGCGGAGGGCTTGAAACGTACGCGTCGCAGGATGAATGCCTTTCCGTGTCCTTCCCACCACGTTCTTGACGACCTCTGCCAGTTCAAGCGTGGTTTGCAAAGGCCGGTTGCCAACGATGGCACGCGCCACGCGGCGCGCTCGAGGCTCTTCGCCATAGTTTGCGATAATCTCTGCAAGCTCACTTTCCGGTAGTCGGTTAACCAGCTCCGCCGCTGTGGTGGGCTGTGAGGGATCAAAACGCATATCGAGAGGTCCTTCCTCCCGGAAGGAGAACCCGCGTTTGGGATCGTCAACTTGTAGGGAAGAGAAGCCCAGATCGAGCAGAACCCCATCCACCTTATCCCACCCCAACGAGGCAGCATAATCCGCCATTTTGGCATAGCTACCTTGCTGGAGATGCACTCGGTCTCCAAAGGGCTTTAACCTTTTCTCTGCCTGCAAGAGCGTTATTGGGTCGATGTCGATCCCCAGCAATTGCCCGTCCGGCGCTGAGGCTTCTAGGATCCCACGCGCATGACCTCCCAGTCCGAGCGTCCCATCTATATAGCGAGCTCCCACACATGGATTGAGTGCGGTAAGCACGCGCTGGTAAAGTACTGGGGTGTGTCGACGGTCGAGGTTGGCGTCGTTCGACGCGCTCATCCGCCTACCCCGAGGAAAGGTCAAAAGCTGCAAAACGCTCGGCATTAGCGTCTGGATCAGTTACCGCGACGAGCACTTCTTGCCAAGCGGAAGCATTCCAGATTTCGAAGTATTCCCCAGCACCAACAATCGATGTCTCGCCGTCTAACTGTGCATAGAGACGGAGGAAAGGTGGGATTAAGATTCGACCGGACGAATCCAATTGCACATCCGCTGCACCCCCAAAGATGACGCGCCTCACCGCACGCGCTTCGGGGTTTGTATTGCTCAATGTTTTGGCGCTGTCCGCTAGCCTTAGGAAGCTTTCCGTGTTATAAACCATAAGGTTGCGCTCGAAGCCTTGCGTAACATATGCACCGGATGCAA